>CAZMAI010000225.1:0-4227 GCA_964564195.1 uncultured Anaerolineales bacterium | reverse complement strand
TCGATGGACACATTGATCACCCGAGCCCCCTCGGGATAGTCCATGCCGAGGAAGAAGATGTCACTCCAGCCGCTGTGCGTCAGATCCATGCGTACCGGCGTGGATTCGACCAACAGGGGGAACAGCCCGGTGGCGGGATCCCGCTGCAGGAGGGGCGGAACGATCCTCAGGGGATGATCGGCCGGGTGGCCCATGCGAAACATCCAGCGATTGCCTGCAAAGGACCGCACGCTGTGGCGCACCTGGTCCGCCAGCGTCTGAAAGGCCAGCTGGTGATAGGCCAGGCTCAGGGCGCTGCAGACGCCCTCGAACAGGCCCTGTGCCCGCGATGCCTGTAGAAAGGCGTCGATGGCCTCTTCAAACCGGCGCTCAAGCAGATGGGCATAGCCCGGGTAAGGAATCCGCCCCGGCCCGGCGTCCGCCAGCAGGGGTGGCAGGTAGAAACGATGTATCGCATACAGAAAGATGGTCGCGCGCACACGCTCAAAGAGGTTCGAGGATGTGCGACGAAAGCGATCCAACGCTGCACAGGCCTGGACAAGTTCGCTCAGGGAGCATGCCGAGCACAGTACGTCCAGCGAGCGATCCCGGATGGCGGGGTCGGCGGAGACGATGGTCTCAACAAAGGCATCAGGCGACATCATCACCACGATCCGCCTCTCGTGTTGCGAGCAACTCTAGCAACTGGCTCAGCACCAACTCGCGATCCTTTCCCGCCAGCGCCAGAGCCATTTGAGCGATCAGTGTACCGTAGCGTGCTCCCACGTCATAGCGTCGCCCGGTGCTTTCCAGTGCCAGATAACGCTCGCGTCGTGGCAGCTCATTGAGGGCGTCAGACAGAGTGAGCCCTTCCGGCTGCGTTTGCAGGCGTTCAGTCAGGATGTCCATCACACCCGGCGTGAGCACGTGCATACCGAAAAAGCACAAATAGTGGCCCGCACGGAGCCCAGGAACGACGAGCCATTGCTCTGCGTCGGTCGGCGTGGGCTTTTCCATGACCCGATCCACCAGGTACAGACGGGCACTGCCCGCAACGCGCTTGGCGCCCACGCAGCCAAAGTATGGCAAGAGGCTCTCGCGGGAAGCCTGCACGGCCGAAACCGCGCAATCGTTACGCTCTGCCGTCTGCACCAGGTCCTGAGCACACCCCACAGTCCCGCGCGCAATTGGCAGGTGGTCGCTGACCAGGTGGAGGAACGGCTCACCGGCGACGAAATCGCGCGCGCAATAGATGGCGTGTCCATAGCCACGGGGCTCTGCCTGCGGTACGAACGTGATACGGCCGCGGTAGGCGCCCACCGCCTGCCCATACGCGACTTCATCACCGGGGCTGACGACCACACCTATCTGTTCCACACCCGCGCGCAATGCCTCCTCAACCAGGATGGCCAGGATGGCCTTTTCCTCGCCGTCAGTGTCGATCAGCGTCTGCAGGGGGAGCGCACGCTGCCGCCGTCCCGCCGCTGTGATGACCGCTTTGATCACCCGCATGAGTGACTCCTTTTCCTCTCGCTATGCCTACGGCGCCATTGTACTGGCCCCACCGCCGCCGGACAAGCCCCGCTGACTCTGGCAGGCTTCCCGGCCTGGTTCAACCCACGAGCAGGCTGGCACGAGCCAACCATGCGAGACTGGCATCCATCTCCCGGTGGACGCGCTCAAGAGTTGCTGCATCATCGGTTTCCCGTGAGGGGTCATCGGCGACCTTGAGCCTGCCGGCTGTCACCAGGTCGTCCAGAATCCGAGCCAGATCGTCACGGGTACGCGTACCGTCGAGCAACGGCAGCATAAAGCGCGCCAGGGCGTCCAGGTGTACGCGCTCGTGCCGCAAATTGGCGACACGGTCACTGCTGCGCGCCTGATGGCGGGCATACGCACTGGCCAACGGCTTCTCAGAGACATCGCTCACAAAGGGCGGTATCCAGGCGTGCAGCTCGATCAAGGAGACACTGTAAGAGAACGCCTTGAGCAGGTTGGCCGCCAGCCTGCTTCTGTCCTCGGCGGCAAGCTCCGGCATCGCCAGTCGCTCGCGCACTACCTCACAAAGCGAAGCAAAGGCCACAGCCTGCGGTGCAGTCGCTGCCAGATAGTCGAATGCTGCAATCGTTACAGCATCGTCGGTGCGAAACATGGCGCCGTCCGGACTGGTGAATTGCGCGATGCCGTGGTCATCCTCTGCGGCAGGTTTTCGCTGTGCGCGCGTGGCCACTGCGAGATCAAAGACACGTGCCGTACGGAGCGTGCGATCCACATGGACCTGCTCGTGGCACAGCAGCGTGCGCCGAAACGCACGGTTCCGCACAAAGTCCATGTACTGCTCTGTTTCGACGATAGTGTTACAGACATCCTGCAGCGCGCTAAAGACCTCTGGCGAAAGGTTGTCTGGCATGGACATCGGGAAGTCAGCCTCTACGAGAAACTGCAGCCCATGGGCATCGGCCCGGTCCATCAGCTCGTAAAAGTACACCGGGTCATTCCACTCGGCCAGTTCGTCGTGCAGGATGACAGAGTCGATCTGAGGCCTGGCATCGTGGAGCTGTTTATCCAGCAGATCGCGATAGGCGTCAACAAAGGTGCCATAGGCCTGGTTGCGCTCGTTGCCCACCGCCTGCGCAAGAAAGCCCACGAGTTCACGCGCCCTGGTCGCGCGCGTGTGCCCATCGGTCTCATCTCGAATATGGTAGAGCATCATCTCGCGCAAACCCTGAAGCATGTGCCAACCCGGGTAGGCGTTATAGCTCACGTAGGCGACGCCCCCGGGCGCTAAATTCTGAGAACAGACCCTGAGCAGAGCCTCCCGGACCTCCGGAGGGACCCAGGAGTAGACGCCGTGTGCGATGATATAGTCAAACATCCCCAAAGCAGGCGTAATCTCACGGATATCCATGGCGAGAAAAGCAATGTTGGTGAGGCCCAGGGCGGCCACCGAGGCAGTCGCCTCCCCAATCTGCCGGGGCGACAGGTCGATACCCACAAAGGTGCTCTCAGGCACACTGGCGGCCATCGGCAGCAGATTGCCGCCCGAGGCGCAGCCCAACTCCAGCACACGGCAGCGTTCGACGGGCGCAGTCTCTACGCCGAGCAGGTGCGCGCAGGTGGCCAGGCGGTCCGGATGGGTCTGCGTATAGCACAGAGCCGGGTAAGGCACGTCATCGTAGCTGGTGGCAGGCGCATTGTGGGGCATTGGCAGGCTTCTCCTTGCGGCGACCTGATGCTCTGGATTATAGAGGGCATCTATGCCACCGGCTACCTCAAGAGGTCGCCGCTCAGAGTGGCGCGCGACAGCATCGATGCGCGCCAGCCAGTTGCATTGCTGGGGTGCTATGCTATGCTGGCAAAATCACGATGAGCAGGGAGAATACTACCTATGTCCGACGCCCAGAGCCGCTGGATGCCGCCCTCGCCGCACCGCGAGAGGATTCTACACGAGATCGCCATCGGCGCAGCGCATATCGTCGAGCGCGGCCACAACGTGCCGCCGCTGCTCGTATTCGAGGACGGGGGCATGTTTGAACTGCCCCGGGTTCGCCTTGACGAGACCCGGCGGGGTCTCGCGCTTACCGTCAGCGACGAGGCGCCGTCGGAGGGACAGACTCGGTTCTATGATGTGTGCAGCACCGTCGACGAGATCCTGGGACAGGTGCGAGAAAGAAAGGCGCTGGACCCCGCCGAGATGGCGGCATTGCTGGACGACATCCGCTACATGATCGGCCGAATGGCGCGGCGCAGCCAGCAGTACGTGGCCTTTATGGAGGCCGTACGTGCCCTGTCAGAATCCGCCCTCGATCTGGCGCGACCGGATGCCGACTC
The DNA here is from genome assembly GCA_964564195.1 of uncultured Anaerolineales bacterium. GTDB lineage: Bacteria > Chloroflexota > Anaerolineae > UBA1429 > UBA1429 > JAAYED01. The sequence goes on along the minus strand of CAZMAI010000225.1, from coordinate 417 downwards.
GGCAGATGCTCGCCTTGCTGCCTTTCGCGCGTCGCTAGAGTCGCTGAGAGAGAACCCCGATACGGATGCGGACACGGTCGTGCGCAGCGCGGAGCACGCCAGGGCCCTGGCACAGGCACTGGAGGACTATCTAGCGCAGGGCAAGCTGGCCGCCATGCGCATCAATCGGGCATTTCTGGAGGTCAGAGGGGGTAGAGTGTGGCCAGATACCGCAGGCACGGAGGAGTGAAGGCGCCTCGCCGTGGTCGGATGCGCATAGTATCCAACAAGATGGCAGGTACTCATGGACGACATCGGAGACATCGCCCACTTTTATGACGCAGATCCTGACGCCGAGGAGGAGCGGCTAGCCAGGCACCAGCTCGAGTTCGACCTGACCTGGCGGCTCATCGAGAGATTCGTACCGGAACGGGTCAC
>CAZMAI010000224.1:0-4237 GCA_964564195.1 uncultured Anaerolineales bacterium | reverse complement strand
GGGACGCGCGCAGCTGGCCGACGAGCGCCGCCAGTGGCAGGCGGTAGACCACGCGCTGCGGGGCATCTGGCATACCTTCTCTCTCTGTACCGCCGGTCAACCGGCAATCTACGCGGCGCAGCCGCAAGGAGCCTGAATATGACGATGAGCCTGCACGATCCGACGCTCGAGGACAAGATCGACCAGTAGCGGAGCTATCTCCGGCGGCGCCGGTCTGCATGCCGCAGCACAGCGGAGCCAGCGTCTCCAACGGCAACGCAGCGGGCACCACCACCGTGTTGCGCTCGGTGGCCAGCAGGTGCGTCGCGAAGGAAGATCGCCCAAAGAAAAGGACCGCGGACATTGCTGCGCCAGAGGGCGTTGCTGCCGTCCGCCTGCGAAAAGCAGAAGTTCAGCTCGCCCAGGCGATCGCAGTGTGCCGGACGGCCCGAGTGGCAGCCGGCGCAGCCCCGCAGGAGGCGAAGGAGAGGACCACGTGATTACCGGAGCGCCCGCGTGCCACCGCCGCACCCACGTGCCCCACCACGCCCGCGCACTCGTGACCTAGCACCACTGGACCGATCGACCCGTCGCAGGCATCGGCCATGGCGATGTCGGTGTGGAACACGCTCGAGGCGAGGGCGCGCACCAGGATCTCGTCCTCGCGGGGGACGTCCATGTCCGGAGAGGCTCGATGCTAAAGGGGCCGCCCAGTCAGCGCAGCACGGCTGCCCGGATGGGCCCTGAGCAGAATGGAGCGTGCATGGGTAGGCCGCAGCGACGCACATTGGCATGCAGGCATATCGACGCATCAAGGCGACCTCAGCTGGCCGAGAGACCGGACAGCCGATCGACGTCGTTGGGCTAGGAGGAAACAGCGATGCGCAGATGAGCCGTCTTTGCTGTGCTGATGATAGCGGCGGTGCTGTTGCCCGGACATGAGGGTGCGTATGTGACCAGCGGATCCAGCACACAAGGCGGCCGCAGAGTTGGTAGCGGTCCTGTCGCGGCGTTTGCCCGAAGATCCCACGGGCCCACTCGCGGCACTATGACGAGGAACTGGGAAGCACCCTGCGTCGTCGTGCTTGCCACGTGGGTGGGTCAATCTATCAGTGTCGCAGGGCATGTTCCGGACCAACGTTCTGGGAATGATGGCCTCACTATGCGCGTGGCTCAGCCAAGCGATGGCGAGAGCCTAGAGCGGCGCGTACGCTCCTTGGAAAGTAGCTCTGGTACTGCCCACTACGGGGCGAAGGCAGCCGAGGCGGAGGATGGTCCCTATGTCATCCCCTGCTCGCTTTCGTGGATGTGCGTCGCCGGCTACAAGTGAGAGGGGGTGCCGCTTGATGTGGCGTGCCCCCCCCCTACTAACGGTATCCTGGCTTTTCTACTGTGTGACAAAGGTCGTGGTGCTCTCGTAGCCCACGCATTCCTCCGCGCTCGCGACTGCAGTCACAGTGTAGGTCCCGCTGCCCATCTTGCGTGTGCTGGCGCGGTAGGTGAAGGATGCGAGCCCTTCACCGTTGGTCACGCCCTCGAGTTTCTTGGGCCTTCCGTCGGGTCCAGAGACGATAACAGCAACGCGTGCGCCCTCCACAGGCAGCGTATCCTGGTCGGTAACCCATACGGAGATCTCCACCTGCTCCCTGTCGGTGTATACTTCCTTGTCGGTAAAGACCCAGCTCTCAATCTGCTCCACTGCCGTGGGTTTGGCTGTGATGATCACCGTGACACTGTCGGTCCCTGCCGCAGAATATGTGTCCTCCGCAACAGCGGTGATAACATGTGTGCCGATGGGTAGAGCATCCGTTTCAAAGACCGGGCCCGTATGCAGCAGGGTGTCCCCTGCCCTCCAAACGAGCTGTGAGCTCAGGTCCCCCTCTTCCGGATCTATAGCGGACGCCGTGAAGGTGATGGGCGACCCCTGTTGATAGCTCGCCTCGTCATCAGGATTCTCGATCTGCGTGGTGGGCGGGCTGTTGGGCGGGTCGCTGGGAGGATCCGCGTCTGGAGGATTGTCAGGCGGGTTCGCAGGCGGATTCTCGGGTGCGGACCACTGATATCCTAACCAATCGAGAGCGGAGCGCGCTCGAACCAGGCCGTAGCCATAGCTGTCGTCACGCCCCGGGGCGCCCAGGTCCTCCGCGCTGGCCTGCAGAGCCTCTCGGATCTGTGCTGCGCTCCATGCAGGGTTGGCGCTCCACACGAGGGCTGCCACGGCCGCGACGTGAGGCGTAGCCATCGAGGTGCCGCTCCATGATTGGTATCCGCTTGGACGGACCGTGCTGAGCACGCCCACTCCTGGTGCCGCAAGTTCAACCTGGTTGTTGCTCTGCGAAAAGGAGGCATGCGTCTTGGAAGAATCGATGGCCGCGACAGACACCACAGATGAATACGAGGCGGGATAGGAGTAGCCAGTGCCGCCCCGGTTCCCCGCCGCGGCTATGCTGAGTACCCCATTCGCAAACGCGTCGGAAAAGGCTCGGTTCTCGTTGGCGACGTAAAAGTTGCTGCCCAGACTCATGTTCACCACGTTTGCGCCTGCGGCAACACAACGGTTGAGCGCATCTACGAGATCGGAGGAGGTGACCCACTGGCCGGAATCGCTAAAGACCTTGACCACAAATAACTCGACAGTACCGGGAGTTACGCCGACGACGCCGTAGCCGTTGTTCTCGGCGGCTATCGTGCCGCCGACGTGTGTGCCATGGCCATAGCCGTCGACGGTCCAGTCTGTGTCCACCTGCGAATGGCCACCGGTTGCATCCGGTAGATCTTCGTGTGACTGCTGATAACCGGTATCGATGATACACACCTTGCGCCCGGCGCCTGACGGAGCCCCTGAATCGATGACCCCATCTCTGTTGGCATCCCAGACATCGCGCGCCTGTACCATATCGACGCCGTATGGAACGGTCTGCGCCGTGACGTCTGCATAGGCGAGGGCCTCGGCCGAAACCACAGACTGCATGTCGGCGATCGGGTAGCGCTCCGCATCGATCTCCACACTGGTCACGCCCGTGTTGCTGCCTAGACTGCGGAACGCCGTCGTCGGTATGGTTACCACATGCGCATTCAAGTTGTCGAAGGAATAGTGAAACCTGGCACTGCTGTTGGTCAGCATCTGTTGGACCTGGGCACCCTTCCCCGGGCTGTAGTTGATCCAGACGCGGACGGTGGATGCTGGCACCTGTGCGTTCGGTGAGGCACCGAGAACCGGAGACGCAGAGGAAAGCAGGACTACCACAATGAGCACTGCGGCAAGTACGGGCCTGAGGTGTTTCATCTTTGCTCCTCTTTCTATGTGAGACTGCCAGAGCTGGTACATCCGGGGTGGGGTTGACTCCCGATGGACTTCATCAGGATTACACCCCGAGTATAGGGTGAGGGCCTGTCAATGGGTGTAAGCGGAGCGTGAAAAGGCCATTGGAATTGGATGCCGCCTGCATTGTGCTGCGTAAACGGCGTCTGGCGATGATTGCCTGTTCTCAGGTTTCGGCCAGTGAACGTGTGGCAGCCTGGTCTCGGTGCCAGTTCCGTCAGGGGACAAACGCGCTCAAGTCGCAAGGGATGTGCATGGCACCGCGAGTCGAGGAAAGGGGAGCACCTCCGGTGTGTTTTCCGCCCACACCCGATTGCCACCAACGTCACGGCAGTTGCGGGCGGGTTGCTGAGGGAAGAGAACGGCTACACGTTGGCACGCCACAGGGGCAGCCGAGGTAGCGAGGGGAATACCCGAGCGCTGCGTTGCCATACGCGCTCCTGCCCCGAGGCCGTTGCACGCACCGGGAGACAAACGTCACCACAGAAGACGCGAGTCAGCGTCGCGATCGTCGTGCGGTGACGATGCAGCCGCAGATGGCGACCTCGCGTGGGGCAACCCTCAGCGAACGGCAGTGTCGTACCGGAGACCAGGACCAACCGGGCGATGAATACAGCCGTGAGTACAATGTGTGTGCACGCATCCCTTCGTACAGATCGCTCGATAACTAGATGTCTTCGTCTGACTAACTTAGACCCGCAGCCCAATAAAGGCGGCTATGGATGGTGACTCCAACGGGTCAGCTTGTGTGCGGATAGACGACTGCGCTACCTCTTGCTGAGTCTGCGTAGCGGAGGGATACTTGAGCTACTGCAGGGCGCCCGAGGGGCCTGTGGTCTAGTCGTAGGGTGACAGCCCTGCTGCCGCGACTAGAATCTCTGTTAGCGAGGGGAGAGGCAAGGTCGAAGATGGTAAGCTCTGACGGACTATCTGCCA
>CAZMAI010000223.1:0-4239 GCA_964564195.1 uncultured Anaerolineales bacterium | reverse complement strand
CCGTCGTCATCATTGGACGGGGCGATCAGGGTGGCAGCGGCCTGCACGTCCGGCAGGCTGTTCCCCATGGCCACCGAGACGCCGGTCACCTCGAACATCTCCACATCCGGAGTCGAGTCCCCAAAGGAGATGGCAGTGGCCGGGGCGATGCCTAATTGCGCCAAAAGCCTAAGCAACCCCTGCCCCTTGGTGGCGCCGGCTGCGGTCACCTGCAGGGCGTGGCCGCCATCGGTGAGGTAAAAGCGTGCCTGTGTTCCGTGGCGGGCGACCAGCGCGTCGTACGCCGCCGACAGCTCGAGCGACTCGTGCCAGGCGATGATCTTGGTAAAGGGCTGAGCCGCGCTCTGCTGGTAGGGCACCAGGGCGGTGGCGTCATAGCCCCAGGTGGCCACCAGCCGCGGATCGATCGGGAGACGGTGGGCATGCCGTGTGTCCCCGTACTGCACCACGATTTGCAACTCAGGTGAGACCGCCTCGAGCAACGAAAGCACAGGCCCGGCGATGGCGGCATCCACAGTGAGCTCGTAGGAAAAGCCCGTACGCTCGTCCAGGATATGGCCGCCCCCGAGGAACACGCCGCGCTCGTAGAGGTAAGGGGCCGCCCCCAGTTTCATCCGGGCATAGCGCTGCGGGAGCGCCGTAGCGACGAGGAGTTCGGCACCGCGCTCGTTCAGGGCGTTCAGCGCCGCCAGCGTGCGCGGCCGCAGCACAGCCTGCGAGTCCAGCAACGTGCCGTCGACATCAAAGACCCAGGCGCCGAAATTCGTCATCCTTGCTCCCAATCACACGCCGCCCGGAGTGGGCTCCGGTGGCAAAGAGTGTAACGCCGCGCTATGCTCTGTGCCAGCGATTATAAAAGGGCCGGCGGCTCGCGCAACCCCTGGATTACCGCCGGGCCGCGCGCGCACACCTGTGCAGCCATGACCCGAGGAGGTCACAATGAGACGCTATCGGTTGTGTGAACTGGACGGCGAGATCAGTGAGCGCGTGGCAGAAGACCTCGTGCCCGGCGCCTACATCCACCATGGCGGGCTGAGCTTTCACCCGGCCGGGTTTCGCACCCACCCTGAAGGAGAGCATATCCACGACAGCCACGAAGTGTTTGTCATCCTGCAGGGCCAGGGGCAGATAGAACTGAACGGAGATCTGGAGCCGGTACGCGCTGGCGAGGTGCTGGTGATCGAGCCCGGCGATGAGCACCACTTGATCGGCGACCCGGCGCACCCGATCGTCAACCTCTGGTTCCACTGCAGCGACGAGCGGCATCCCGCACAGCAGGCCGGAGAGGCGCCGCCCGTCGCCTGATCTCACTCAGCCAAAGAGCGCCGCGGTCTGCTCCATCTTGTCGATAACCTGCACGCCAAAGGGGCAGCGCTCCTCGCAGGTGCCGCACTGGATGCAGTCCGAGGCGTTCGCGTCGAGCGCCGCATAGGCCGCCTGAAGCTCGCCGGTCATCTGATGGGCCGCCATGTCGCCCAGGCGGTTGACCTGCCCGATGTTGATCTCCACGGGACAGGGCAGGCAGTGGTTGCAGTAGACGCACTCGCCGCTGCGGTACTCGGCAAAGGCGGCCAGCATGCTGCTAAAGTCGCGCTGCTCCTCGCTGGCCTCATAGTAGGCCAGCCCCTGCTCCAGTTGCTCGATAGTCGCAAATCCCGGCACTATGGTCGAGACGCCGACCTGCGAGAGCACATAGTGCAGGCACTGCACCGGCGTGATGGGCTGGTCTTTTTGGATCTCGGCGTCGCCGCCGCCGGTCTGGAAGAACATCAGCGACATACGGGTCTCGGGCTGGAGGAGCTTGCCTCCCGCAAAGGGTTTCATGGCCACCAGGCCGACGTTGTTGGACGCGCAGGCCTGGAATAGCTCGCGCTTGCCTTCCACGGCGTTGGCCGCGATGTTGACGGGGAACATGAGCATATCGACAATGCCGCTCTCCACCGCCTGGCGCGCCGTGGATACCGTGTGCCCGCTGTAACCGATGAACCTCGCCCGGCCCTGCTCCTTGAGCCGCTGCGCCAGATCCGCCAGGCCACCGGGAGCCATGACGATATCATAGTCCTCCTGCGAGTCGATGTTGTGCAGGTATAGCGCGTCTACATAGTCGGTCTTGAACCAGCGCAGGTACTCTTCGATATAGTGCAGGGCTTCTTTCGGATCGCGGCTGACGGCCGAGTCGCGCCCCCTTTCGACCGCGCCCAGGTGCGCCGAGAGCATCACGCGATCGCGATACCCCTCAAAGGCCTTGCCGTAGATCTCGCGCACATAGCCCTGGCCGTAGAACACGTCGAAATAGCTGATGCCGCGCTCGATCGCGGTGTGGATAACGGCGTCCACGTGCGCTTGCGGCTGGTTGATCAGGTACTCGGTGCCCATGGAGATGGTGCTGACGGTAGCGCCTGTTCGGCCTAGGACGCGGGTCTTCATAGCGCTGCTCCTTTGTGAGGATGAATTGTTTGCGGTGCGGCACAGTCTAGCGCGCGACCGGCGCGGGCACAAGTGCACGATGAAAGCAGACCGGGCCGCGCTCAGCCATTTGACAACGTTGACAGCGCGCGTATCGTAAGCGCATTGTGTCAGTTTCGGATCGCACGCCTGGGAGGACTGCTTGACCGGCTGGTTCATCGAGCGCAAAGGCCTCTGGCTGTCGTTGTTCTTTGGTGCCCTGGGCGTCTGGCTCGCGCCAATGCTCGGGGTGCCCGGCGGCGCCTTTACCGGAGCCATGCTGGCGACAGGGGCGGCCAACCTGGTGTTCGGCAACCTGCAGGATGCCCCGCGCTGGATGCAGCTCCTGGCCCGTGTCATTCTGGGCCTGAGCATCGGCGTGTCGGTCACCGAGGAGACGATCCAGGCCATCGCGCGCTCGTTCCTGCCGGTGGTGATCATGATCGTGGCCGTGACCCTGCTGGGACTGGTGGCCGCCTGGGCGATCAATCGCTTCACGAGCATGCGCCTCCCAACCGCCCTGTGCGGTGCCGCGCCGGGCGCGCTGCCCGCCATGGTGGCCCTCTCTGAAGACCTGGGCGGCGAAGCGCCCGTGGTCGCCACCATGCACCTGATCCGGCTGGTGAGCATCCTCCTGATCGTGCCCACCCTGGCCACGGTCGCCTTCCCTGCGCCTGCCGCCGAGGTCGCGGCGCCCGTCATGGCCGGACCGTCGACGGGGATGCCCTTTGCCCCCGTAGTAACGATCCTGATCCTCGTCGCTCTGGGAGCGATCGCCGGGACCATCGGCCGCAAGGTCAAGATGCCCGCTGGCGAACTCCTGGCGCCGATGCTGCTGGCCGCGGTGATCAACCCCGCCTGGCTGCACATCCAGACCTTTCCGCCCGAGCTCCGGCTCTACTCGAACTGGATCATCGGACTGGGCGTGGGCGCATCCATCACCCTGACTGTACTGCGCCGATTCAAGCCCTTTGCCCTGGCCGGGACGCTGATGACCGCCTTTCTGATTATCAACGGCCTGGCGCTGGGTTGGCTCCTGTCGGTGCTCACTGAGATCGACCTGCTGACGGCCATCCTGGGGTGCTCCCCCGGTGGCGCCACGGCCCTGATCATTCTCTCCGCCGAACTGGGCGCCGACGCCCAACTGGTGGCGGCGATGCACGTCACGCGCATGATCATCCTCATGGTGCTCTTGCCCGTGCTCATCAAAGGCGCCGCGCGCCGCCTGGCGGTTCAGACGGCCACCTGAGCGCGTCTCTCCCGCCGCTCCACGAAACGGTTGACACCGCAACCTCCGGCGTGCTATCGTCTGTCAGCGTGATCCTCTGACAACCGCAGACAGGAGCGTTCCCATGAAAAAGATCATCAACGAGCCGATGGCATTTGTGGACGAGATGCTCGAGGGCCTGCTGCTGGCGCACGGCGACCAGCTCAAGGCGGCGCCCGCCGACTCCCGCGCGATCATTCGCGCCGATGCTCCGGTCCAGGGCAAGGTCGCTATCCTCACGGGCGGAGGCTCCGGCCACCTGCCGGTATTCCTGGGCTATGTGGGCGAGGGGCTGGCCGATGGCTGCTCGGTGGGCAATGTCTTTTCCTCGCCCAGCGCCGAGACGATGTACGAGGCGACCCTGGCCACGCACGGCGGCGCCGGCTGCCTGTATCTCTATGGCCACTATTCCGGGGACACGATGAACTTTGACATGGCCGCCGAGATGGCCGCCATGGAGGATATCCGTGTCGAGACGGTGCTGGCCTCGGACGATATCGCCTCCGCCCCGCCCGACCAGTGGGAGC
>CAZMAI010000222.1:0-4240 GCA_964564195.1 uncultured Anaerolineales bacterium | reverse complement strand
CAGTCGGCGGCGGACATCGCCGAGATGCGCGCCTTTTTCCCGGTGGTGGTGGGCGAGTGGAGCGTCATGCACCGGCCAGGGAGCATGGGGACGCCGCTGCAGGAGCGGGCCGCTATCCGGGCGATGGGCGCGGCCCAGCTCTATGTCTGGGAGCAGGTGGACGGGTGGTTCTTTTGGAGCTATCGCGTCAAGTCCGGCGCGCCCGGGTGGGACATGGGCGACCTGGTCGCCAAAGGGCACCTGCCCGCGCGGTTCGACTAACGCTTGAGCAACGTCGGCGGGGTGGGGCCCTTCGGACGGTCAGCCTCCGGCTGACCTTTGAGGACGATGTCGCGACAGGTGTGGTCAGCGGGGACGCTGACCTTCCGGAGGAGAGCACGTCCGGTGGTCTGGTCAGGGGGGACGCTGAACCTCCGTGAGGTTCTTGCCGACAAGCAGAACGCCCGCTGCGAGACGTATCTCGTAGCGGGCGTATCCAGATTCCTCATGTGTCGCCGCTGACCTGTGGCGGGTTACCGCCCCAACAGGAGCCCCCAGATTCTTGCTGGCTTACCTCAACGGCTAGAGAGGGTGACTACCAGCGGCTTGAGCCGTAAGAGCTGCCACCGCGACCACCACCACCACGGCTACCGCCGCGGCTACCACCGTCGCGATTCTCGCGCGGCTTGGCTTCGGCGACCTTGATGGTGCGGCCGTCCAGGTTGGTGCCATCGAAACGCTCGACGGCGGTCCTGGCGCCCTGCTCGTCAGCCATCTCGACAAAGCCAAAGCCCTTGGACTGGCCTGTCTCGCGATCACTGATCACCACGGCGTCAGCGACCTCGCCAGCGTCGCTAAACAGCGCCCGCAAGCCGTCCTGATCGGTCTGATATGAAAGATTTCCTACGTACAACTTCTTGACCATTGTTCTCCGTTCCTGTTTCGAAATTGGGCCGTGGCTTGTGTTGCTGGCGAGAGAGCGTGCGACGATCTGGGGATGCGCCATACGATGTTCTGCCATTCAGAGTCCCATTCCAGTGCCGTGGCCTTTGGCATCCAATGCTCTTTGGAAAGAGAACGGGGGTCCAGAAGCTGGTTCCAGGGGGAATCAGGCCAAGCCTATGTGGCCTGCTACGAGCCATATTGTAGGCCGATTCCAGTCCCTGTCAAATTACGGAAATAGATCGAATTACATTGCAGTTTGTCGGAATAAATCGTAATGGACGGGGTTTGATGGCAAAAAGCGCAAACATGGACGGGCGCAGGTCAGGGCCGCAGTCTGCACCCATGCGCGGGGCACTGTTGCCGTGTGGATCGCCGGCCATGGGCGCGCTCTGTGCACGCGACCATCACGCGATCACCTCGATCGCAGTCTCGAGACATGCGCTTTACTCGCTGACTGGCGGGCAACCGTTACACAGTGCAGTTGTAGGCCGATCCGGCGCGCAGGGTTCGTCCAGGGTGCCGTTTTCGTTACTGCGGTATTCCGGGGTACACTATGCGGGTTGTTGCCGTCCAGGCACGGCTCCGGTCTCCTCGCCCAATGCCAGTCACAGACAGGGGGTCATGGCATCTTGAATACCAGGCATGTCCGCATCATCTTGCTCTCCCTTTTCCTTCTACTCGTGCTCGCCGGCTGCCAATCCTCGTCGCCGGGCCCGGCGGCAGACCAGAATGTCTACGATGGCATCGAGGTCGGCGTCACCGATGAGGGTCACCCGTACATGGGCAGTGTCGATGCGCCGGTAACGATGCAGGAGTTCACCGACTATATTTGCCCGTTCTGCAGTCGTCATGTGGCGCAGGTGGAGCCCTTGCTCATCGAGCAGTACATCCGCACAGGCCAGGTGAGATTGGTCTTTCGGGATCACCCCATCGCGAGCCTGCACCCCACGGCACATTTCGGCCACGAGGCGGCCCTGTGTGTTGCCGAGCAGGGCGCGGCCATGTTCTGGGCCATGCATGACCGGCTCTTTGCCGAGGCAGGCACCTGGGGTAGCCTGCCCGATCCCGCCGGTTATTTGGCGGACCTTGCCAAAGAGCTTGGGGCAAACATGAAGGACTATGAGGCCTGTCTCGCGTCCGGCAGAACCGCAGCGCTGGTGAATGCCACCCTGGCGGAGGCCGCGTCTTATGGGTACTCGGGCACGCCGATGTTTCGGCTGACGCGCGCGGGCAGCGATGCCGCATCCACGGTGCGCGGCGCCCAGGACGTGAGCGTCTTTCAGGAGTACATCGATGCCATGATCGCCGGTGAGGCGCCCGCAGAGGAGCCGACGCCCGATCCTGAGAGCCAGCTGCCCTTCTGGCTGCGCTCCGAGGGGCTGGCCTCGGACCCGGATCGCCCCGGCTATACGTTGGGCGGCGATGCTTTCAAGGGGAACCCCGAGGCAGCGGTCAAGGTGATCGCATTTTGTGACTTTCAGGATGCCAGCTGCCGCAGACACGCGCTAGAGGTGCAGCCCGCCATGGATGAGACCTTTGTCGAGCCGGGCAAGGTGCTGTGGCTGTTCAAGAACCTGCCTTCGCGCAGTAACGCCCAGGCGGCCATTGCGGCTGCCGCGGCCGAGTGCGGGGGCGAGCAGGAGCAGTTCTGGGCCATGCACCAGGCGATCTTTGCCGGTGTCGATCAGTGGGCGGTGGACGATCCCATACCGGGGCTCGTGGCCATCGCCGGCGAGGTGGGGCTGGATGCTGAGGCCTTTGCCACCTGCCTGGACGGCCGTGCTGCCATGGAGCAGGTGGCCGCCGACCTCTCGGATGCGCTCGAATTGGGCGCGGGCAGTCCCGTGCTGGGCGTGTTGCACAGCGGCGGGCTGCAGGGGTATCCCATGACCGTTTCGGTGGATGAGCTCACCGGTATCCTCGCTGGCTTTGTCGGGGATGGTGACGGCGGAGAGTAGCGGGGCCGGTTTCTGGTTCGGTCGACGAGCGGGTCCCTTACCGGGATCCGCTCGTTTCTATGCGCGACAGCATCGGCAAGGTCCCTGGCGTGTTATCGCAGTCAGGATGGCCCTGTGCGATGGAGGCGGCGATGCTCACCGCGATCGTGTGCGTGCTGGCCGGTTACCTGCTCGGATCGATCCCCTCGGCCTACCTGCTGACGCGGGCCCTGGCCGGGAAGGACATCCGGCTGGAGAATGATGGGAACGTGGGTGCACGCAACGCCCTGCGTGTTGCGGGTCCCGTCGCTGCGCTCCTGACGCTGAGCCTGGATGTGGGCAAGGGTGCCGCGGCATCCCTGCTGGCCCAATCCCTGACCGCCACCCGATTGCCGATCTACCTTGCCGGCGTGGCTGTGATCCTGGGGCATGGCTTTCCCATCTGGCTGCGCTGGCATGGCGGCAAGGGGCTGGCGGCCGCCGCAGGTTACCTGCTTGCCCTCTGGCCCGCCGACACGATCATCGCGCTGATGGTGCTCCTTGCAGTCCGCGCGGTCAGGCCCGTGTTCGACCTCGCAGTCGCCGCAGCGGCCGTTACGTTCCTGCTCCTGTCGATCTGGCAGCGCCGCGGCGCGTCCGATATCGCTTTTTTCGTGTCCCTGATGGTGCTGACCGGCGTGAAAAAGCTGATCGACCGGCCGCGGGAGACCATACTCCTGTCAGGTGGTCGCAGCGCAGTGGATAGCTCGGGCCGGGGAGCGCGGGATCAGACGGGATCAGGACGACCATGACGCCTGCGCCAAAGCGGGATGCAGGCCTCCGTGACGGGCACATCCTCCAGGATCTGTGTCCGCCAGCGCCTCAGTATCCCGCGCTGCCCGCGGTCGCGGCTGCGCTCAGACGGCGAGGCCAAGCACCTCGGGAAGCGTCTCGGCCCAGGCGCGGATCGCATCCCAGTCACGGGCATCGGTGGCCGGCTGGCCGTGCAGCGGGCTGGCCGGCACGCTGACCAGCAGGCTCCAGGGGAAGCGCAGCACGGCCGGATCCCATTTGCCGCCAAAGAGCGCCTGCGACGCGGGACGGAACCAGGTGAGTTCTGCCAGCCGGGCGTCCAGGTTCTCTTGTACGTCGGCCCGGTCCTTTTCGCCGGCGGTGGTGGGGCCCAGCACAAAGAGTGCCACGGGCAGAGATGCCAGCGCCGGCTGTTGCTGCGCCAGAAAGCGTCGAGCGTCCTTGAGGAACCGGCCGATATAGAGCGGGAAGCCCAGGATCACGGCGCGGTAGTCGTCCAGCGATTTCACCTCTCGGACGGAGAGATCATCCACGAGGCAGCCACCGGAGCGCAGCACCCCGGCGATCTCCTCGGCGACCTCCTGCGT
>CAZMAI010000221.1:0-4264 GCA_964564195.1 uncultured Anaerolineales bacterium | reverse complement strand
GACCAGTTGTCCCTGGCGAATTGATAAGCACGGACCATATAGTCAGCCTTGGTTTCCTCGCTGACGGCGTGCCAGTGGTAGGGCGAGTCAGGGCGCGGATCGCTGGTCCACCCGAACTCGAGCAGAGCGATCTGTTTGTCCTGATCGCCGTACTTGACCATGATCGCGCGCAAGTCTTCGATGCGGCGGAACGCCATGGAGCGGTGACCGCCCAGGGCCGGATCGGCCGCGACAGTCGCAGGATCAATCTCCGGGGGACTGAGATAGCCGGCACCATGGGCGCCAAGCACGTCAAAGTAGCCATCGCTGCTCCCGTCCATGGCGATGTACATGCTCTCCAGGTACCAGTCATCGGGCCGTGTCAGTTCGTCCCAGGTTCCGGTGGGGGACAGCCCCGCGCTGATCACCATGGCATTTGGGTCTGCCTTTTTGATCGCGTCATAGGCGATGCCCAGTAACCTGACATATGCCCCGGGGTCCGGTGTCTGCCCTCCCCATTCTCTGCCCAGATTGGGCTCATTCCAAATCTGGTAGGCCCGAATGCGACCGGTATACCGCGAGGCCAGCGCTGAGAAAAAGTCTGCCAGGTCCTGAGGATTGTCCGGCGGGCCAACGGTGGGGTATCCGCCTCCGGCCCACTCGGGCTGAAAGTCGATGCGGGCGATAATGTCCAGTCCGTCGGTATTGGCCATCTCAACGATTGCGTCGGTATGAGACCAGTCGAACTCGCCTTTCTGAAGCTCGATCTCTCGCCAGCCGAAATTCACCTTGACCCAGCCAAAGCCTGCGGCGGCAATGATCTGCACATCCCGGCTGGCCACTTCGGGCCGCCACCAGAGAAAGGCCTGCATGCCGTACTCGGGCGAGTCCATCGTGAGTGGCTTTGCGGGGGGCATCGGGACTGTGGAGAAGGGCGCATCGGTGGGAGCGACCTCCTGCTCGGTTGCCTCCATCGTGGATTCGGGTGTGATACTCGGCTCCAGCACGGATTCGGTAGTTGCGGTCGCGGGAGCCGCTTCTTCCGTTTTCGCTTGTGTCTGAATCACAGGTGTAAAGGTGGGTCGCGCCGTCCGTTGAGGCTCGCCTGTCGCGACGCCACCCGGATCCTTTGGTCCACAGCCTGCGGTCAGGATCACAGCTGCGCACAGGAAGAGTGCAAGTCGTAGGATATTCTTCATGGTTTCCTTTCCAAATCAGGGATGGTGCTACCCATCACCGCGTGCCAGGGATAGATCAAGGCGACGCGACGCTGACGGGAACTCTTTCCCACCAGGCATCGCGCCGCCTGATTGTCACATTCGCTGACCTACTTGGGCATGGCTTGTAGCGCAGAATAGGATGGCCGAGGGCTCCAGTCAGCGCGCAGGATGCCGAACCCGGCCTTTTCGTTGGCTGGGCCTGACACGGGCGCAAAGTTCAGGTTCCACACAAACATCGGTCCCACCCAACCCCAGTTGCGGGCCATCTGGAAGGCGGTCACCAGCCAGGCTGCCTGCTCGCCTTCTGTGTTGTGGTTTGCGTACTCATAGCCTGCTGGCGCGCTGGCGCCCAGGTTCTCAAAGGTGGACCAACCGAACTCTGTCGGCCAGAGTCGCTTGCCGCCGTCTCCGTACGCCACCATGATGTTACGATAGCTCTCCATGGTGCCGCGGAAGAAAAAGCTCGGGTGCCCCTTGAATGTAGGAGCACTGGGATCGTTCCAGGAGCGCCAGTCCGCGTCCGGAGGATTGTTGTACCCGCTCGGATGCACACCCACCGCATCGCAATACCTGGCGAGTCCTGCCTTGTACATCTGCTCCAGGTAGGCGCGGTCGTCGATGGCGATGACGCCATCGTTCATACCCGTAGGCGTGGGAGCGCCGCTGACCACGACTGCGCCCGGATCCGCGTTCTTGAGCGCGATAAAGGATACCCTGAGCAACTCGACATAACGGCTTGCCGAGATGGGCTCGTTGCCCCACTCATAGTGCAGGTTCTGCTCGTTCCAGACCTCATAGGCCTGCACGCGACCGCGGTAACGGGTGGCCAGGGCCGCCAGGAAATCGGCAAAGTCCTGCGGGTTGGCCGGAGGGCCCTCCACGGAGAGGTCCGCGCCGCCGCCGCGCGCCCAGGCAGGCGCCTTGACCACGCTGAGCAGGACGTTGAGGCCGGCGGCCCGCGCGCCGCCAACGATGCGGTCGAGGTCGCCCCACTGATAATTGCCCTTGCCGGGCTCCACCAGCTTCCATTCGACCTGCTGCTTGATCCAGTTAAAGCCCATCCCCTGGATCAAACCGAAGATCTGGGCGTCTCCACCATAGATGTGCGCCTGGATGCCGTAGCCAAAGTAGCCGCCCACGCGGCCTGCCGCCGGGACCCCGGTAGCAGGTGCTTTGGTTGGGGCAGGAGTGGGCGCGGCCTGGGCCTCACCGCCTTCGGGGGTGGGTGCAGGCGTGCGCGTCGGCGCAGCTGTCGCTGTGGGCTCCGGTGTAGCCGTAGGCAGCGGCGTGTTTGTCGGTCTGGGCGTCGGCGTGTACGTGGGTGTCGGCACCTGCACGCCTACCTCAGCCACGATGCCCCGGTTGGTCACGCCACCGTCTTCAGAGATGGCAGCGCTGATCTCATACCCTCCGGGCCTATGCGGCGCAACCCAGGCGAACTTGGCGTCCTGCAGAGAGGTGACTGCCTCGCGTATCAGGTTGCCTTCTGTGTCCTGGACCTGCCACAGCATCGTGTATTCGGGCGCCGGCGGGATCTCGTCCTGCTGCCAGGTTGCCACCAGGGGCAAGATGGAGCCATCGTTGCCCTGGTCCAACGCGCCGTCGATCAGAGCGCCGTTGAGACCGTAACGCTTGACTGCCTGAAGCTTGCGCACCAGGCTGCGGGCGGTCTCCATCCAGACCGTATGCTGCTCGCCGGACGCATCGCGGTACTGGAACCAGCTCACCTGGGACTCGGGATCCAGTTCCAGCGTGCGCTGGTTTTCCGGATCCGTGCCCAGGCGCAGCGTCTGGCCGGGGAGCAGCAGCTCTGCCGGGTTCTCTACCTGGATATTGTTTGTGAGCAAGTTCAGCGCCGCCTCGTAACTGATCTGTTCGGTGCTGTTTGCTGTCGTATCGTGGGCGTAGGCGGAAGCAACAAGCTGAATCCGCGAACGCTGGATCTGACCTACGGCCCAGGCCAGCATTGCATCGACGTCACCCGCTGCGCCATAGGCCGCAGGATCGGCCGGAAGGGGGATGCGCACCAGATCCGCGACTTTTCCGATGGCCTGCCAGTCATATCCGCCCGTGTCCCACCCATCGGCACTTCGCTGGGGGAAGGGCACCTGGACGGCAAGGACCTGGTCGGGTGCCAGGGCCGTGTCCAGGGCGCGTAATAGGGCAGTGAACTCACCGCTCAGGTCAGGATTGGGATCCAGGTAGGCCAGCTGAACGCCGTCATAGCCCTCAGACTGCACGCGCGAGGCGATCGCCTCGGCATGTGAGGTGATGGCCGTGTCGTCGATCAACAGGTTGTCAACCAGATCTGATCGGATGACGCCATTCTGCACATTGGAGAGCGAGACTATGACCCGTGCCGCTCTATTTGCGAGCATGTCGGGCGCGGGCGCCGTTCCAGACGCGCCGCCGCTGGCATCCAGAGTCCATCCATTGACGGTGATTAGCCCGGGAAGCGCGCTGTCCGCCGTCGCATCGCTGCTCAAGACCACGCCAACCACAGGCTCGCTCTTTACGGGGGTGCCAACGGCAAAGATGGCCGGGAAGGAGGCACCAGCACTCGAGATCGACAGGCCATCCGCGGCGACCTGCGCGGGCAGCCAGCGCCAGGATTGACCGTCCCATGCGTACAGATCCGCCATCGCGGGGTTCTCGATCTCATAAGGAAGGGGCACAGAGACGGTAGCTGCCGCCGGCGGAGCACTATAGGTCGTGACGCTGTAGAACGGGCTGTAGAGCGTTGCGCCGTCAGGCAGGCCATTCAGAGCCGCTCGAGCGGACTCATCGTCCGGCAGAGCTACTAACGAACCCTGCGCCTGAGCGACGATCGATTCGGAGGTGACCACGCCCGCCGTGCCAGAGGCGTCAAGGGCCTCGATGAGCACTCGCGTGTTGCCCTCAAGTATTCCCGGTGCTACGTCCAGCCGCGCGCCGCTAACGTGAACTACGGATCCACCCTCAGCTGCGGTGATCCTTGGGATATCCCAGTGGAACAACCGGTTTCCCAGAGACACCGGGGGCAGCCATAGCGAGGCGATTACGAGGGCAATGGCCAGTGCGATCAG
>CAZMAI010000220.1:0-4285 GCA_964564195.1 uncultured Anaerolineales bacterium | reverse complement strand
TCGACCTGAGCGATGGGACGTGGCAGGTCACCCTGTTTCCAAGTATGGTCGCCTACTTTACCATTGATGTGACGTCCGCGGCACCGGCAGCTGCCGCCGAAGTGGCCTGGCCGCCCGAATTGGCAGGCGTTGTGCCCGAGCCTGCCTCTGGATCGGTCCAATCGGCCATGCTGTTGGGTGACCGCGGCACCATGGTGCAGTGCGCATTTCCGGACATGGCGACGCTCGATGCTTATTTCAGTGCCTTGGAGGCAGCGGGATTTACGGAGACGAGTCGCATGGACTCGAACGGGAGGCTGGTCCGCGTAGACTATGCCAGGGACACGATAGAAGTGAGCATGATGATCTCTCAGATGAGCGCGCCGGAGCTGAATGTGATCATCCAGATCAACCAGTAGGCACAGCATTGACACGCAGGCCAACGTCGCCTGACGAGAACAGAAAAGAGGATTGCCAATGGCCAGAGTTGTGATCCTGCCCAAGCTGGGGCAGACCATGGAAGAGGGCACGATCGTCGCGTGGCTCGTCAACGAGGGCGACGCGGTCAACCGCGGCGACATCCTCTTTGAGGTCGAGTCGGACAAGGCGGTGCTCGAGGTAGAGTCCAGCCAGAAAGGCACCCTGCTCAAGATCCTGGTGGGGGCCGACGCCACGGTGCCGGTGCTGACGCCCGTCGCCGTCATCGGCGAGCCGGGCGAGGATATTTCCACGCTGCTGGCGGAGCCGGGTGGCGGTGGCGCTGCGCCGGCCGCGCCCGAGCCAGAGGCAGCTGTAGAGACGGTGCCTGCTGAGCGGGTAGCGTCAGCCGTAATCGCTGAGCCCGCGCCGGCGGGCCGCATCGTCGCCTCGCCGCGGGCGCGCAAGCTGGCCGGGGAGAAGGGTGTCGATCTGGCGCGCGTGGCGGGCAGCGGCCCGGAGGGGCGCATCATCGAGGCCGATGTGCTGGCCTGGCTCGCCGCGCAGCCCGCGGCCACGCCTCTGGCGCAACGCCTGGCCGCGCGCGAGGGTGTGGCTCTGGCGGGCATCACCCCGTCCGGCACCCGTGTGACCGCCGGGGAGGTGGCTGCCGCCGCGGCGCGGCCCGCCGCTCCCGCCGTTGCCGCAGCACCTGTCGCGGCAGCGGCTACGGACGAGATCACGCCCATGCGCGGCGTGCGCGCCATCATCGCCGAACGGATGGCCACCTCGTCGCACACCACCGCGGCCATCACCGAGCACAGCGAGGTGGATGCCACGGCGTTCGTCGCCATGCG
Source organism: uncultured Anaerolineales bacterium (assembly GCA_964564195.1). GTDB lineage: Bacteria > Chloroflexota > Anaerolineae > UBA1429 > UBA1429 > JAAYED01. The sequence continues at coordinate 3,032 of CAZMAI010000220.1, read as the reverse complement.
CGAGAGCCTGCGCGACGCATTAAAGGGCGAGCTGGGGTTCAACGTGGGCTACAACGACCTGCTGGGCGTCATCGTGGCGCGCTGCCTGGTCGAGTTCCCCTACATGAACGTGCAACTGACGCCCGAGGGCATTCGGCAGATGCCCGCGGTCAACATCGGGCTGGCCGTGGATAGCGAGCGCGGCCTGCTGGTGCCCGTGGTGCGCAACGCCCCGGCGCTGGGCATCCGCGAGTTCGCGCGCACCTTCCGCGAACTGGTGGAGCGCGCCCGCGTGGGCAAATCCAGCCCGGACGAGCTCACCGGCGGGACGTTCACCATCACCAACCTGGGGATGTTCGGTGTGGACATGTTCACGCCCATCATCAACCTGCCCGAGTGCGCCATCCTGGGCGTGGGACGGATTCGCCCCGTGCCGGCGGTGGTCGACGGGCAGGTGGTGGTCCGGCAAAAGATGTGGTTGAGCCTGACCGCCGATCACCGGCTGGTGGACGGCGGCCCGGCGGCGCGCTTTTTGCAGGGGATCGCCCGTTACATTGAGGCGCCCTACCTGCTGCTGGCGTAGCGAGGCGCGAGCCTCGCGCCGGCCTGGAGCAAGGGCGCCAGCGGACATGGAGGGTAAGATGTGCCCGGCACAGAAAGAAGATGCGTGGTTACGAGTCATCCTGCTAGCGTGCCTGGCACTGGTCTTGGTTTGCGCTGGCGCCTGCGGCGGGCCGGACATTGCGCGCATGAGGAGAGCTGGCGACATTGATGGGCTGGTCCGTGCTCTGAGCAATGATACGGCAATCGTTAGGCAGGCCGCCGCAGAAGCACTCGTCGACATCGGGAGCGCTGGGGCGGTGGATGGACTGATGACAGCTTTGGATCACCCAGAGGCGGAGACGCGTTACCTGGCCATCGAAGCGCTGGTGCGCATCGGGGATCCGCGTGCCGTGGAGCCGGTGCTTTCACTACTAGCCGTTGATCCGAACAATCTGCCGCTGGATGAGGCCGTAAGGCTGCGCCCTGCGGCGATCAGCATGCTGGCGGAGATGGGGCCGGATGCCGTCCCTCCGTTTGCGCGTCAACTGCAGAGCGAGAACGCCCAGCTGCGCGAGGTAGCAGTTTCGGTGCTTACTCTGATGAACGCGGACTATGCCTCTCCTGTATGCGATGGGGAGATGCTCGGCTCGACGGCGTATGATGATGGGTCGGCTGGGCCGCATCCGGTAATCATCGCGATTGATCAGAGTAGTGCGACGAACTGGAACCAGTTTACCCCTGAGGGCTGGCGGGCGCTCGGGGAGAGCCGCGCGATAGAACTTGTTCTGTGCTGGGGAGAGGCAGAGCAGGTCGTCGTGCAGGTGTGCAACTATGCGGGTGTATTCGAAAAGATCCGTCGGGTGCGAGAGGATAGGCAAGTTTCACTGCGTGAAGCAGCCTCCGGGCGCGTGATTGAAAGCACCCTACTAAAGGGCAGCGATCCGCGCCCGTGCCCGAGGGAAGCCACGACCCGAAGCTTGGAACACGACTTGACCGGTAGCGTCACACCGCAGCTACTGATAGAGTGGCTGCGGCCGTTCGTCGAAGGGTAGCGGGCACACTTACCGGTCCCGAAACTACACGCCTGGAGGACTGAGATGGTCACACTGTATGGCAGGACGTATACGCAGCGCGAGCTACTGGCGCACATGGGCAGCCTGTCGCAGGCCGGCGGGGTGCGCGAGGCGCTGCTGCAGCAGGGCCCGGGGCGGGGCGTGCGCGTGGCCCAGTTCGAGACGGGCACTGGCCTCTCCTTTGAGGTGCTGCTGGACCGGGGCATGGACATCGGCGCGGCGCGCTATCGCGGGGCCTCGCTGGCCTGGCAGTCTTCCACGGGGCCGGCGCATCCGGCCTTCGCCGAGCGCGAGGGTCTGGGCTGGCTGCGCACCTTTCACGGCGGACTGGTGGCGGGTTGCGGGCTGACCACCGCGGGCGCGCCCTCGGTGGACGAGGGTCAGGCGCTGGGGCTGCACGGGCGGCTGAACCACCTGCCGGCGGAAGGCGTGTGGGTGGACGGCAACTGGCGCGGCGAGGGCGCCGAGGCGGCGTATGAGATGTGGGTGCGCGGGCGGATGCGCCAGGCGGTGGTCTTCGGCGAGAACGTGACCCTCACCCGGCGGGTGTCGGCGCGGCTGGGCGAGTCGCGCCTGTTCATCCGCGATGTCGTCACCAACGAGGGCTATGCCACCGTGCCCCACATGCAACTCTACCACTGCAATTTGGGGTTTCCGCTGCTGGACGCAGGCACCCAGTTGATCGCGCCCTCCCGGACGGTCACACCACGCGATGCCGTGGCCGCGGCCGGCATCGAGCAGTACAGCACGTACGAGGCGTGCACGCCGGGCTATGCGGAGCAGTGCTTTTACCATGAGATGGCGGCTGACAGTGACGGGTACGTCACGGTAATGCTGGCGAATCGTGCTTTCGACAGCGGGCGCGGACTGGGCGCCTATGTGCGCTACCGCCAGGACACCCTGCCGCGTTTCACCCAGTGGAAGATGGTCGGGCAGGGTGAATACGTCACCGGCCTGGAGCCGGCCAACTGCCTCGTCGAGGGCCGCGACAGAGATCGGGAGCGGGGCATCCTGCAATTCCTGGAGCCGGGCGAGAGCCGTGAGTACCTGCTCGAGATCGGCGTGCTGGACGGCGTGGCCGAGATCGACGCCCTGGCGGCGGCCATTGCCGCGCTGGGCTAGGACGCGCGCAGCTTCATGAGCGAGGTGAGCGCAGACCGGAGGCGGCTGGCGCGCCGGTTGCGCTACCTCTGGACCGGGGAGCTGTTCAATGTCGTATTCCAGCCGTTGGTGCTGCTGGTGATCGCTCGGGCCAGCGGGCAGCCGCTGGGGCCCGGCGCCTGGTACGCCGTGGCGGTCACCTGTGCCATCCTGCTGCAGGGTGCGGTCTACTGGTGGCTCAAGCTGCGTGCCCTGCGCCGCGAGGCCCCCATCCCCGTGCGGCACCTGCGCCAGTTCAGGCTGTTCAAGGCTTTGAACCCTCTGCTGCTCGCCTTG
>CAZMAI010000219.1:0-4285 GCA_964564195.1 uncultured Anaerolineales bacterium | reverse complement strand
TGGATGCAGTCTTGGGGCCAATCCCCGGTAGCCTGCTGAGGGCATCAATCAAGCGATCGACGGCCCGGGGCATGGACGCCATTACAGCAGGTCACCCACATTGAGCCCTGTCGCAAAGGGGCTCATCCGCTCCTGGGTCAGCTGAGCAACCTTGGCGTGTGCCTCCTGGAATGCCGCCACGATGAGGTCCTGCAACATCTCAACATCCTCAGGGTCCACCACATCTGGCTTGATGGTGATCGACCGCACTTCTTGCGATCCGGTCATTTCGATAGTCACAGCACCGCCGCCCACCGTCGCAGTGACCACTTCCTGCTCAAGGTTTGCCTGCGCCTCTTCCATCTGCGTCTGCAAGGCCTGAAGCTGCTTGAGCATATCATTCTGCCGCCCGCCCGCCTGCGGGGGACGGTATTTGCCTCTACCCTTACTTGCCATTGGGAATCCTCCTGACGTTACTGCGACTCTTCTTCAGATAGCTCCACCCTGGTCACATGCCCGCCGCGCTGCTCGAGCGCCTTGACGGCGGGATGGTTGAGCAACTCCTGCTCGCGCTGCGTACGGCGATCGACCCGGCTGAACAGACTCTCATCGGGCGGTGCCGATGCGCGCATCCGTTCTATCTCCGCCTTGTCGACGACACACTGCAAGCGACAGGGTGCCTCCAGCACCTCACTCATGATCTGCTCAACAAGCACCAAACGCCTGGTCTCAGACAGCCTATCCCGGTGAAAGGCCGATTCGCACCCGAGCACCACAACATCCCCATTCACGCGAATGGGATAGGTGCTGCGCAGAAAAGCCTGGACGCTGCGATCGGCTGCGCCCATGCGGCTCATGATCTGGCTCCACTTGCCCTGCACCCACTCTAACGTTACCTCAGGCTGGCTTGGCGCATCAGACGTCAGGTCCGGCCCGGCATCAGCAGGCCGTTGCTCTGTCACAGGAGTAACTGCCTGCGCCTCCGGAGCGGCCTGAGGCGCGCCGTCCGGAGGGGCCGCGTCACTCAGCTGATGAGCACTGCCCTCCGCCGCAGTCTCGGCGGCAGCAGATGTCTCATCAATGACCGCATTGGAGCCGTGGGCCGCGTGATCACTCGCTCTTGCGGTCCCCTGCCGCATCGCCCTTGATGCAGCCTCCGTCTCGGGTGGCTCAGCAGACCTTTGCGGCCTCGCGGAGGCCTTCGCGGTCTCTCTGGAGACTTCCGCAGGGGCTTGGGACGCGCTCTCTGCTGGCGCAACTAGCGCGGTGTCGCCAGACCGGCACGCGATGATGGTCTCCACAACGGCCAGCTCCAGCGGAAGCTGCGTTCGGATCGCTGTCCGCAGTCCCTGAGCAGACTCGTTAAAGGAGCGGATCGCCTGCACAAGGAACTGCGCTGAAAAGCCTGTACTTTGACTCAACTCGCGTAGCGATTCGACAGTGCCCGGGCCAAGGTAGGCCAGCGCATCATCGCTCCCCACGCTGATCAGCAGCAATCCCCGCAGCTGATCGAGCACCTCGCCGATGAACTGGCGAGGATCGGCGCCCTGATCGAGAGCCTGATTGACGAGACGCAGTCCCGAACCTGCATCTCCGGCCAGCATGGAAGCGATCAGGTCCGTCACCAGCTCCGCCGGCGCGGCACCTAACAGGTGCTGGACCAGTTCGAGCTCAATCGCCCCCGCTGTATAGGCGGCAACATGCTCGAGCAGGCTCTCGGCATCCCGAAAACTGCCGGCCGCACGCCTTGCGATATACTCCAGCGCCACGCTATCCACATCCATCGCCTCGCCGGCGCAGATCTGCTGCAGCTTGTTCAGGATCACCGGAACGGAGGCTCGCCTAAAGTCAAAGCGCTGGCAGCGAGACAGGATGGTATCCAAGAGGCGATGGGGTTCCGTGGTGCACAGGATAAAGATTACGTGGGGCGGCGGCTCTTCCAGCGTCTTGAGCAGGGCGTTGGAGGCCTCCTTGGTCAGCATATGGACTTCGTCGATTACGTACACTTTGTAGCGCGCCTCGTGCGGTACAAAGCTGACGCGCTCTCGCAACTCCCGGATCTCATCGATGCCGCGGTTGGATGCCGCGTCTATCTCCATCAGGTCCAGGGAGCGCCCCTCGGTGATGATGGTGCACATGTGGCACACATTACAGGGGGGATCATCCGTACCGCCTACGCAGTTTACAGCCTTGGCCATGATGCGAGCCGTGGAAGTCTTGCCTGTGCCGCGCAGACCAGTGAACAGATAGGCGTGACCTATCCGGCCAGCCTTGATCTGGTTTCTCAGCGTCGCGGTGATGTGATCCTGGCCCAGCACATCATCAAATGTCTGGCTGCGCCAACGATTATAGAGAGCTTGTGAGGTCATTCAGAGGTCATCCTTTGCGGCACGCGCTACCGGCTATCACAAGCAGCCAGTTGCAGTTTATCACTGCGCGGGGAGCGAGGCAAGACACGCGCGACGTGCCTGCGCGTAGCAACAGAGCCGGCCCAATGGATCACGCTCCATGGGCCGGCTCCAACAAGACCCTGAAAGCGTCAGGGATTACTGCCGATCTATGGCGCGGCTGATGGATGCCGCGATCCCCTCCGGCGTCAGACCGTGCTTTTCGAGCAACTCATCGGCCGTGGCAGACTCGCCAAAGACATCACGGGTGCCAAGACGAAGCAGGCGCGAACTCCCGCCTGTCTCGGCCATAACCTCTGCTACCGCGCCCCCCAGCCCGGCGATAATGCTGTGCTCCTCCACCGTGACGACCAGGGGAGCAGCCATGGCACGCTGCACTGCGTCAGTATCCAACGGCTTGATGCTGGACATGTTCACCACAGCGGCGGACACGCCCCGCCCCGCCAGGATGTCAGCCGCGCCCAGTGCCGCACTCACCATATGCCCACATGCGATGATGGACACGTCATCGCCTTCGCGCAGCCAGGGAGCACGTCCGAGCTCAAAGACATAGTTTGAAGGGAGCACATCTGGTACAGGATAACGTCCAAGCCTGAGGTAGACGGGGCCGTCGATCTCCGCTGCCGCGGCAAGCGTCATGGCACGCGTCTCCACGCCATCTGCGGGGACAAGCACGCGCATGTGCGGCAGCGCGCGCATCAGCGCGATATCCTCCAGCGACTGATGGCTCGCCCCGTCGGGCCCCTGCGTAAGGCCCGCACTGGATGCCGCCAGAATCACGTGCAGGCTGGGATAGCACATCTGAATGCGAATCTGGTCATAGCAGTGCGCGGTGATAAACATCGCAAAGGTATTCATGTAGGGGATCATCCCGCTTGCGGCCAGGCCGGCTGCAGTGCTGGCCATGTCCATCTCTGAGATCCCCATGTCCACAAATCGCTCAGGGAACGCGTCGCGGAACAGCACCGTGCGCGTTGACCGGTACAGGTCCGCGTCTAGCACAGCGATCCGATCGTTCAGACGTCCCGCCTCTAGCAAAGCCTCACCATAGACATGCCGAGTCTCGCGTTTCTCGCTCATCCTACGCCTCCTTCGCCGGGCCGCGTCCGGACTGCACCGCCGCCAGCGCCTCGGTCACCTGCTCCGGTGTCAATGCCACATTGTGATAGTCCGGAACGCCCTCCATGAAGGGGACGCCCTTGCCCTTGACGGTGCGTGCCACGATCAGACAGGGAGCATCTGTGGTCTCATGCGCCCAATCCAGTGCGTCACAGATCTCGCTCATATCATGGCCATCGATCTCGCGCACATACCAGCCAAAAGCCTCGAATTTGGCGTCGAGCCCCGCCAGATCCTTGCCACAATATGATGTATCCATGGCCTTGAGACCATTTCGGTCCAAGATGGCGGTGACATTGCCGAGGCACTGCACTGCCGCCGTACGGATGGCCTCCCAGATCTGGCCCTCTTGTGTCTCGCCGTCGCCGATCAGGCAGTAGACGTCGTAATAGAGCCCCTTCATGCGACCCGCCAGCGCCATGCCATTGGCAAAGGACAGCCCTTGACCTAGAGAGCCCGTGCAGCCCTCGATACCGGGCAAGAGATGGGATGCCGGATGGCCTTGCAGCCGTGTACCCAGTTTCTTGAGTGTGGCGAGTTCTTCACGAGGAAAGACGCCCAGCATCGCCAGCGCCGCATATTGCGCGGGCACACAATGGCCCTTGCTCATGATGAATCGATCTCGCTCGGGCCAATCTGGCCTCGCAGGGTCAAAGTTCATCCGGTAGAAGTAGAGTGCGGTGACCAGATCCGCTGCGGACAGAGACCCGCCGAAGTGATGTGCCTTGTTGGCGCCCATCATACGGATGATCTCGGTACGCAGCTCCGCCGCGCGCTCT
>CAZMAI010000218.1:0-4311 GCA_964564195.1 uncultured Anaerolineales bacterium | reverse complement strand
CGATGAGTGCGTCGAACTCGGCCCAAAAGGAGCGATAGTCGGCGCGGCTGGCGAGGGGATAGCCGGCGCCATACAGGTGCGCCGTATCGATGCACACCCCTAGACCCTCGCCGCCATCGACGTGTTCCAGCAACCAGGCCAGGTGCTCCAGCCGGCCGCCCAGGTGCGTGCCCGCGCCCGAGGTCGTCTCCAGCAGGATCGGGACCGCGCCCGTCTCCGGGTCGTCCAGCAGGGCGCGCAGGCCCGCCGCGATCCGCTCCAGGCCCGGCATCTCCCCCGATCCGGTGTGCGCCCCGGGGTGCAGGATGTACCCGTCCAGCCCCAGCCGCGCCGCGCGGGAGAGTTCGTCCGCCGCCAGCACGCGCGATCGCTCCCAGAGGGCATCGTCCGGCGACGCCAGGTTGATCAGGTAGGCACTGTGCGCGATCACCGGGTCAATGCCCGTCTCCGCGCGCACCTGGTGAAAGGTCTCGGCCTGCTCATCCGTCAGGGGCGGTCCCGCCCAGCGGTTGGGCGAGCGGGTGAACATCTGGATCGTGTCGCAGCCGATACGGCGCCCCGCCCGTAACGCGTTGGCCGGCTCCCCGGCGATGGACATGTGGGCCCCGAAGCGGGGAGATACCGTGTTTGTCATAAGAACATTGTAGGGGCGGGGAGGGAGGGCGTCAATGATAGAAGCACCGAAGGTACTCCGATACCCAACGGACCGCAGGCCCCTAGTTTCGGAAAAAGGGAAGAGTTGTAGAATTACGGGGCGATCCCAACAAGGACAAGGGGAACGGCCGGAACTCCCCGGCCCTGACGAATTACGTTGTACAGCTCGCCTTCGTAGTACGCAATACCAGAGGACATCTGAGCCGACATCTCTTTCATTGGTAGAATCTCTACCCCTACGTCGATCTGATCGCCAACGTAGAATGCCATATGTTTCACAAAGAGGTCGTATGCCACGAAGGAGTACTTTCCGAACTGCACCTCAACGGCGATGCGCTCTTTAACAAAGTCAGTCTGGTTGTAGGATCTGATGGGTTGATAGCCAGCTGCGATGATCTGCTCCTTTTGCTCATCGACAGGAAGCGTGAGTGTCTTCCGGATAACCCGCTCATCCGCACTGACCCAGTATGTGACGCGTGACTCAGCCCACCCGCGCGCGACGAAGAGGGCTTTGAAGCTCTGGTTCAGCTCCGAAGGTGAAAGGAGCATTTGCCCTTTCATGCCCCTTTCCTTGCTCACCTTAACCCGACATGCTTCTGCATCTGTTTGATGAACTGCATCAGCGATATCCTGCCACGTGCCCGGCTTATGTACGAGAATGTGCTCATAGCCATTCAGATGTGAGTACATCTCCACGATGCGCATCAGTGCCCCCCGTTAGGCAGATCTGGATCGTAGACCGGCTTACCCATCGGTCTTGTTCTGAGCGTGCCATTCCAGTACGCACGCACCCTCTCCTGCGCGATTTCCACGTACTCCGGGACAATGTCGCACCCATACCCATTGCGGCCATGCATTATGGCGGCCACAAGTGCGGACCCCACCCCCATATAGGGATCTAGAACGTTATCCTCTGGGTTCGTCATCGACAGCACGAGCCGCTCCACAAGCTCGATCGGGAACTGGCAAGGATGGATGGTCTTCTCCACATGGTTAGACTTGACGTTCGGGATTTCCCAGATGTCGCTAGGGTTCTTCCCAAGCGGATTGCCAGAGATCTCTCCCTTATGAGGCCCCTTGAAGTGACGCTTGTTCGGATACTTGGACGGCACCCTGACCGGGTCGAGATTGAATACGTACTCGTCCGATTTGGTGAACCACAGAATCGTCTCATACCTACCGGAGAAGCGCCTTGTGGTGTGTAGACCGTGCCCGAAATGCCAAATGATCCTATTGCGCAACTGAAGACCGTGCCGCTTGAACTCTGGGTACAGGATGATATCGAGTGGGACAACCTCACCATCGCGTGTGATGTGATTCCCGACCTCCCAGCACATCGAGCCTTCTGGGTGAAGCAGCCGAACGCACTCCGCGATCACATCGCGGAGCGAGTCAACGTAGTCTTCCAGGGAAGTTCGCTTTTCATAGGCCTTGCCTATGTTGTACGGTGGCGATGTGACGATCAGGTTCATGCTCCCTGACGGTAACGCCCCCATGAATTCCAAGTTGTCTTGGCATTCGATGTAGGTTGCAGCCTTCAAGCCGCTGGGAGCCAGAAGCGGCCCTGATAGCTCAGTCATTCTCTCCCCCCTACCATAAGGTACCGATGTGCCTAATACTACCAACTCTGACACTGGTCCGTCAACTTGCCGACATGCGCGCTCACCACTCCCTCCCCAACAACTCCTCGCACCCGAGTTCCTCATACGCGGCGATGGAGGCAGCCGCATTGTCCAGGTTGGGGGACCAGCCCCAGAGGGAGCACTGCCAGATGGGGATGAATAAGGACACGAGGATCACCGAAAGCCGGTAGTCGTCCAAGCAGTTCTCCCAGCGGTAGCCGGTCACGCCGTGGGCCAGCAGGGCCGCGTGGTAGCGGCGCAAGAGGGGGGCCTCCAGCGCGTGGCGCACCCCCGGCTCCCAGCGGGCGATAAGAAAGGCCAGGTCGGTGCCGCCGATGGTCGGGTGCCAGAACTGCCAGTCGAGGAGGTACGCGCCTCCCTCGGCGTTGCGAGGGAACAGAAAGTTGCCCAGGTGGGCGTCGCCGTGGGCCAGCGTCAGATTGCTGGCCAGGCCGGCGGGGCGCCGGGCATGGCGGGTGTAGAGATGGGGCAGCGCGTCCAGCACGCGCTCGAAGGTGTGCCGCCAGCGCGCGGGCAGGGTGTCGCCGCACCGGTCAAAAAAGGTCGCAGCCGCGGCGCGGGCGTTGGCCACGTCTTCGATGCGCTCCTGCAGCGCGGGGTAGCGGCCGATATCCACACCGAGCCGCGGCGAGTCCCACCAGGCGGCGTGCAGCGCGGCCAGGGCGTCCATGGCCAGGCCTCCTGTCTCGGCCGTGGGCGCGGTGCGTCCCTCGTGCGTCTCGGAAAGGTCCGCCAGCAACAGGTGGGCTGCCCCGCTGCCCGGGTCGTGGGCAGCGTCGTAGCAGGGGATGGCCAGCACCTCCGCGGGCCCGCCCGCCATGGCCGGTGCGATAACGGTATAGAAGCGATGCTCTTTGGCCGCGAACTCGGAGTGCGTCTCGGACGCGCCGGTGGTCTTGAGAAAGAGCCGCCGCGGGGCCTGGGGAGGCACATCGCCACTATACGACACGTGCAGGTGCCAGACGGTGGTGGCAAAGGTGCCCGTGCCCTGATCGTGCGTCACAGCGCTGACCGCCGCAGCCGGCCCGATCACCCCCCGGTCACGAAACAGCGTTGTCAGCCAGGCGGGAGTCACGTCGGCGGCCGTGGCGATCGCAGTGGACATGGCATCTCCAGAGTGGGCAGTCCCGGCACCGGTTGCGCGGGCACCGCAGTTTGCCGCCCAGGGGGGCGCCCTGTCAAACGAAAAAGGCCCCCTTCCGCCATGGAAGGGGGCCCGCGGTCACAGCATGTATCTGAACCGCATCTCAGGCAGCGTCCTCGCTACCCTCATTGTTGGTTTCCTCGTCGCGGGCCGACGGTCCGCAGGCGGCGCTCATTCAGGTCGGCACGCCCAGTTTGGGCAACACGACGCGCATCAGCAACAGATAGGCCACCAGCGCCAGTGGCAAGGCCAGATCGCTGAGCGGCACGCCAAAGATCGTCATCGCTCTCCTCTCAGGGGAAACCGGGCACTCAGGCCCGCATCAACAACTCAACCAGATCGTTGAGCGTCTCATCGCCCGCGGAGCAGGTGGGACTGCTCAGGCAGCCCTGCAGGTAGCCGCGGATCAACTCGCGGCTCACATGCTGCGTGGCCGCGCGCACTGACGCGAGCTGGTTGAGGATCTCGCGGCACTCACGCTCTTCCTCGATCATGCGCTGGATGCCGCGGGTCTGCCCCTCGATCTTGCGCAACCGCGCGATCAGTTCCTGTCTCGATTCGGGTGTTAGCGTCGGGCTCAAATTCACCTGGTCACTCTCTTCCTTCGGAGCCAACTGGCCCCGTCCGGGGACTAGCCCCGGTAGCGGATCCCTCAACCTCCGGAGGGGGCGCAATTGGCCGCCCCGGTGCTGGCGCCGCTCGAGTTGCTGGATGAGCCGAACATCGAGACGACCTTGTCGGCCTCGCGGCTGCCGCAGTTGGGGCACACGGGATCGGCCTTAGAGAACAAAGAACGCGCAAAGTACTCAAACTGATGGCCGCAAGAGCGGCACTTGAACTCGTAAAAAGGCATGCTTACCTCTATTCGGA
>CAZMAI010000217.1:0-4343 GCA_964564195.1 uncultured Anaerolineales bacterium | reverse complement strand
TCGGAGGCAGGGACCGCAACCAGTTTCGGGCTAAAGAATGCCGAGGAACGTGGCACGTTGTTCATCGTACCGGGCACCGCCGTCTATGAGGGCATGGTTGTCGGTGAGAACTCGCGGCCTGTGGACATTTCCGTCAATATCGCCAAGCGCAAGCATCTGACCAACATGCGCGAATCTACCCGCGACATCGAGGTAAGGCTCAAGGCACCCAGAGAGATGAGTCTGGATGAGGCCCTGGAATATCTGGCTGACGACGAACTGCTCGAAGTCACGCCCCAGAGCCTGCGCATACGCAAGGCGATACTGGATACGCACGAGCGCGGCAAGCAACAAAAACGCGCCAAGCTGGCTGTCGGCTGAATCTGCCTCTTGCCAAGTGCAGCGGGCCGGAAGGTATCTTCCGGCCCGCTGCTGTCATTGTCTAGACCGGTATGCCAGGTAAGCGTTTGTGGAGCACCAGGCAAAGCCCAAACCTGCCTCTGCCCTAAAGGATGATCTCCAGGCGTTCCGCCCCAGCCGGCGGCGTGACGAGCGTTCCCAGATCATGCGCGACTGCGGTGCCGCCGGCCACCTCGCGCACAGAAGGCACGCCCCGTAGAAGGACGCACCAGCTTCCCCCGCCCGCTGTCGAAACAACGATCCTGTTGCCGACACGCTCCGCGCTGGCCGTGAGGGCGCTCTCGCCGGTGACCGTTGGTATGGCCGCATACGCAGTCGCCCCATCGGCCAACTCAAAGAGATGCAGCGTCACATCCTCGGAAAAGGCATAGTCGGGCCGCTCCTCGTTGTTCCCCACCGGCAGCAGGGTACCAGGCCGCACCATGAGCGGAAGGCTCATGAAATCGTGCTGCTCGCTTACCCAACGCCCGCCCTCCACCACGTTGCCGTTAAGCAGGTTCGTCCAGCGGCCCGCGGGCAAGTAATAGTCCACGACACCGTCCGAGCTGAGCACTGGCGCCACCAGCAGCGAGTCGCCCAGCATGTACTGGCGATCCAGCGTATCGCAGCCCCGATCCTCGGGAAAGGCCAGCGGCATGGCGCGCATCACCGGGACGCCACGCACATGGGCCGTGACCGCCGCACCATACAGGTACGGCATCAAGCGGTTCTTGAGCCGGGTGAAATGCCGGAGCACATCCACGGCCTCCTCATCATAGAGCCACGGCACGCGATATGATTCGCTGCCGTGCAGGCGGCTATGCGATGAGAGCAGGCCAAAAGCACACCAGCGCTTGTACACATCGGCCGAGGCGGTCATCTCGAATCCACCGATGTCGTGGCTCCAGAACCCAAAGCCACAGGAGGTGAGCGAAAGGCCGCCACGCAGGCTCTCGGCCATCGATTCAAAGGTCGCCGAGCAGTCTCCGCCCCAGTGCACAGGGAACTGCTGGCCCCCGGTGGTCGCCGACCGGGCAAAGACCACGGCCTCACCCTTGCCCCGCGTACGCTCGAGCAACTCGAACACGGTCTTGTTGTAGAGCTGCGTGTAGTAGTTGTGCATCCTGAGCGGATCGGAGCCATCGTACCAGACCACGTCTGTAGGGATACGCTCGCCAAAGTCGGTCTTGAAGGTGTCCACGCCCATCTCGAGCAGCGCCTTGAGCTTGGCCGCGAACCATTCACAGGCAGCTGGATTGGTGAAATCCACGAGACCCATGCCGGCCTGCCAACGATCCCACTGCCACACAGAGCCGTCAGCGCGCTTGACCAGGTAGCCATTGGCCATCCCCTCATCAAACAGCGGTGAGCGCTGCGCGATATAGGGATTGATCCACACACAGATGTGCAGCCCGCGCTCCTTGAGACGCTTGAGCATGCCCTCGGGGTCGGGGAAGACACGCTTGTCCCAGCTAAAGTCACACCAGTGGAACTCTTTCATCCAAAAGCAGTCAAAGTGAAAGACGGACAGCGGGATATCGCGATCGGCCATGCCCTGAACGAACTCCGTGACGGTCTCTTCGTCATAGTTGGTCGTAAATGAGGTGCTCAACCAGAGGCCGAAGGACCAGGCCGGAGGAAGCGCCGGCCGGCCGGTTAAGGCCGTATACCGCTCCAGAACCTGCAGGGGCGTGGGACCGTAGATCACGAAATAGTCCAGCTGTTCTCCCGGAACGCTGAACTGGACCCGCTCGACCTTTTCAGATGCTACCTCCAGCGATACGCGCTCCGGGTGGTTGATAAACACGCCATAGCCGCGATTGGTCAGGTAAAAGGGGATGTTCTTGTAGGCCTGCTCGCTCGAAGTGCCCCCATCCTCGTTCCAAAGATCGACAACCTGACCGTTCTTGACGAACGCGGTGAACCGCTCGCCAAGCCCGTAGACGTATTCGCCCACACCCAGGTTGAGTTGCTCATGGATGTAGCGTTCCCCGGCGGCCGTGTCGATCAGGCCCATCCCTCGCCAGCCACTGCCGGTGAGGACCTTGCCATCCGCGACAAAGTCGATCTTCCAGGCTGGCCCCTTGTCCACACGAACGGTCAGAGCACCGCTCGTGAGCGTCGCCGCATCTGTGCCGTCACAGATCGCCAGCTCCGGAGCCGTCGCCTCGTTGAGTTGGAACGCGGGCTTCCGGGGTGGACCGCCCTTGTGATGAAACAGCTCGACGCGGATGACATTCTCCATGGGCGACGAGAACCGAGCCGTCAGCATCGGCGTGTTCAGCGTATCGCCCCGATGGGTGATCCGCTTCACCGGACCATACGCCAGCAACGCCTCGCCTTGTATCTCTGTCTCGTGCACATGCACGGGGAAATACGCCGTGACATCAGAGCGCATATGCCAGTATCCATCGGTAAACTTCATGGTTACCTCCCCTAAAAACGCAGCCCGCTGCCCCGGCGGCTGCCGGCCTGAATGATCACAGCACGATTCTAGCACAATGGGGCCAGCATCGATAGCGTATCGGCACACAGTGCCCAGGCGTGCGTGCCCTGGCGCGATAACCAAAGAGAGGGGATGCCCGTCGACATCCCCTCTCCAGTCACCATTTTGAGGCTATTTTCGGACGCGTTCCAGAATGCGTACGCCCTGTCCCTCGATCACCATCACACCGGAGTAGGTCTGATCTGAGATCAGATCGCGGTAGGCGCCGACAAGAGTGACATCTTCAGGATGCTGGTTGTGATTCAACACAAAGATCAGGTCATAGCCTCCGCCGGAGCGCAGCGTGACCTCGACATCGGCATCGGTGGCCAACGGCGGCGTCACCCTGCCCTCAGAAACGAGCCAGCGCCCGAGTTGCCGGTAGAAGGCCTCTTCTGGCTCGCACCCGAGATATACCGCCAGGCCGTCGCCGTAGTGATTCAGCGTGATTGCCGTCTCGCCGTTGGCAAAACAGGCGATGCTGGTTGCCCCCGCGGGCTCCAACACATCGAATAGACCCTCATTGGAGAACCGCGTGTGCGCGGCGAACGGCGCTGACTTTTGCATATGTACCGTCATGTCTGGAAGAACGCCAAACCCCATGCGGTGGGGTGCCCGCTTGACCGTGGCGCCGAACACCTCCGCCAGTCCGCCTCCCGGCGGGACATCGGTCAGAAAAACGTTCTGCCAGTTCTTGAGCCCGGCCTTGGGGCCAACGAGCAACCACCCCCCCTGACGCACATAGTTTCTAAGGTTACTAACGATAGCATCGTTGATCAGGTACAGGTCAGGGACCATTACGACCTTGTAGGAACCGAGCTCACCCAGAGGATCGATGATGTCGGTGGAGACCTTTTCCCGATACAGTGCCTGATACCAGCGCAGCACCCGGCCCTGATCGGAGATGTCAACCTGGCTGAGCATGCCGCGGAGACGGGTAGAGACCACCTGATTCCAGGCCCAGCCAATCTCATCAGAGTACAAGATGGCAGCGGTAGCCACAAAGTGCGTCTCGTCGATGATGCTCGCGAGGCGTTGGATCTCCCCAAACACCTCTGCAGTTTCGTCGTACGTGGCATCCTTGCGTGCTTGATGATCTAGCATTTCAGTCCACCCCCGCTTCAGCGCCGAACAGCGGCGTACGCCAACGGAATGGGCTCAGCCCAATGGCCCCGCGCGCGATGGGCTGGTAGGAGCGCATGCGCGTGCCTCCGCCCTCCAGCACGGCGAAACGCCCATCCTCACGGATGCCACGCAAATAGTCCGCGCACATCGAGGCCGCAATACCGGAAACATGGGAGCTCCAGGCCGGAAAGTCCAGCGGCTCGGACAGCCTGCGCCAGTCTACGACACAGGGGAACCACACTGAGCCCCGATAGAGAGGGCTGTCGTCCCGCCCCAGATCCCGGGCTACGCCCGCCGCAAAGTTGGTCGAAATCCACTGGTCGCCGACATCAGCGCGCAGGATGTCTGCCTGCAG
>CAZMAI010000216.1:0-4390 GCA_964564195.1 uncultured Anaerolineales bacterium | reverse complement strand
TGCTGTCGCCAGTTACACGTTGGGCAGTGTCCACGAAAACGGGTGAATCCCTCTACAACCGTCAACCTGAAACCTGAAACCTGTAACCCGAAACCCGTAACTCGGGACCCGCAACGCTCCGGTCTCAGCCCCCGCTGCCGTTACCCGCGATGACCCCGATCCCCGCCCCTTGCAGCGCCGCCGTCAGGTCCTCCGCCGCCAGGCGCAGGGCGCTCTCGATGGCGGTGGGGTCGCTCCCCGAAAGCGAGAGGGTGATCACAAAAGTCAGGTCGACGCCCAGCCGTTTGGCGCGCGATTTGATGTATACCTGCGGGTGCCGCGCCGTGACAGCACGCAACACGGGCGCCAGCACCGACTCGTCGCCGCAGTCGGCCGTGACGCGTATCTCGCGGAAGGTGCTCTCGCCGAACAGCGCGCCGAGCACCGGCGGCAGCGAGGTCTCCCAGATCGCCCGCATCTCGCCGGGCACCCCTGGCAGGCAGACGATCGTGGCCTGACCCCAGGGGAGCAGCACGCCGGGCGCGGCGCCGGCGGGGTTGTCCAGCGGCGTGGCGCCGCGCGGCAGGTGCGCCATTTTCGCGCGGGCGGGGGTCATCGCCGCGTCGAACAGGCCGCGCTCGGCCAGGTCGTCATAGGTGCGCTGCACCATCGCCAGGGCGCGGCCATCCAGTTCGAGCGGGACACCGGCGGCGTGGGCGACTGCCTCCAGCGTGAGGTCGTCGTCCGTCGGGCCCAGGCCGCCGCCGAGCAGGATCAGGTCCGCGCCGCGCTCGCGGGCGTCGTGCAACTCGCGGACGATCGCCTGTGGCTCGTCGCGCACCATCACAGCGCGGGTCACCCGACCGCCCAGGCCGGTCACCTGCTGGATCAGCCAATGGGTGTTGCTGTCCAACACGTCCCCTTGCAGCAGTTCGTTGCCGACGGCGATGATCTCACAGGTGGGCATGGGCTACTCCCGAGTCAGCTGGATGGATGCCGGTCAGGCTGAGCCCGCACGGGTGGCGCCAGGGGCAGGCCGGCGTGCCTCTAGTATCGTCAGGTTGCCGGACCCGTCCAGTAAGGGTGCAGGCCCTGGTCCGCGTTTCGCTGGAGCGGCGTGGCTCGGGCAGAGGGGTGCGGAGGCGGGCACGCCAGGGAGCCAGAGGCTGCCCGCAAACGGCAGAGCCCCGACGGTGCCACGTCGGGTCTCTGCACCGGCTCTATCGTCGCGCTCAGCGCTCGCGCAGCATCCGGATCAGCGCGCGCACGGCATTCAGCCCCATGCTTTCGCGCTTGCTCGGCAGGCCCATCGAGCGCTCCATGGCCAGCATGCGTGCCTTGACGGGCGGCATCTCATCCCGGTCGATGGGAATGGTGAGGATCGCCGGGCGACCGTCCCCAAGGGCTTGTCGCAGCATCGGCGCGATCTCAGCCGGCGACTCGGGGCGGTATCCTGCAGCGCCGAAGGCCTGCGCCATGAGGGTCAGGTCCGGCGACACAAACTCGGAGGCCACATGCCGGCCGTGGTACATGTTGGTCTGCACATCGCGCACCATCCCCAGGCTGCCATTCTCCAGCACGATCCATACCGCGGGGATGCTGTGGCTGACGGCCGTCATGACCTCCATGCCATAGATCTGGAAATCGCCGTCGCCGCAGACGACCACGGCAGGCCGCGCGCCGGCGGCGAGCTTGCCGCCGACCACGGCCGCCACACCCGAGCCCATGGCCGCCAGGCTGCCAAAGCTGATGATGGTGTTGGGCTGCCGGGCGAGCAGGTTGCGCTCGACCCAGGTGATGCTGTTGCCGATGTCGGTAAAAATGAGAGCATCATCGGGCAGCGCCTGCCGAATCTCGACCATGGCGCGCTGCGGCTTGATGGGCACCTCGTCCGACCGCATGCCGTCCTCTGAGAAATACTCGGTCTCCGCACGAAGGCTGTCCAATTCCCGCTCGGGCCCGTACAGATCGAGCGAGGCGGCCGCGTCGGCCAGGTCGCGCAACAGCGTCGGCGCGTCGCCCACCAGGGAGAGGTCGACGGGATAGTTCTTGCCGATCTCGGTGGCATCAATGTCCATCTGGATCAACGTCTGCGATGGCTTGAGCGCCGGGTCCCATACGTGCGTGGTGAACTCGTGCAAGCTGCTGCCCACTACCAGGAGCACATCCAGCCCCGCACGCATATGACGGTTGGCGGCGTGCGTGCCATACAATCCCAGGCAGCCCAGCGCCAGCGGATGATCCTCCGGGATGATCCCCTTGGCCTGGAGCGTTGTGGCCACAGGCAGCGAGAGGCGTTCGGCCAGCTCCAGCAAGGCCTGCGGGCCCTCGCCGCCTCGCGCCCCTGCGCCCGCGAGGATGGCGGGATTGGTGGCGCCTGCAAGCACCCGGAGCACCTGCTCGGCGACAGCGGCATCGAGATGGGTGCGGGCATCGGCACGGTAACGGGAGACCGGGACGATCTCTTCCTCCACCTGGGCTCGGAATACCTCCGCGGGGATGTCAAGGTGCACCGGGCCGGGTCTTCCCTCAAAGGCGATGCGCAGCGCCCGCCGGATGGCCTGCCCCAGCTTTTCGGGGCGCAGCACCATCTCTGAGTGTTTGGTCACACAGGCGAGCAGTTCCACCTGGGAAAAGGAGCGACCCTCGCCTGCCGCCTCCTGCAACGAGCCCTGGCCGATGACCGCGGTGCCCGACTGAGCGGTGATCACCAGCACCGGGATCGATTGCATGTACGCGGCCGCCACGCCGGTCACCAGGTTGGTGGCCCCCGGCCCGACGGTACCGCAGCATACGCCGAGGCCGCCACTCACCTGGGCATAGCCAGCGGCCATAAAGGCCGCGCCGGATTCGTGTTTCGTGAGCACGGGGGCGATGTGTGAATCGATGAGGGCGTCATAGAAGCCGAGCAAGTGCCCGCCGGGGATACCGAAAAGGGCCCGGACACCCTCCTGCTCGAGATACGACACGAGGAGTTGCGCGCCGCTGAGAGACATGGTTCACCTCCGCTTACGGATAAGAACCCAATCTGCTGTTCATATTAACGGAATAAGATATGAACATCAAGCATTATGCAATCTCGTACAGCGCAGGATGCCCTTGCTGGAGAACGCCGCGCGTTCGGTATGCGCCGGTTCCCCGACTTGCGACATTTGTCGTAGGCGTGAGGGAGGAACGGGAATACACTTACCATATTACCTTTCGGCCGGTGCGGGGTGCGCCCCGACCAACTGTGGACAACTCACGAGGCGCCCTCATACGCGGCTTCCGCTATGGACAGGAGATGTTACCATGGCTGCTCTAACTCAAGAGTTCGGTCCGCAAGTACGCCGGCAGGTCGTCATCATTACGGCAGTACTGGCCGTGATCACCTTGCTGGCGAACCCCATGGGTCCGCTGGGCTTTTTCTGGCGCCCGTCGGATCACATCCCGACGCCGTCTGGCTACCAGGTGCCGATGTTCGGGCTGCTGTTCATCGCTGAGGGGCTCACCTTTGGCCTGGGCGTCTCGTTCCTGGTCTATGGTTACCGTCTGTTGAGCCGCCTTATGCCGGCCCCTGACGGGCTGACGCGCGCGGCACACCTGTCGATCTCATGGCTGATGATCAACTGGTGGCTGCACAACAGCCTGCATATGCATGTGGGCATGGATCTGAACGGCCTGCTGGCGGTGGACTATGGCTTTCACTTTACCCTGATGATCGCCGGGGCGATCCTGGCGGCCTACTTTCTGCGGGTGGTGCGCACGCATTAGCCGGCGTGCCGCAGGTCCCGGACCGCGGGCTTACAGCCCGCTCCGTCCGCCTGTTGTTACTATGTGACGGCGCACAGGGATACAGCGCGCCCCCTGGGGGCATAGAGCACGGGGCAGGCGCAGGCAATGTGCGATTGTTGACATACCACAACGAGGCGCCGCAGTTTCCTTGTCGACGTCTCGGCGCACTGACGTTCAGACGTTCAAACGTTAGGCCACTCCGATGGCAACGTTCCAACGTGCCCGCTCAGAACGGGTTCCCCTGATCCGTGGCGTCCAGCCCGAAAAATGTCAGCGCCTTTTGGATGGTGAGGTCCCAGAAGCGCCACTCGTGGGTGAAGCCCTCGAACTCTTCAAAGGTGATGCCGGCCCCGATCTCCTGCGCATAGGTCTTGAACTCGAGGTAGCGGTCGTACAGGAAATCGTTCTTGCCCACGGCGCAGTACATGCGTGGCAGGTCTACCTTGCCGACCTTTTCGCCCAGGATGCGCCAGGTGTTGCCCACCGAGGCCAGCAGTCCCTCCGCGCCGCCCGCGTTGGCGATGCTGTTGACAAAGCGGGGGTTCTCGAGCGAGGCGGGATCGGCGAGTTGCCGGGCATAGTTCCAGGCTCCGGCGGAGAGGACCGCGGCCCCGGCGAACTTGTCCGGGTGGTTGAG
>CAZMAI010000215.1:0-4394 GCA_964564195.1 uncultured Anaerolineales bacterium | reverse complement strand
TTGACAGATCATAACGCACATGTTAACATCCCTGTTCAGGGCGCGGACGAGTTGCCAGGTATGGCGCCCTTATCAAGTGGTGAGATGATGGGCGAAACTGTTCGCGTGCGTTACGCACCGAGCCCAACCGGTAAGCAGCACATTGGCAGCGTCCGCACGGCGCTGTTCAACTATCTCCATGCCCGTAAACAGGGCGGCCGCTTTGTGCTGCGCGTGGAGGACACCGATCCGGAGCGCTCCCAGCGGCACTTTGAGCAGGATCTGTTTGGGCAACTGACGTGGCTGGGCCTGAGCTGGGACGAGGGTCCCGATATCGGCGGCGACCATGGCCCCTATCGTCAGTCGGAGCGCCAGCACCTCTACCGGCAGGCGATGGAGCGGCTGATCACGCAGGGAGACGCCTATCCCTGCTATTGCTCGCCAGATGAGTTGGCAGAGCAGCGTCGCGTGGCGCTGGCCTCAGGCCAGCCACCCCGGTACAGCGGCCACTGCCGGAATCCAGAGGCCCGCGAAGAGTTGCGGCGCCTGGGACGCTCGCCTGTTTACCGTTTCCGCGTGCCAGAGGAGCGCCAGATCACCTTCACTGATCTGATCCGCCGCGAGGTCACCTACACGTCGGACGACCTCGGCGACTATGCCATCTACCGTGCCGCCGATGAGACATTGGCCCAGGGGCGCGCATTTTACAACCTCGCGGTGGTGGTGGACGATCACGCTATGGGCATCACCGATGTGTTGCGCGGCGAGGAACACCTCTCCAACACGCCGCGGCAGCTGCTCCTCTACGAGGCCCTCGGCCATGCCGCGCCACGCTTTGGCCACATATCGCTGATCCTGTCCCCCGATGGCAGCAAGATGAGCAAGCGGCACGGCGACACTTCTATCGAGCACTATGCCCGCGAGGGCTACCTTCCCGAGGCGATTCTGGCCTATGCCGCCACTCTCGGCTGGGCCCCCGGCCGCAACGCTGAGCGCAACACGCTGGATGATCTCGTTCGCCTGTTTGATGTGCGCCGGCTCTCTGCAAACCCGTCGATATTCGATGCCGCCCGCCTGGAGTGGTTCAACCAAAAGCAGCTTCAGCGCGCTGAACGCGGGCACATCGCCGATCTCTTGCGCCCGCGTCTGGACGAGGCCTATGGACGCTGGGAAGCGGCTGAGGGGACGGCGCACGCGCCTGAGCGCTGGTATGCGCTACTGGTCGGCGCCGCACAGGAAGAGGCCACGACCCTGTCGGATATGGTGGGGCTCTGTGCCTTTGCCCTGGCGCCGCAACCACCGGAGGCCACCGAGGAAGCGCAGCAGGCGCTGGGGGAGCCCCATGCCACACGCGCACTGTCAGCCTTTCTGGAGGGGTTGACCGCCGAAGCCATCGGCACGCCAGAAGCGGCCAATGCCTGGTTGACTGAACTGCGCCATGCTTTGCGCGACTCTGACGGCCTGAGGGGCCGGCAGGTAATGTTCCCCATCCGAGCGGCGCTCACCGGCAGCCTCAGAGGTCCCTGTCTGGGAGTGGTCACATCGTTGCTCGGAGAGCAACGATGTAGGCAGCGTGCGCAGGAGGTTCTCAACCGATGCCAGTCTACAGCCTAGTCTGCCAGTGCATCTGTGCTCGGGGACGGCGCGCGTAGCGTCCGTCCCGTGCAACAACCCAATCCGCCAGATTTACCCCTGCAGGAGAACATAAATGGCGCTCTCGATCTACAACTCACTTGCCCGCGAAAAACAGCCCTTTGAACCCTTGCATCCCGGCCGCGTGAACATGTATGTCTGCGGCCCCACGGTCTATAACGACGCTCACCTGGGGCACGGTAAGACCTATGTCAATTTCGACACTATGGTCCGGTATCTGCGCTACATGGGCTACCGGGTACTCTATGTCCAGAACATCACGGATGTCGGACACATCCTGGACAGTGGCGAGGACCGGATCGTACAGGGCGCCAAACGCGAGCAGATGCAGCCGATGCAACTCGCCGAGCACTATACGCGGCGCTACTTTGCCGACATGGACCGGCTCAATGTGCTCCGACCGGACATCTCGCCGCGGGCTACGGGCCACGTCCATGAGATGATCGACTGGATACAGGGGCTGGTGGACGACGGCCACGCCTATGTGTCCGACGGTTCGGTCTATTTCGATGTCTCCCGCTTTGAGGACTATGGCAAGCTATCGGGGCGCCGCCTGGAGGAGGCCCAGAGTGGCACGCGCGTGCAGCAATCCGACGACAAGCACAGCCCTGAGGACTTTGCGCTCTGGAAAAAGGCCGACCCGGAGCACGTGATGCGCTGGAGCAGCCCCTGGGGCGAGGGCTATCCCGGCTGGCACATCGAGTGCACCGTGATGTCGACCAAATACCTGGGCCAGCCCTTTGATATCCACGGCGGTGGAGTCGAAAACAAGTTCCCCCATCACGAGTGCGAGATCGCGCAGGCGGAGGCCGCCAACGGCCTGCCCTTTGCCCGCTACTGGGTACACAATGGCATGCTGATGATCCGTGGCGAGGAGATGCACAAGTCCCTCGGGAATTTCATCACGTTGGAACGGGCCTATGAGCGGTGGGACCCGATGGTACTGCGCTTTTTCATCCTGCAGAGCCACTATCGCGGCCCGCTGGATATGACGGAGGAAGCGGTGGATGCCGCTGCCAGAGGCCTTGAGCGGCTCTATGGCACCCTTCGCGCCGTGCGCAGGCAGCTGGCCGCCGCACACGAGGGAGCAGCGTCATCAGACGTCGCCAGGCTGGCGGAATCCTGCCGGGCATCCTTTGAGGCCAGTATGGATGACGACTTTAACACCCCCGGAGCCATCGCGGCGCTGTTCGATTTCAGCCGCGCGGTGAATGTGCAGCTGCAGGAGCCGGGCAGTCTGACCAGCGGGGATTTGGAGGTCATCGAACGCCTCTTTACCCGGCTGGCCGGCGATGTGCTGGGCGTGCTCCCTGACCAGCTGGGAGAGTCGGACGCCCCCGAGCTCTCGCGGCAACTGATCGAACTCATGATCGAGACGCGGCGCGAGCTGCGCCAGGCCCGAGCCTACGAACTGGCCGACAAATTGCGCGACGGGCTGAGCGCCCTGGGCGTGCAGCTACAGGATGGGCCGCAGGGCACCACCTGGACGATTGGCCAGGCCTGAACGAGATGGAGATTCTGGCGGGGCGCAATGCCATCCGCGAGGCGCTGCTGGCCGGGCGCAGGCGCATTGAGAGCGTCACGCTCGCTGAACGCACCGGTGAGCAAGGAATCATTGGAGAGATCCTGGGACTCTGCCGCGCTGCGCACGTGCCCGTGACGCAAGCGCCGAAGCACGAGCTCGACCGACTGGGCGACGAACTCACTCACCAGGGCATCGTCGCCCGGGTGAGTGACTATCCTTACGTCGATCTGGGCCAGATTCTGGTCCATGCGTATGCCTCCAGCCAGGACCCCCTGTTGCTGGTGCTCGATGAGCTTCAGGACCCGCAAAACGTGGGCGCCCTGCTGCGCACGGCCGAGGCCGCCGGC
Source organism: uncultured Anaerolineales bacterium (assembly GCA_964564195.1). Classification (GTDB taxonomy): domain Bacteria; phylum Chloroflexota; class Anaerolineae; order UBA1429; family UBA1429; genus JAAYED01. The sequence continues at coordinate 890 of CAZMAI010000215.1, read as the reverse complement.
GTGCACGGCGTGGTGATCGCCTCGCATCGCGCCGCACAGATCACGCCGGCGGTGAGCCGGGCATCGGCGGGGGCAGCCGAGCACCTGTACATCTGTTCGGTGACCAACATCGCCAGAACACTGCAGCAGCTCAAAGAGAGAGGCCTGTGGGTCGCTGGCATCGAGGGCCGACCCGATGCCCAGGACTATCGCCAGGCTGACTATTGCCGGCCTCTGGCGCTGGTGCTGGGGAGCGAGGGGCAGGGGATGCGGCGGCTGGTGGCCCAGCAGTGCGACTATCTCTTGAGCATCCCAATGCGCGGCAGGATCAACTCGCTCAATGTATCCGTCGCTGGCGCCATCGTACTGTACGAGGCCCTGAGCGCTCGCGATGCTGGCGGTGCGCACAGCCACACCTGAGGCATTTGATGTGCCCAGGATGTGCTTATTTGACCGTTATCGGCATATCCGTATACTATCCTCTTGGTGCTTTCTGGCCGGCGAACCCTTCACACGGTTCCGAGGACGACAGGCCGACGTAGCTCAATTGGCAGAGCAACGGTTTTGTAAACCGTCGGTTGTGGGTTCAAGTCCCTCCGTCGGCTCAGAACAAGAGCAGTTACCAAATCGATCGTGAACAGGGGCAGATACCCAAGTGGCCAAAGGGGGCTGACTGTAAATCAGCTGGCAGCGCCTTCGGAGGTTCGAATCCTTCTCTGCCCACCTTGTTAGCAGGTCGCCCACGTAGCTCAGTAGGTAGAGCACATTCTTGGTAAGAATGAGGTCATGGGTTCGAATCCCATCGTGGGCTCCATATCTCGATGGGGAACCTGGCCCCAACATCGCAGGAGGATAGCGGGATGGGTAAGGTCGTATTTGAGCGCAGCAAGCCTCACGTCAATGTGGGGACA
>CAZMAI010000214.1:0-4395 GCA_964564195.1 uncultured Anaerolineales bacterium | reverse complement strand
GGGATCTTGAAGGTCAGTTTGAAGGTGTAGTCATCGATGATGGTCATCTTGGCCAACTCGCCGCCGGGCCGCAGCCACACGTTGGGCACCGGGGTGAGTTCCTGGTTCGAGATGATGTCCTCCCACCAGAACCGGATGTTCTCGCTGTCGCAAGGCTCACCGTCCGAGAACTTGAGTCCCTTGCGCATATAGCAGGTGACCTCTTTAAAGTCGTCACTGACCTCCCAGTCCTTGAGCAGGTTGGGCTCAGCACGCTGCAGGTCCTGGGAGATGCGCAGCCAGTTCTCGCCAAAGTCGCCGTTCACCATGCGGATGTCGCCCCACCCCATGATCTCCATGCGGGTGATGCCGACCTTGAGCGTGCCGCCGTACTGGCCGATGCTTTCCGTGATCGGGCAGACGCGGACATCCTCGGGGAGTCGCTCGTCGACAGGCGGCAAATCGCCGGCAGCCACGCGCGCGGCAAGCATAGGCGCTTCCTTGTACTTGCCGGTAACCTCCTCCACAACCTCCTCGACCGCTTCCTTGACCTCGGCGGCCTTCTCGACGATGACGGTAACTTGCTTTTCAACGACCTTTTCGACCTCGACCGTCTCCTTGACGATCTTTTCCACCACTTCGGGCTCGCCAGCGCAGGCCGCAACCACGGCCCCTGCTGCCGAAAGCCCCGCCAATCTTAGAAACTCACGTCGGGTATGCCTCCCCATCTCTCTCCTCCAGTATTACCTTCCAGATAACTGTACCTTACGGGCACTCGCGAGCGGTGACGTAAATGGCTCCACTAACCCCCTTTCTCTATGATGGCGCTCGAATAGCGCGCGAGCCGACCACAGACAGGCTGGGCGGCTCGGAAAACTGACCTATACCTCTGTCCATCCTTTCGTAATACGGCATCCATCGACGTACTTAAAGGAGGTTGATTGACTATCACTCTACTTGAGATGATAGGTGATAGAAATGTGTTCGTCAAGTACTTGTGCGCATGACGCAAAATGCTCGTCGCTCATGAGAACTTGAGTACACGCAACACAAAGGCGCGGACCCGCAAGAGGCGCCCGCACGGCCCCTTTCCTGGGCCGTGCGGGCGCTCAGTAACTGAGTTGCTTAGCCGATTGCGCCTGGCTAGCTCTGCTTGATCCACCACTGCTCAGGGAACTCGGGGTACGTCCACAGCGAGTCCCAGGTCCAGAAACCGCCGGTTTCGCTCACGTTCATCAGGTTGTTGCGAACAAACAACGGGAACGGCGCGTTGCCGCACGAGTTGATGCACCAGACGTGCTCCGCCTGGCTCTTGAGCGTGTTGTGCGCGGCCTCCTCGCTCTCGGAGATGTTGTACTCGTCGAGCCACACAAACAGGTCTTTGATCACCTGCGGCGGCTCCCACCCCTGCTCGCCCTTGGTCTCGTACCACTGGCCCCAGAACACGCCGATGCAGTTCTCATCGCCCGTTTGAGGGGCAAAGAACTTGTTGCGGCGATTGAACAGGGTGTCCATCGTCTCATCGCCATGCCAGAGCGACATCGGTTCCTCGTTGGCGTCCATCTTTTCCGCCAGCAGGTTCCGCGTCACCGACTTCCAGCGAATCTCGATGCCGATGGCCAGCCAGTACTCTGCCATCAACTCGGTGATGGGGCCCTTGGGGGTCTCGGTCTCCACCAGATCCCACGAGATGATGATATCTTTCTTGCTCTCGGGCCAGGTTCGGTGCGTACCGGCCGCGTTCCACTCCAGGCCCATCTCGTCCAGCAGCGCGTTCGCCCGGTCCACGTCATACTCGGCATAGGCCGCCGCGTACTCTGGCCGGTAGAACTTGCTCGAAGGCACCACGGTAAAGGCCGTCTCGGACGCGTTGCCAAAGTAGATCACGCTGTTGATGTCAGCGCGGTTCACTGCCAGCGACAGAGCCTGGCGGAAGCGATCGTCCCAAAAGACGGCCCGCCACTCCTCATCCTCCCAGTTGCAGTTGACGTTGTAGATAACCTCGCCGCCTTTGCCCGACTCCCACAGTAGCATCCTGGCATCCGCGTTCGCAGCACCTTCCGCGTACGTGGCATAGTTCAGGATGCGCAGCTCGAACGCCGCAAAGTCAAAGGAGCCGCCCACCGTTTGAGCGTCCAGCGTGGACAGGTCGACCGTACGTGACATATTCATCTTGTCGATGTACGGCAACTGGTTACCCTCGGGATCCACTGCCCAGTAGTAAGGGTTGCGCTCGCAGAAGGACATCTGCGGTGTATCCCGCATTGGGATGTAGCAGGTGAGCCGCGGCGTGTCGATGCTCTGGTTGCGGCTCGCCTCACGGGCGTGCAGTTGGTACCAGAAATCGAACCCGGCCGCCTTGGCCAGGTCCGTGGCCTTGTCGTTGTACTTGATGTGGAACTGCTTTAGGTAGTGCGCCGGCTGGAAGGGCCGGTTGTCACCCAGACCCGTCTGGTGCGCCAGCGACACCACCGCAAAAGCCGGATAAGGCACTACAAAGGACAGTTTAAAAGTATAGTCGTCGATAACATCGAACTTCATGATCTCGCCGCCCGGGCGGTACTTGACCGTGGGCACCGGCGTGATCTCGGTGTTCAAGATCATGTCCTCGTACCAGTACCTGAAATCCTCAACCGTCAGCGGCGCGCCGTCGGACCACTTCATGCCCTTGCGCATGTAGCAGGTCACGGACATAAAGTCGTCGGCAACCTCCCAGTCCTTGAGGATGTGCTCAGTCGCGCGGGTTGCGTCCTGAGAGATGCGCAAGAGGTTGGGCCGGTCCATGGCCATCTCGGCATCGCCACCCCACAGGGTGGTCGTCAGAGAGGCCACAGTGAGCGTGCCACCATACTCGCCGATGTCACCCAGGATCGGGCACACGCGCACGTCCTCTGGCAGGCGCTCGTCTACGGGCGGCAGAGCACCAGCGGCGACCTTTTCCGCGAGCATGGGCGACTCGTTGTACTTGCCAGGAGCGGCTACCTCTTCCTCAACCTCCTCTACAACCTCCTCCGCCTCCTGCTCAACGATGACGGTGACCTCTTTTTCCACCACCTTCTCGACGACGACCGTCTCCTTGACGATCTTTTCCACGACCTCAGGCTCGCCGGCACACGCCGCCACGATGACGCCCGCGGTTGACAGACCAGCCAGCCTCAGAAAATCCCGACGCGTATGTCTCTGCAGCTCCATCTCTACCTCCTGATATCAAATAGATCCATGCGATACGCAACCTGACATACTCAGGTCGTCACTCGCCCTTCTGCTCGGCTCCCCCCTTTCGTGCCTCTGTAGCGCTGCCATCGTTCCAGCGGCGCCCCGGCGAGGTTTCGTTGCACCTTGTTCATTGACGAGCAATGTCCAGGCGCTTCAGAGGTGCTAACCTGTGTTTGCTATCGATATGGCATATCCTTACCGATGATCATATCCGTGATATCTGCGAGTGTCAATGCATCGCACAGCTTCCAAGCGCTTGCCACGGGCGAATTCAGCCGGATTGCCACCATCCGGCGGGCAGGGTACACTGCACCCTATCGTCAAAGCCTTTTCGCCGCCACGCGTGTCGCCGGAGGCCCCATGGAGAAGGTCAATTTCGCGCCGCAGATGGTCTTTTGCCCGCAGCCGCTCTATGTGATCGGTTCGCGCAACGCAGACGGCTCGCCCAACTTTTGCGCGCTGTCATGGGTGACCTTTGCCTGGGACGAATGCCCTTCGGTGGTGCTCAGCATCGGCGAGCCCAAGGTGACCCGCGACAACATCCTGCGCGAGCGCGCCTTTTGCGCGAACCAGGTCTCCCGCGAGTCCGTGTGGCTCGCGGACTACTTCGGGTGCACGACTGCCGCCCGGGGTCCCAAGGACCAGTTGCCGTATAGCTACACCTGGGGTGCTAAGGTGGCGGCGCCCGTGCTGGATCAGAGCCGCCTGGTATTCGAGTGCGCCGTCACGCGCACCCTTGAGATGGACCGCGGGATCCTTATCGTGGGGCGAGTGGAGAATATCCAGCTGCCGGCCGAGTTCGCCGGCATGGATATGAGGCACATCGACCTGCAAGCCCTCGACCCGGCCATCTACGCCCCCTGGGATTACTACAGCCTGGGGCAGCATCTAGGGACCATGGGTGCCTGGCGCGAGCACATCTGATAGAGTGGCGACGGAACAGGGCCAGCGCCGAGTGACCGCCTGGGGCGCTGCCCCGCCCTAACGGCAGAATATCCAGACTGGAGCCGATTGTATGCAGAGCCACGAAAAGGCACCCGGAGGTGCAGAGACGGCCACGGAGGGCACAGAAACCCGTGTCGACTGGCGGAGTATCCCCGCCTTTGCGGCGTTAATCCTCAGTATCTCTATCGCCGCGATCATCGAGCGAGCGCTGAACCAGCAATTGCCGCCATTCTGGCTCGCGGGCACGCGCTTTGC
>CAZMAI010000213.1:2080-4437 GCA_964564195.1 uncultured Anaerolineales bacterium | reverse complement strand
GCATCGGCGTTCTGACTGCTCATGTTCTGCTCCTTGCGTTCGGTTGCTGCGACCTCGGCCAGAAAGCGGCCGCCGGCGGCGGGACGGATGACGACATCGACCGAGTTGACCTCTTCGATCAGGACTACCTGGCGCGGGGACGTGCTCTCATCGTCTGCGGCCCGCAGCCAGAGGTCGGCACTCAGGCCAAAGAGGGATGGGTGGGGCGCGAAATCGGCGATCAGGTCTCGCAGCCAGGTGACGCCGCGCGAGAGCCGCAGGATGCCGCGGACGCAGCGCCCCTCGGGGTCCCAGTGCGTCTCCTGGATGATGCCCGCCAGGTCGCGGACGGAGCGGCCGCCGGGGCGCCGCAGATCGGCCGTCGTGGCGTGGTCGACGAACACCGGTACGCCGCAAAAGCGGTCGGCGCCAGCCGCGAGGACGGTGGCGCCAAAGGCCAGCCCGTTGGCGACCCCCTCGGAGAGGATCACCACCTCCAGCGAGGGGCCCGCGGGCACCGGCGACTGGAGCAGGACGTGCTCGACCCGGCCGGCCACCGCGAGGCGCTGGCGACGCGAGGAAGGCGGCGCCTTTGGCAACTCGGCGGCGGGCCGGGGGAGTTCGCCAGCGGGCGCATCGGTTCTGTTCGGCGTATCTGGGTCTCGTTTCGGCATGGCGGTGTTCCTCCTTCAGCGAATGGGATCGTCGGTTGACGTCACGGTGTCGTCGCGGATGGCTTCGGACAGGACCGATTCAAAGCGCAGGTTCACGCTGATCTCGCCAGAGGAGCCGGCGGCGACGCCCCCGCGCCGGGCCGCGGTGCGGATCAGGTCGGTGAGGATCGACTCGAAGAGAAACTGGCGGTGCGCGAACCGCCGCAGGGTGGGCGTGCCCATCTCGCGGGCTGTGGCGCGGGTGGCGCTGTCACCCTCCGCCAGATAGTGCAGCGGCACGCCGGCGCCGGCGGCGATCATCAGGCGGATCGCCTTGCCGTCCGCGGCCACGTCGTCGGCGTTGATCTGTGGGCTCACGGCCTCCCAGTGCTCGCTGCTGTCTGAGATGATGATCGATCCCGGCCGAGGCACACGGGTGTACTGGCGCCGCTTGGCCTCCAGTTGGCCCGCCTGCGCGTTGTCCAGGCGTACGTGCCAGAGGTAGGCCCCCTTGTAGCGATTGATGCGTACCCGGTCCTCCAGCCAGAGGTCGTAGCGCTCCAGCCAGGGCAAGATCTGCGCCAGATCCGAGCGCCCGCGCACGGCGCCGACGGGCCGGTTGATGGCATAGTGCACCATCACCTGGTCGGGGCCCTCCAGCGGATCGGCGACTCGTGCGGCCGTCCACCAGCGCCCGTCCACGTCCGCCGTGAGCTGGTGGTAGCGCAGTTCGTGCTCGCGGTCGTCGGGGTCGGTCTCGATAGCGTCGATTTGCAGCGCCGGCACCTCGCGCACGTAGGACATCCCGTCGGCGGGATTGCGCGAGAGCACCAGGAACAGCTCGCCGCTGCGGGAGAGTTCATCGCACCAGGCATAGATACGCTCGGAGAGGTGGTTGAGCGGGTGGTTCCAAAAGGCGTTCACCCAGGCCTGCGCCGCGGCGGGACGGACGCGCAGCGTGGCACCGGCGCCGATGACGAAATCGGTGGTCATGCTGATCAGGCGCGCGGCGAGCGGGTTGGCATCGCAGGCGGCCGCGGCCTGTTCCAGCAGCGCGCGCACGGCGTGCCATGGGCGCTCGGTGGCACCGCTGTAGGGATTGAGCGCGGTATAGCCGGGCTCCTCCTCAAACACCACGGCGTTCACCGCCTGCTGTGTGTCAGCGCCTTCCCCCGCTCCCTGCGGCCCTGCTCCCGTGAACGACGCTACCCAGGCTCGAAAACGCTCGCCGAGATTGCTCATGATGTCTGCCCTCTCCTTGCAGTGTCGCGGGGCGTCTGGTAACCCCGCCCGCCGGGAAATGAATGAACCCTTCATAATGTATAAGCAGCGAGAATCGAAAATCTCGCACGTTTTTTCACTGCAGTGAAATACTCGTCCCCCGTGATGGAATCGTCCTGGGCCAGCGGCAGACAGGGCGTCGGGTGCCCCCGATTGGGCGGCGGGTGCCCCCACCCGCCGCAATGTACTCACGTCGACGATGCCGCAGCGGCGGATGTGGCTGGCCTCAGCCAGGCGTCCGCCGACCAGTTAGAGATCGCCCTCGGTGTGCGCCAGTTTCGGGCGGCAGCGTTTCGCCGCTCATAGAGATCCGGTCTGAGACCAGGAGGTCTTTACTGATCTGGATCTGTATAGATATCTATCTCTTCTAGAGGGCTGCCGGGGCGGCAGCCGCCCCTGTTGCCGTGCCTGTTGCCGCCTTCCATATCCTTGGAAGGGTCTTGC
>CAZMAI010000213.1:0-1980 GCA_964564195.1 uncultured Anaerolineales bacterium | reverse complement strand
GCCGCCCCTGTTGCCGTGCCTGTTGCCGCCTTCCATATCCTTGGAAGGGTCTTGCCATAGGGCCTGCGCTCGGCTACGATAGGGGTGGTTAGACCTTGTACAAGCGATAATCGCCGAGGCGGAGGTGGCTATGAACCGGTCCGTATCCTGCTGGCAATGTGGCGCCGATTTGCCCGACCCCGAGGCCCGCTTTTGCCCGGCCTGCGGTGCGGCTCTCACCAAACCGACCTTCTGGGAAGAGTTCCGCGACAAGCGGGGCTGGCTCTGGGTGCTGTTGGGTATCGTCGCGGTGGTGGCGGCGGTGCTGGTGGTGACGCAGGTGCTGCCCGGGCTGCGGGATGTGGAAGAGGTGCCCACCGCGCCTGTTGTCGTGCAACAGCCCACCTCCGGGGCGCTCCCCAGCGCGCCCGTGATCGCGCCGGCCGCTACAGACACTGTGGCTCTGGCGCCCACAATCACGCCGCGGCCAACTGACGAGCCGACACAGGAGCCTGAGCCCACGCCTACGGTGGACCTGGAGACCGCGCTGCTGGATGCCGCCAACCGGTTCCAGGAGGCCAAGGCCTACAGCCAGGCTACCGGCGATATCAGCCAACTCGGCGAGGCCCTGGCCGGCGACGCGCTGCAACGCCAGATCGATCTGGTGAACCAGTGGAAGGATCAGGGCTGCTCCTGGGAGATCACCCTGGACGAACCGCTGACCGTGCGCATCCTCGAAACCCGGGATGACGTCTGGGCTCGTGTCGAGGTGGCCAAGGTGGAGACGCGGCTGCTTACCTGCGACGGCAAGCTGGAGAGCGAGACCCGTGGCGATGCTTATACCACCACCTATCTGGTGGAGCTCATCGACGGGGTATGGCTGATCACGGAGCGAGAGTAAGGCGCCGGCGGTGGGCAGATGCGGGATCGCTGCCATTCCGGCGTGTTTTGGGGGATCTAGCCGGTCGTCCTCGGCGGCTGGTTCGCCAGCCGGGGCCGCCATGGGCTAGAGCGTATAATAACTGCGGCCCCCAGTGTTGACGACCATATACTGAGTATATATGCATTATGGGGCTGCCGGTGACCTGCAGGGTCGACAGCGCGTCTGCGCGACACTTGGCGGCTGGCGGGGAAGGGGCGTGCGTGCTGGCCCGCGATGCCTGACGTAAGGTTCGCCGTTCGCATCACGATCTCGGGGTGAGGTGAGCGCATGATCTGTCCCACGTGCGGTGGTCCCGTGGAAGGGGGCGTTGAGCGCTGCCCCTGGTGCCAGCGGCTGCTGGCGTCGGTGCCGAGCCAGCCGCCCTTGACCGATCAGGTTCCCATGTCGCTGCCGGCGCCGGCATTCGAGCCAGCGTCTGATGGCGGCGTCACGTCTGCGGACGCGGTTAGCGCCACCGGTTTGGCCACGTCCCCGCTGGTACATTGCCCGCGCTGCGGGGAGCCATCTCCGGCAAGTGCTGCCTACTGCGCGCACTGCGGCGCACCCCTGGTGCAGAGGTCTGAGGCGGCGCCCGTTAACGCTGCGCTACCGACAGCCCCGCCTTCTCTGCCTGTGCCGTTTCCTGCCCCCGCCTCGGCTCAGGAGGGGGAGAGCGCCCCCAGGCCGTCCTCGGTGCTGTGCCCTGCTTGCGGCCATAGCAACCTTCCGGATGACGCCTATTGCGTCCGGTGCGGTTCGTCACTGGGCGTTCTCGGCGATCGCGCGCAGCCCGACGACTTGGGCGAGTGCCCTGCTCTCCAGGTGGAGGAGCCACTCGCGACGCCTGTTGCGGGCGAGACCGCGGCAACACCGGCGGCCACTGTGCCGGAAGAGCCAGCCCGCAAGCGCCGGGGGTGCTGCCTGGCGCTTGTTTTGGTGGGACTTTTGGCCCTGATTGCACTGGCTATCCTGGCGACCCAGGTGGCGAAGGAGATCAACCGCACCGAGTCTGTCGGCGGCGTGCCCGTTGCAGGTGCAGACGCCACTGCCATCGCGGCGCCGACGGCCGTGGCGCCGCC
>CAZMAI010000212.1:1281-4454 GCA_964564195.1 uncultured Anaerolineales bacterium | reverse complement strand
GGTTCAGCAACTCGCGGCGCAGCGCCTGCAGTGCCAGCAGCCGCGCCCGCGACACAAAGGGCTGGTGCACGCGCAATACCAGGCCAGCTGCAGGCAGATGCGCATTCAGGCTCATCACGCCGCCCAGGTCGACGGCCGCCTCGCCCGGGCTGATCGTATCCAGCAGACGCCGCACGTCGCGATCAGCCAGCAGCAGCCGGCCCGGGTCAGCGGGATCATCGGTCCACCAGCAGCGCAAGTGCGATTGCGTGCCAGCCACTGCTCTCCTCACGTCAGCCCTCGGGTTCCGCGTCCCGTTCAACCAGCGGCTCGAGGGTGAGGCTTTCCTGCACCTCGCGCTCCACCTGCTCTCGGGTCCACAACATCGGGATGTACTCGCCCCGCAGCCAGGGCGTGATCATATCGTCATAGTGCGGGCTGGCGAGGTGCCCGGATTGGCCCGGCGGCACCAGCACCAGCGACCGCGAGAGATCGCCCAGGTCCACGATCTGCCGGAAGGTGGCTGCTGCACCATGATTGTCATAGGGTCGCTCGGCCATGAACGCTGATTGGCAGGGCGTGTCGCTATCGCCGCCCACGGCAAAGGGACCCCGGCCCAGGGCCCGGTCAAGCAGCGGACTCGCGCCCAGCGCATGGGGAAAGCTGGCCCGGTGCAGTCGGCCCCACCGCCATCTGTCGGGGTTCGGTCCCAACTCCTGACGCAGCCAGGCAGCGGCCTCTGATAGGCTCTTGTCGATCCACGCGTCGCGCCCGCCCGCCTGCTGCACCCACCACGAGTCAGGCTCGTCCAACAGCCTTAACACTGCGACAAAATCGTACCCGTGCAACTCGCTTGCCGAGAGGAGGAGCGGGTGAAAGCCCTGGCCCATCCATTGATCCAGCAGATCGCGCCCCAGCGCCGGCTCAAGCAGGTTGCGTATCAGCGCCATGCGAAAAACCGCATAGATCGCTCCAGCCGTGCTATCGCCCGTCAGGCGACCGTCCCACTTCCGCAGCCGGTCCATAAGGTCGCGCAGGGCCGGTTCCGATGGCTCGACGTCCTCGAGGGGCCCCATGAGATCGCCGCATGCCAGCGTGACCAGATCCATCTGGAGCTCTCGGGCGTCATCGGCTGAAAAGGATGCCTTTGAGCGGATCACCTCGACCAATCTCCGTGCCCGAAAGCCGTTCATCCAGGCGTTGCCCAGAAAGTGTGGATAGTCATCATCCACGAGGCGGTTGTTCGCACTCACCAAAAAGCCCTCGGCCGGGTTGAGGGCATGGGGCATCTCCTCAAAGGGGACGACCCCAACCCACTCGGACTCGCCGGTCCAGCCCTCGGCAGGGAACATACCCTGCCCCGAGGCGCGCACCGGCACTGTGCCGGTCACCCAGTAACCGATGTTGCCCTCCACATCTGCATAGGTGACGCTCAACTGCGTCGCATTGATACGACGCAGCGCATTCACAAAGCTGTCCCAATCGCCAGCGCGATCTAGCCGCCACCAGCCCTCGAGCGCCTGGCTCGGACGCAACGCCATGGATTGCACCGCCAAACGTTGCCCCGGCGCGCCGACCACGTCAGAGATGACCGGCCCATGGTGGGTGACCAGTACCTGCTCGACATGCGGCTCCTCCCGCCCCTTGACTGCGATCGATTCGGCGATGACCTCCGCCTCACACCACCCATCTTGGAACAGGTACCGGTTTGACTCGGGCTCGAATCGCTCTACAAACAGGTCCTCACAATCGGTGAACGCCAGCGTCATGCCCCAGGCCACCCGGGCGTTGTGACCGACCAGCACAAAGGGAATGCCGGGCAGTGTGGCGCCAGTGGCCCGCAACCCTACCGCCTCCTGATGGCTCAGGTACCAGAGGCCGGGGGTGGAAAGTCCCAGGTGCATGTCGTTGCATAGCAGGGGCTGGCCGGTGGCGCTGCGTTGCGGGGCAATTGCCCAGCCATTGCTGCCCAGCCCGCGCGACAGGTACGGACCGTTAGCCGCTTCCAGGATGCCACCACCCGATAAGCGGTTGAATACGATGCCCTCCCGCAGCACCACCGGGTTCTGACCTGGATATCGCATGTCGATCTCCGCCATGCGTTCAGCACCGACGATCTCGGCCACGCGGGCCCGCACGATCTCACTGTACCAGGCGTGCGAAAGCTGCCACAGCATCAGCCGAGCCACGGTAAGGCAGTCCTCAGGGCGCCAGAGCTCGGGGTCATGTCGCAACAGCGTGAACTCTACCGGGCGCTGCCGCGGATAATCAGGGCCGCTCAGATAACCATTGATACCCTCGCAATAGGCTGTGACAGCCTCGACAGTCTCCGGCGCTGCCTGCTCCCAATCGCCGCTTCCGAGACGCGCAAAGCCAAAGGTACGCGTGGCCCGGTCGGTATCCAGGCTCAGTTCGCCAAAGAGCTCCGAGAGGCGCCCGCTGGAGGTTCTGCGCAGCAGTTCCATTTGCCACAGCCGCTCCTGGGCATGCACGAACCCCTGCGCCATGTACAGATCATGGTCATCCTGCGCATACAAATGCGGGACACCCCAGCCGTCCCGCAGCACCTCGACGGGGCCGTGCAGGCCCTCCAGCGCCAGATTACCCGTGGTCTGCGGCAGTCGCCGGCGGTCAAGCAATGACAGCCCCGCCCGCAACAGCCGCCCGGCGAACATCTCGAATAGGCCCATCTAGCCACCCTCCCTGTGCGCAAGCGCCCTGGCACCGCAACCGCCGTGACGGGAACAGTCTGCCCAACCGCATACACTGCCCTGCTGTCATTATGCGCTGTCCCGTCACGCTACTCAAGCAAAACCGACCTCATCCCCGACACGGACCGCCCATTTGACAGACCGGCTGCAGGGGCTACATTACATATATTCGATTAGTGATATATGCAAAGGAACGTATATGGATGCCGCATTTGACACACTCGCCGGCCTAGGCCAGGCGATGGCCCATCCGACCCGGTTACGGCTCCTGGATGCTCTGGCCCGCCAGGGGGCCTGCGTCTGCCACCTTACGGCCCTGCTGGGCCAGCGCCAGGCGCACGTCTCCCAGCACCTGCGCGTGCTCAAGGATGCCGGACTGGTCAACGACCGTCGCGAGGGCCAGATGGTCTACTACAGCCTGGCGGATGGCCGCACGGCCGCCGTGGTCAGCCTGCTGAAGGACCTGTCGCGGGCACTCGAGCC
>CAZMAI010000212.1:0-1181 GCA_964564195.1 uncultured Anaerolineales bacterium | reverse complement strand
CCTTCGCGGCCACGACGCCCGCTGAGATAGTCGCCTGGCAACTGGCCTTCCGGCCCCGGCTGAGAGCGGCCCTGGGACTGGACGCTCTCGCGGCCCAGGTCGCCGGGCACGTGCCCCGGGCCACCCAGTTGGACTCGTCCGATCAAGGCGACCACGTTCGCCAGCGATGGGTGCTGCAGGTGGAGCCCACCGTGGCATTGCCCTTTGTGGTGCTGCTGCCTGATGGGGGCGAGAACATCCGTCCGCTGGTGATCACCCCGCACGGCCACGGCAAGAACACCGAGCTCTATGCGGGCATCTACCATAGCGAAGAGGAGCGCCTGTCCATCGTCGAGGGTGAACGGGACGTGGCCTTGCAGGCGGTCCGCGAGGGCTATATCGCCATCGCGCCCACGACCCGCGGCTTTGGCGAGACGCGCACCGCCGCTGACAAGGCAGCGGACGCAACCTCCTCTTGCCGCGACTTGCTGATGCACGACCTGCTGGTGGGGCGTACGCCCATCGGCGACCGCGTGTGGGACATGTCGCGCCTGCTCGACTGGGCGCTGGCGGCGCTGCCAGTCGATCCGCGCCGTGTAGCGATCACGGGGAACTCGGGCGGCGGGACGATCTCGTTGTTTGCGGCCGCCTGCGACGAGCGCTTTAGCGTGGCTGCGCCGGGCAGCTATTTCTGCACCTTTGCGGGCAGCATCGGCGCGATTCACCATTGTGACTGCAACTATGTGCCCGGCATCCTGAACCTGGGTGAAATGAGCGATATCGCCGGATTGATCGCGCCGCGCCCGTTCGTCGCCATCGCGGGCCGGGAGGACCCCATCTTTCCCATCGATCAGGTCCGCCTGGCCTTTAAGAACCTGCAGCAGGTATATGCGATCGCCGGCGTGCCCGAGCGCTGCGCCCTGTACGTTGGCGACGGAGGCCACCGGTACTACAAGAACGGCGCATGGCCCTTTATCCGGCACCAGTTTGAGCGGATCGCCAGACAGAGCACATCGCCAGAGACCCGAACCGGAGGAGAACCCAACGGATGACATTTATCGGCTTGATCCAGAGCGGTCTCGGCAATCTCGCGGCATACCTGGCCGCGCACGTGTTGCTTTGTCTCGTGCCCGCCTTTTTCATCGCCGGCGCGCTCACGGCGTTGGTGCCCAAAGAGTCGATTACGCGTTTCCTGGGACGTA
>CAZMAI010000211.1:0-4457 GCA_964564195.1 uncultured Anaerolineales bacterium | reverse complement strand
GACCTTCGACCTTTGGCCCGTCTCGCGCCTACGCCTCGTGTTCGAGCACCGGCTGCCAGCGGTGGATGGCCCACACGAGACCGCCGCCGATGACAAAGAGCACCATCAGCAGAGCAAAGGGCAGCGCGCGATCGATGGCGGAAAGCTGGCCGGCGATCCAGCCAAAGGGCGTGGTGGCCAGAATGAGCAGCACATAGACGAGGCCGGTGAGTCGGGCGCGCTCGTGGGTCTCGAGCGACACGGTCAGCAGCGACTCGGTCATGGGATTGACCAGCGCCGCGGCCAGCGCCTCCAGCAGGACGCTGAGCACCAGCAGCGGCACCGCCCGCGGGGGCATGAACACCAGCAGAGCCTGTGCGAAGAAATAGGCGCCGAACCCGGTCCAGAGGGGCACGCGAAAGTGCCGCAGGTTGTTGACCCGGGGCGCCACCAGAAACAGGCAGATGGCCATGACGATCGAGCGGATCGCCATATAGATCGAGATCTGCGCCTCGGGGAACCCGAGTTTGCCCGTAAAGAGCACCCCCCAGAAGCTCGTATTGATGGTGCGGTAGATGTTGGTCACCACCAGCAGCGACAGCGCCGTCATGATGGGTCGCGAGCGCACCAGTTGCCCAAAGACGCCGCGGTACTCACCCACCAGGCTGAGCAGCGAGCGGTCGCGTGTCTCGGCCATGCGCCGCACTCCGCGCTCCGTCTCGTGCGAGTACACATACAGGATAATGGCCTTGGCCGTCAGCATGACCGCGCCGAAGAGCAGCAGGCCGCGCATCGCCGGCACCAGCCCAAAGCGCGCCACGAACCATCCGCCCAGCGGTGTAAAGAAGGAGGCTGACATCCCAAAGAGGCTCACCCAGGTCCAGATATGCACCAGATGGCGCTCCTCCGCCTCCTCAACCATCAGGCAGGTCCAGGCGGTGTGCGAGATGCGCCACAGGCCGTTGATAAGGGCCGCGACGATAAAGTACGTCGCGTTTTGCGAGATTGCCCAGATCACGCAGGGCACGCCGAAGGAGATAATGTCCACGATGAGCAGCGTCAGGCGGCGGCCATACTTGTCCACGATCGCGCCGCTGATCCAGGTGGAAAAGAGCTGCGACAGCAGTCCCAGGCTGGCAATTGTCCCGATCCCCTTGTCAGTGACGCCCAGCGCCAGCATGTACACCGACATGAACGGCGCAAAGAGGTTGTAAGGAATACCGAACATCGGCTCGGTGAGCACGCTGACCTTGGGGTTGCCGCGCATCTCGCGCAGCGACATTATCAGGGGGTGGTTCAGGATCGTTGCCACATTGCACATCCTATCCTACGCGTTGTCGACCGCACACCCGGCCACCTGTCACCGGCGGGTCGCAGACGGACAATACCGCACAAGGCGGGAACGTCCAAACATTTCGCCCTAGACCTCCAGATCCGTCAGGGTTGCGCTCGGCCGGCCCATGCGCCACACCAGCAGCGCACCAACGACGAACAGCAGCATGTTGAACGCAAAGGGCAGCGCGCGATCGACGGCCGAAAGCTGCCCGGCGATCCAGCCAAAGGGTGTGGTGAACAGCAAGAGCATGGCGTACACCATGGCGCTCATGCGCGCCCGCTCGTGAGACTCGAGCGCCACCGCCAGCAGCGACTCGATCATCGGGTTGACCAGCGCCGCTGCCGTTCCCGCCAGCATCACGCTCACCACCAGCAGCAGCACGGCCCGCTCGGGCATCGTCACAAGCAGGGTTTGGCTCACAAAGTAGAGCCCGAAACCGAGCCAGAGCGGTACCCGGAAACGCGACAGATCGCGCAGGCGAGGGCCGATCAGGAACATGCCCGCGGCTGTGACAATCGAGCCCAGCGCCGCGAACAGCGCGATCGATGCCTCGGGAAAGCCGAGCTTGGCCGTGAACAGCACCCCCCAGAAGCTGCCATTGATCGTGCCGTAGATGTTCGTGATGATCATCAGCGAGAGTGCCACGCGGATGGGCCGGGACCGCGCCACCTGGCCGATCACCTGTCCATACTCGCCCAGCAGGCTGACCAGCGACTGCCCGCGGGTCTCCTGGCGGCGCTGAATGCCGCGCTCTGTCTCGTGCGAGAGGAAATACAGAATGATGGCTTTGGCCGTGAGCATCACAAAGCCAAAGAGCAGCAGTCCCCGCATGGCCGGCACCAGACCGTAGCGCTGCACAAAGAATCCGCCCAGGGGCGTAAAGAAGGAGGTGGACACGCCAAAGATGGTGATCCACGACCAGATGTGCACCAGATGGCGTGGCTCGGCGTCCTCGATCATCAGGCAGGTCCAGGCGGTGTGCGAGATGCGCCAGGTGCCATTGATCAGCGCCGCCACCACAAAGTAGGTCATGTTCTGTGATGCCGCCCAGATCAGGCATGGGATCCCAAAAGAGATAATGTCCATCACAAACAAGGTCAGCCGGCGTCCGTACTTGTCGACGATAGCGCCGCTGACGATGGTGGACAGGATCTGGCTGATCAGGCTGAGGCTGGCGATCAGGCCAATCCCCTGGTCGGTGACCCCCAGGGCGAGCATGTACACCGACATAAAGGGGTGGTACATGTTGAACGGCACGCCGAACATGGGCTCGGTGAGCACGCAGGCGCGCGGGTTGCCCCGCAACTCGCGCAGGGCCTGGAACATGGGATGTCGGTTGATCGCTGTCATGGCCTCACTCTCTCGGATCAGTCTGGAAGCATAGCGCAGCGGGTTGCCAGCGGCTGGCGAGCCAAACCAGGGCCGCGCCGAGCACGAATAGTACCATATTCAGCAGAAAAGGCAGCACCCGGTCGATTGCCGAGAGCCGCCCCGCAATCCAGCCAAAGGGCGTCGTCAGCAGGAGCGGGACCGCATAGACCAGCGCACTCAGACGCGCCCGCTCGTGCGACTCGAGCGCCCGTGAAAGGAGCGCATCCACCATGGGGTGCACCAGCGCTGCGGCCACCGCCGCCAGCCCCACGCTCAGCGCCACAAGCGGCAGGCTGCGCGCTG
The DNA here is from genome assembly GCA_964564195.1 of uncultured Anaerolineales bacterium. Taxonomy (GTDB): domain Bacteria; phylum Chloroflexota; class Anaerolineae; order UBA1429; family UBA1429; genus JAAYED01. The sequence continues at coordinate 1,468 of CAZMAI010000211.1, read as the reverse complement.
GCATCAGCACCAGCAGCCCCTGGCTGGCCAGGTATAGCCCAAACCCCAGCCAGAGCGGCAGCGTAAAGCGCTGCATATCTCTCAGCCGCGGACCAATGACAAAAAAGCAAAGCGTGGTCACCGCCGCCTGCACCGCAGGAAACACCGCGATATGTGACTCGGGGAACCCCAGCCGGGTCGTGAGGTGTACCCCCCAAAAGGTGCTGTTCACCGTGCCATAGATCGTGGTGACCAGCATCAGTGACAGCGCGGACAGGATCGGCCGCGAGCGCAGCAGTTCCCCAAGCACCTGGCCATACTCGCCCAGCTGGCTCGCAAACGATTGGCCGCGTGTCTCGGCCATGCGCTGCACGCCGCGCTCGGTCTCGCGCGAGTAGTGCCACTGCAGCAGCGCCTTGAACGCCAGGACCACAAACCCAAAGAGCAGCAGCGCCCGCATCGCAGGCACCAGCCCAAAGCGCGCCACGAACAAGCCGCCCAGCGGCGTTAGAAAGGACGTGCACAGCCCAAAGATGGTCGTCCAGCTCCAGATCGCCACCAGGTGGCGCTCCTCGGCATCCTCGAGCACCAGGCAGTTCCACGCTGTCAGGGCGATGCGCCAAAGGCCGTGCGCCATGGTGCCGATGAGGAAATGTGTCATGTTGCGCGAGACCGCCCAGATCAGGCACGACAGGCTCCAGGACAGCAGGTCCGCGACTAAAAGCGTGCGGCGCCGGCCAAAGCGGTCCACCAGGGCCCCGCTGACCAGCATGGCAGCCATCTGCACCACCATCCCCACGCTGGCGATCAGGCCCAGGCCCTCGTCGGTGACGCCCAATGCCACCATGTACACGGACAGGAACGGATTGTAAAGGTTAAAGGGTACGCCAAACACAGCCTCAGTCAGCACCGCGGCGCGCGGATTGCCCCTGAGCTCACGCAGGGCCTGCACGAGCGGATGTCTCGCGATAACGGCCATGGACTCACCTGCGCCAATACGTTGGCGGCCGCCGGGGCGGCCGCCAGTAGAGTTTCAGATCACCATTCCCGCTGGCGCCTGCTGCGAGAGAGGCGCCGCCAACCAACACTACCAGCCGTGCGCCTGCTTGAGCATCCGGTCGACAATCGCCTCAGGCGGCTCGGGCAGCATCGCCGACTGGAACTCGAACACGCTCAACAGCGGCATATCCAGGAACATGTCCGCCATGCTCAGGCCTAGCCCGCCTTCGCCGCCATCCTCGCCAAAGATCCGGCGGCTGCGCTCCGCCATCTGCTCCAGCACCGGTGCCACCACGGCCCTGCCCCTGGCGTCGCTGGTCCACTCACGCAGCGTCGACTCACGGTCCAGCACGCAGGGCAGCTGCACCGTGCTCTCCAGCGTCACCGTGACGCAGCCGTGGATATCGTCCGCCGAAGCGCCAACCAGCAGGTCGAACTCGCCCGGCTCGGCGATCCAGCCGGCGTAGTCAGGATGGTAGTAGGCAAAGGC
>CAZMAI010000210.1:0-4530 GCA_964564195.1 uncultured Anaerolineales bacterium | reverse complement strand
CTTTTTCGAGGCACCCGCTGATCCGCGCACCGCTGCGTTTGCACGCGGCGAGATGATCTACTGACCGATCAAAGGAAGAGGAGAAGCAAGATGCGCATGTTCCGTACTCTATCTCTGTTGTTGCTGCTTGTCGCACTGCTGGCTGGGTGCGCCAGCCCCGCCGTTGAAGAGACGGCTGTCGAGGAGGTGTCGGAGGTGCCCGCCGAGGGCGTTGAGGCCAAGACGATGATCCTGGCGACCACCACCAGCACCGATGACTCTGGCTTGCTCAAGGTCATTCTGCCGGACTTTACCGCCAAGACCGGCATCACCGTCGAGGTTGTAGCGGTGGGCACGGGTCAGGCGATCACGCTGGGGCAGGATGGCAATGCCGACGTACTGCTGGTTCATGACCGGAACAGGGAGAATGCCTACATAGAAGAGGGCCACGGCACGCGGCGCGAAGATGTCATGTACAACGACTATGTAATCGTGGGCCCAGAGAGCGACCCGGCCGGTATCGCCGGCACGAACGATGCTGCGGCTGCGTTCATCAAGATCGCCGAGACCGGCAGCACCTTTGTTTCGCGCGGAGATGACTCGGGTACGCACGGCAAGGAAAAGGCTGTCTGGAAGGCCGCCGGGATCGAGCCTGCCGGCGACTGGTATGTCTCCGCCGGCCAGGGGATGAGCGACGTGCTCACGATGACCGAGGAGCAACTGGGCTACACCCTCTCCGACAGAGCTACTTATCTTTCGCGCGTCCTCACGGGGTACTCTCTGCAGATAGTTGTGGAGGGCGACCCTGTGCTGTTCAACCCCTACGGCGTGATGGACGTCAACCCTGACAAGGGCGCGCACATCAAGGCAGCCTTTGCCCAGCAGTTTATCGATTGGATCACATCGGCCGAGACCAAAGCACTTATCGGCAGCTTTGGCGTAGAAGAGTTCGGAGCGCCACTTTTTACCCCCCAGTGACGCGTCCGAGACCAGAGCGGCTACAGGGGCTCCCAACTTTCGTTGGGAGCCCCTCTCTTAGCCTGTAAGGACTGCGATGGCCAGGTAGGTGGCTGTCTCCGCATTAGCAGGCCCAGCAGCGGTGCCTCCGGTGCGAAACAGGCGAGACACGTCTAGCCCTGCGCCGCATCCTCAGTGCTTTCGGGCATATCTTCCGGCGACGGCATACTCAGAACGGTAACCGGGCTGCCGGTCCGAACCGTGCCGGGCTCCAGGATGCGCACGAAAATCCCTTCGCGTGGCATGACGCAATCGCCCGCCAGTTCGTAGATGGCGCAATGGCTGTGGCAGATCTTGCCGATCTGTGTTACCTCGGCCAGGGCTGTACCCAGGCGCACCTGCGTACCCACCGGTAGTTCGTAGAGCACGAGGCCCTCGGTGGTGATGTTCTCGGCAAAACTCCCGGGCTTGACCTTAAGCCCCTTGGCCTGCATCTTTTCGATGCTCTCCATGGCCAGCAGAGATACCTGCCGGTGCCATTCCCCGGCGTGGGCATCCCCCTCAATCCCCCAGTTGACGCGCAGCACGGCCTCATCAACAGGGCGCTTGGGAATCCCTGTGCGCTTGCTTGTGCAGACTGCAACGACGCGACCTTCTTTGTTCATGTCTCACTCCAGAATAATGGCACCGCTCTTGCCGCCGGTCTTTAGAACGAGGCGAATCTCGCCGATACGCATGCGGCGGTCCACGGCTTTACACATGTCATAGATCGTCAAGGCCGCCACGCTGACGGCCGTGAGGGCCTCCATCTCGACGCCGGTGGGGCCGGTGCAGCGCGCGGTTGCCGAGATCAAGACCGCGGACGTCGCGGCATCCAGCTCAAAGTCAACGGTGACCTGCGACAGAGGCAGCGGGTGGCAGAGCGGGATGAGCTCAGGCGTGCGCTTGGCCGCCATAATGCCGGCGACGCGTGCGACCGCCAGCACATCGCCCTTGGGCATACCGCCCTCACTGATCAGGCTCAGGGTCTCGGGTGCCATGACGATCTGCCCCCGCGCAACGGCCTCGCGCACCGTGTCGGGCTTGTTCCCTACATCGACCATGCGCGCCTTGCCCTGCGCGTCCAGGTGGGTCAGTTCCATCGCTCTCAGCCTCCAATCCGGGACATCTGATGCGCGGTTGTGGTCATGGCGCTATCGAGGCGGTGGCAAGCGGGCTTGTGAGCCAGCGCTTCCTGCCAGATCTGTGCCAGCGTTGCGTCTTGCACCCCTGATCTCAGGGGCGCGCGCATGTCGTACTCCAGGTCGCTGAACAGGCAGGGGACAAGCTTGCCGTCCGAGGTCAAGCGCAGGCGATTGCAGGTTTGGCAAAAGTGCTGGCTGAGGGCACTAATCAACCCTACGGTGCCGGCCGCGCCCGGCAGGCGCCAGGTCCGAGCCGGACCAAAGCCAGCGAGGTCGGCGGGCTCAAGAGGTCCCAGGGCCGCTTCGATGCGCTCTCGCGTCTGATCGGAGGAGACGTAGGCACTTCGTGCGCCTTTGGCCTGTTCCCCAAGCGGCATGTACTCGATAAAGCGCACATGCCAGGGGGTCTCCAGCGTTTGGCGGGCAAATGCGACGACCTCGTCGTCGTTGACGCCCTGCATGACGACCATATTGATCTTGACCGGCGTGAGTCCGCTGGCAAAAGCCGCATCGATGCCCGCGAGAGCATCTTCCAGGCGACCGCGGCGGGTAATCGCTGCGTACCGTTCGGGCTTTAGGCTGTCCAGGCTGATGTTAACGCGGTCGAGTCCGGCCTGAGCCAAGTCAACCGCCATCTCTGATAGCGCGGTACCGTTGGTAGTCATCGTGATCGACTCGATGCCCTCGATGGCGCGGATTTGAGCCACGAGGTCCACGATGCCCCTGCGCACCAGCGGTTCGCCGCCGGTCAGCCTGACGTTGCGGATGCCCATGCTGACGCCGATGCGCACCAGACGTGCGATCTCCTCGAGCCTGAGCACGTCATCATGAGAGAGCGCCGCAACGCCCTCCTCGGGCATGCAATACACGCAGCGCAGGTTGCATCGGTCGGTCACGGACACGCGCAGGTAACTGATCTCGCGGTCGTAACTATCCAGCACCGATGGGCTCATGGCGCGACGTCCTGCTCAGGCTCGTCGATCAGGATGGCGGTGACGCTGGCGCCCTCTGGCAGGTCACCTGTCCCCATGGGGATGCGCAACAAAGCGTTGGCGCCCACCAGAGACAGCAAGCGCGAAGACGCCTGAGAGCCGGTCGTGCGCGCCCACCAGATCCCGTCCACAAGTTCGATGTGCGCACGCTGGAACTCCAGGCGTGCCGCCTCATGCCGAACGGCATGCGCCAGACGCAGTTGCCGCTCCGGACGCCACCTGGCCCTGCGATGCGCCATCGCCCGCAGCACCGGACGAATCTCCACCTCGAAGCCAACGAGCGTCGACACGGGGTTGCCCGGCAGACCGATCACCGGTGTTCCCGAAACGGTGGCAAAGGTGAGGGGCAGCCCTGGCTTGACAGCCACGCGGCCAAAATGGACCGTGCCCAACTCCTCGAGGACGGGCTTGACCAGATCGTGGGTGCCCATAGAGACGCCGCCGGTGGAGATCACCAGGTCCGCATCCTGCACCGCCTCGAGGAGGGCAGCACGCAGAGCCTCTCGAGTATCCGCGATCCGGGCGACTCGCCTGGCTTGAGCGCCAATGGCTCGAATGGCCGCGGCCAGCACGTACGAGTTGCTGTCCCTGATCTGTCCCGGCTGGAGGGCCTGACCCTGTGGTACCAACTCATCTCCCGTGGTAAGGATGGCCACGCGCGGCGAGGGATAGATCGCGGGATCGCTCACGCCCAGGGCCGCGAGCAGGCCGATCTCGGCTGCCCCGAGCACCGAATCTGCCCGCAAGACGGTCTGCCCGGAGGCGACGTCAGACCCTGTGGACCTGATGTTCAACCCCACACGGGGCTCCAGCTCAGAGTACATCCAGTCCTGCTCTTCGCGCGTGAACTCAACGGGGATGACTGCGTCTGCACCTTTGGGTAGAGGCGCGCCCGTCATGATGCGCATGCATTCGCCGGCTGAGAGAGCCTGTGCGTCTGTGTGGCCCGCCTGTCGCTCCCCTAACATGCGCCGTGGCGTTTTGCCATCTGCGGCAATCACGGCGTAACCGTCCATGGTCGAGGCGTCAAAGGTCGGCACGGCCTCGGCAGCGATGATATCCTCCGCCAGCACGGCGCCAATCTCTACCTCGTCCAGCGGCGTTCTGCGTGCCGGCAGGGGCTGGATCCTGGCCTCGAGGATGCCCATGGCCTCCTCGAAGGGAATCATCGGGTAGTCGCTTTGGGTCTTGAATGTGGTCATGTCGTCCCCGGTGTCTCTATCTCAGGCTGATCACCTGCACAGGGCTGCCTGCTTCCAGATGGTCAACGTTCTCAGGAATTATTGCCAATCCATCGGCCTGGACCATAGAGCTCAAGATGCCCGAACCTTGATCCCCGGTCAGGCTGGCGATTGGGCCGTCGGTGCCGTCTGTCAGGGTCACTCGCAGGTAGTGCCGGCGTCCGTCTTTTCGCTCAA
>CAZMAI010000209.1:0-4560 GCA_964564195.1 uncultured Anaerolineales bacterium | reverse complement strand
TGGCGCCTGCGCCGGCCGAGACGGTGACCGATCTGCCCTTTACCTTCCAACTGGTCTCGGCCGACCCCGACTCGTGGCAGCGCTTGACCTATACGGTGGAGATCAGCCGCGCGGGGGTGCTGCAGGGCGTCTATGATGGATTTGAGGAGCCGACGAGATGGGATCGCCTTTCGTACGCGCCGGGCGAAACCGCAACCCTGACGTTGCTCGATGTGTTGCCCAATGGCGACTATACCTGGCGGGGCGGAGTCAGCGACGGTTGGGAGACGGCCTGGTCTGAGCCCCGGTCTTTTTCCGTTGCCTGGGCCGGCACGCTGGCAGTCACAGGGCTTGAACAAGACGGTGTTCTGGCCTTGCGCGACGCCCCCGTGCCTATAGTCATCCGTGGTGGGGGCTTTGCTGCAGGACTGTCTGCCGTGAGCGTCCAACGCTTGTTGTGGGACGGCAGCGTGGAAACCGTGCCCGTCACCGAGTATGACGTCCTTTCCGGTTCGGCGATCTCTGCCACTCTGGACTTGGCGGGCGCCTCGGGACCGTGGCAGGTCCAGGTGTCTCAAGGGGGACTCGCAGCCTCCGCACCGCTCTATGTCTGGCCATGGTTGCCGCTGTTCTCAGTGGACTATATCAACCCTTTATTGACCGAGCCTGGTCGTGCTGCAGAGCATACGCTCATAGTGCGAAACGGCGGAACGGCAGACGGAGTCGCTATCGTGGGTATCTGGGCGCCTCGCTGGGCTCGGCTGGGGCCCATAACCGTCGCAGAGGTGGAGTACCTGGGTTCGACAGCTGATCGCACGCATCTCCTGGCTGTCACGGTTCCTGCCGGCGGTGAGCGACTGGTGCCACTGATCTGGACAATTCCCTCCGATGTTGTCAACTGGCCAGGCTATCCGGCAAATCCGACATACTATGACTTGCACGATCCTCTGCGCTGGCGCTTTGCCGGCATCGGACAGGTGCCTGTGTCCGTATGGGGCACCATAAAGGCACAGGCTCCCGCGGACGTTGAGCAGCAGTCATACCTGGCACTGTGGGCTGGCGCGCTCATCGAAGGACACGCCGCAGATCAATATCTGGAGTTGGGTGATGGCCCGATGGCCGGAGAGTACATCGAGCGCCTTGGCGAGGTCTACCCGTGGATCGCCAACGTTCTGGTGACACGGCAGATACTGGACTTTGAGCGGGCTATGTATTCCGCTCTCGACATGGAGGTGCCCGGCGTTGCGGCATGGGCCGTCTCAGAAGAAGCCGGCGCTGCCGGCTGGCTTACCGACATCATCCATCGGCTGATCGGGGATCCGTGGGAGTTCAGCAAGCAGATGCACATGTGGATGTACGACTTGCTGGTGCAGGATACCTACGGTACCGATCCGTTGGGGCAGACGACCGGTTTTCTGATTGCGCAGGGTGAGGGAATGCTCAACGGATACACCTGGGGTCTCTGGGAGCCAACGCTGGGCTCTGCGATATACCAGCACGTCTATGGTCTGGACCCCGGCACTGTGTCAATTGGGCACGCGATCGGCCAGTGGCTGAGCATCCCACTTACCTGGGGCGGACGCATTCCTATTACGGGTGTCAACAAAGGACTGCGGCTCACCAATCCCGTTGTCACTCCTACAGGGGCCGCGTGGAGCACCATTCAGGACGCCGCCATAGGCAAGGTCGTCGAGCCTTACCGGTGGGATCACTCCTGGAGCGCGCCAGGCGAGACTGGCACGGTATTGCAGTGGAGCCAGGATGCAGGCGGCAGCGCAACGCTCGGTGCTGCCAACACGTCACAATTGGATCCGTACTATTATTCTGCGCCAGAAGGGTTATCGGCGCTGGCGGAGTCAGAGTCGCACTATGTTCCTGGCGATCCGATCTACACGGCCCATGATGCGCTTCCGCGCAACCAGAATGGGACCCCCTGGCTGCACGTGAACGATCTCTCTGAGCTGCAGGCGAGCATCACGATCAGTGAGACGCCGGCAGATGAATGGGCACGTCAGGAAACTGAGACCGGTGAGACGCCATTGCCGCCCCCGCCAGCGCAGACGCGTGCCGCCTGCACTTATGGGTCGTCTGAGTTGGTAGTGGCGTGGGATCCAAACAGCATCGAGGGTGCGCCACGTGTCAGCCACATCCTGCCGACGCAGGCACTGGAATACACGGTTCGGTTCGAGAACTTGCCGGAGGCGAGCGCTGCTGCCTGGACCGTGACGGTGACGCTCCCTATCGACCCGAACCTGGACTGGGACAGCCTCGAGTTGTTGGGTACAAGCAGGCCAGATCTCGCCAGGCCAAGGGCTGACAAAGCTACACGGACCATCAGCTGGGAGTTCGACGGGATCGACTTGCCGCCAAACGTCACCCCGCCCGAAGGTGAAGGTTGGGTGCGGTTCCGCGCGTCTCCCGCGGCGGGGCTGGTCACGGGGGATCAGATCGAGGAACAGGCGGGGATCTACTTTGACTATAACCCCGTTGTTGAGACCAACGTACTTGTATACACCATCGATCTGGCGCCGCCGACGGCAACGGTAGCGGTTGACGACGTGATGCCGGGACAGGCACTGGTTACTGCCAGCGCAACGGACAACACGGGCGGCTCGGGCGTGGCGAACATCGCCGTGCAGGTGAGCGTGGACGGTCTGGACTGGATGACCGCGGGCGTACTTATGGTAGATCCTTCAGTGGAGTCCGCATCTGGGCAGCTGGGCCTGCGGCTGGTGGGCGGCCACTATCTGATCCGTGCGGTGGCCACCGATGCCGTGGCGAACGTGGGATTGCCCTCAGCGCTGCTGGAGATCGACGTGCCAGCGGGCTTTCGGGTGTACCTGCCACTGGTCTGTCGCTAGATCCGCCGGCAGCCGTCCCGCCGGCGGGCGCAGGCGCACAGCACCGGGTGACCAGCCTTTCTCGTCGGAGAGGGCGTCAGGGTACGATCTGCACGCGGCCAAGCACGGCGTGATCCGCGATGGTTCCGCCATCAATGGCGAGTGGGACGCGGGCGCCGGTGTTCCGGTCATACAGGCCGGCGATGACCGTGTACTCGCCGGGGACCGCGTCGCCCGGCACCAGCAGGGCGCGGCAGTCCTGCACGCGCGTGCCGGCGGGCTGCGCCGAGAGCGGAGCGAGACCGTTCAGCGGGGGGCCGTCGGACTGTGCCACCAACTCGCCACCGGGAGCGAGGAGCTGTACAAAGACGGTCAGACCCTCACCGATCGGCGCGTTGAGCGTCCATGAGAGAGCCAGTGAGAGCACGTCGCCGTGCACTGCGCTCGGCAGCATGCCCGCGCTGTGCAGCTCGATGCCGTTCTCGAAACGATGCACGGCGAGACTGTCCCTGCCTTCGCAGGCGCGCCCATACAGCACCAGGCGCGTGCTGCCCTGCTCCTGAGCGAGTGCGCGCGTCGCGTGCTGCTCGAGCCACCATCCAGCCTGATTGGAGGGGTGCTGCAGGGGCTCTTCATAGGTCATGAGCCAGATGCGCTCGTGAGCGGCCAATAGCCGCTCCATCTCGCCCGCCACGCTCTCGTCGGTATACCAGCCCAGCTCAAAGGTCACCGGCGACTGCGGCGCGTACATCCGCAGCATACCCTCCTGCCAGATATAGTTGACCACGACGACGTCGCCGGGGTGGGCGTAGGTCCCCAGCGTGGCTGCGAGCTCGCGCATGTCCTCGCCCTGGGATGCGGGCGAGGCGTAGGCCCCCGGCACGCTCAGCCCCCAGGCGATGGCCAGTGCCAGCGCAAAGGGGGCCGCTCGCCAGCGCAGGCGCGCCAGTCCCGCTCCTGCCAGGATGCAGAGCGCTGGCACCACAAAGAGGAAAAAGCGAGCGATGACGATGACCGACAGCCGCTGGAACAGATAGCCTGCTGCGATAGGCACCAGCAGCAGGGCCGTGAGCAGGGCGTAACGGGGGGCGTGTTCGGGTTTACGCCGCGAGCCGTGCAGCGCCGCCACGGCAAGACACAGAAGGCTGACCGCGGCCAGCCAACTTGGCAGCGGGTTGGCACGGAGGCCCGCAGCCAGTTCGGTCAGCATGGCGCCAAGATACGGTCCGAGCCTGGCGGCGTCGACCTCCAGAGGGATCGCCTCGGCTCCTGCGTAGGCCGTTCCCCATGTGAGCACAAGCCAGGGGGCGACCAGTGCCACGACGGACAGCTGTGCCAGCGCCCAGGGCCATAGGCATCGCCAGGCCACGCGCCATTCCGGCCGTTCCCATGCCAGCCTCGCCAGCAGCCACACGCCCTGCGCCAGATGAACGAACAGCGCGTAATAGTGCGCGCCCACCGCCAGCGCGCTGGCCAGGACGTAACCGGTCCACAGGGCCACGGTCGACCGCTGGTGCGCACCTCGCCCATCGCTGGGGGTGACCCTGACCAACAGTGTGAGTGCCACCCACTCCCAGAGCGTGACCCAGGGGTAGCCCTTGGCCTCGCGGCTGTAATAGATCGCGGCAGGCGAGAGCGCCAGGAGCAGCGCCGCCAGGAGCCCTGCGGCGTTCGCTCCCAGTCGCCGCCCCCAGAGGAATGCCAGCCCCACAGTGAGGACGCCACAGACCACGGAGAGCAG
>CAZMAI010000208.1:0-4561 GCA_964564195.1 uncultured Anaerolineales bacterium | reverse complement strand
TATGGCGCCGCCAAGGATCCGGTCAATATAGCAGGCTATGTTGCCGCGGGCCGGCTACGCGGAGACTCGACAGCGGTGACCTACCGCGAGGTCATGGACCGCGACCCTGAGCGCACGGGCCTTCTCGATGTGCGCACCGATCTGGAATGGGATCTGGGGCATTTCCAGGACGCAATACACATTCCTCAAGACCAGCTCAGAAGACGGGTGAGCGAGTTGGATCCCAGGCGCGAATGGATCCTGTATTGCTCAGTGGGTCAACGTTCGTATACCGCAGAGCGCATCCTCAAACAGCACGGGTTCAAGGCGGCGACCCTCAGCGGCGGATATTCGTTGTATCACACGGTTACCGAGCAGCAGGATAACTGGGACTCTTGGGCACCTTCGTCCAGGCACGTTGGGACTCTGGTCGAGTCAGAGCCGGCCATCGAGGCAGCTGCCCCTGTCCTCAAGCCAGCTCCCGGCGCTGCACTGCCCTTGCTCGAGCTCGATGCCTGCGGCCTGCAGTGCCCCGGACCGATCATGGCAGTGTACAGGCGCATGCAAGAGATGCCCGAGGGACAGCATATCCAGGTGCAAGCCACTGACCCGGGCTTTGCCCGTGATATCGCTACCTGGGCAGAGCACACCGGTAACTCGCTGCTCGATCTTCGCCAGGAGAAGGGGAAGATCACGGCTGTACTGGCGAAAGGTAAGGCAACGCCTGAACTGCATCTCAGCGAGACCGGAGCGCTGCCGCGCGCCAAGACGATGATTGTCTTTTCCGGGAACCTCGACAACGCCATGGCCGCCATGATCATTGCCAATGGCGCAGCTGCTATGGGCCAGCCAGTGAGCATGTTCTTTACCTTCTGGGGCCTGAACATCCTGCGCAAGCCGGAGGCGGTTCGCGTGGAAAAGACCTTTATCGAGAAGATGTTCGGTTGGATGATGCCCAGAGGAGCGCGCAAACTCGAGCTCTCCAACCTTAACATGGCGGGCATGGGCACCGCGCTGATGAAGCGCGTCATGAAGGCCAAGAACATCGACTCTCTCGAATCGCTGATCGCCTCAGCCCAGCAGGCGGGCGTCAAGCTGATCGCCTGTCAGATGACCATGGACATGATGGGCATCAAGGAAGAGGAACTGATGGACGGTGTCGAGATCGGCGGCGTGGCCACCATGCTGGGGGAGACCGACAAGAGCAACGCGACCTGGTTCATTTAGGCAACGCGCCCTGCACAAGACGAGGCCACCGGTATCGGTGGCCTCGTTCGCGTTTGGTGTCGGTGGCTCAGCCGACGACGTCCGGCCGGTACAGTTTGCGATACCAGCTATAGTTCTCATAGATCAGCCGCACATAGTCCTGTGCCTGTTTGGACGGCAGTGTCTCATAGAACAGGTCATGGTCCTGTATAGGTTTGCCGCCGGTCCAGGCCTTTAGGTTGCCAGGCCCGGCATTGTACGCCACCAGTGCCGCGATCCAGTCCCGATCATAGAGGTTCACCAGGAGTTCAAAGAACCACGCGCTGTAGCGCAGGTTCACGTTCGGCCGCAGCAAGAGGCTTTCGCGATAATCCTCGGGTCCGATCTGTGAGGCGATCCACTCCCCGGTGGCCGGCATGATCTGCGCTAGGCCCAGCGCTCCCGCATAGGAACGTGCCTGCGGATCAAACAGGCTCTCCTGCCGAATGAGCGATAGCATCAATAAGGGGTCGAGGTCATAGTAGCCCGAATAGTTGGCCACAAGCCCGGTGTAGAGATTCGGATAAGCCAGTCGCCACAGGGCTTGTGGGGGCTCGCCGGCTCCTGCCTCGCGCCCCAATCGCGCGAGACGCTGCGCACACCATACCGATGTCGAGTACTCTCCCCAACCCGACGCGGCGCGCGCCAGATCGACGATAGCCAGCGGCTCATCTCTCAGCGCGGACCGCAGGCCCTGCAGGCTCTGCCTGGTCTCCACATACCAACCGAGCTCGTGGAGAGACGCGGCCTCAAGAAAACGCGGATCGGTCGCGAGATCGACGGAGGCAGTTGCGGTCATCCACGACGAGACCCAGGCTGCGAGGCCACCCCATTCCGCCTCTGCAAGCTCCCCGCCGGTGATCTCTGGCTGCAAGCCCGAAGGCAGACGTGGCATCGTATGCTTGAGCAGGTCCGCCGCGCGAAGGCCATAGTATGAATCGGGCGCAATCCGCACAGCCTCCTGCCAGTAGATATCCGCCTGCTCCATCTGGCCGGCCTGCCTGGCCGCCAGCCCCATCCAGGTGATCAAGCGTGCGCGCAGAATGACATCGGTCGTGCCATCGAGAAAAGTGCGCCAGGTTGCGCTCGCCGTATAGGGATCGCCTTGCGCGTAATGGGCGAGCCCCTGGCGGAATGCCGCGTCTGTTGCGCGCTCATCGGCCGGATACTTGGCCGCGAGCAACCCATAGTAGTCAGACGCTAGCGACCAGCTGCCCGCCTTCTCTGAGGCAATCGCCGCTTCCCAGAGTGCCTCGGTAGCCCGTGGATGGTCGGGGTGGTTGACATAGAACTCGTGGTAGAACCCCGAGGGATCGCTGCCACTGGCGCCAATCGTCCACGCCTTGGCCAGCCAGGCATTGCCGAGAAGGTCCTGATCGCCAGCGTTGTCGATCGCGACATCGTAATGGGCCAAAGCATCCGTATAGTCACCGCGCTTGGCGAGCGTCATGCCAATATAGTAGTGTGCCTCAGCCTCGCCACGCTCTGGTTCAGCGTCGATGTAGTAGTTTAAATACTCGAGGGCCAGATTGTACTCTTGCGCATTATAGTGGATCTTGCCCCGAGTCAGGTCCGTGAGCACCTGCGCTGCGGTCGTATCGGTCATCGTGCTCGCAGCGCCGATCTCCCCGGCTGCCACCTCTGGCAGAGCGACCAGTTCCTGCAGCGCGAGATGTGCGGCAAAAGAGTCAGGCTCGGAGTTGGCCACCTCGAAAAAGGCCGCAACCGCCTCATCCTCGTGACTGGCCTCACGCAACGTCTCGCCCTTGTAGTGAGTCACGAGAGCGCGATACTCGGGCAGCTCCGCAAACGACAGAATCTCGTCATAGACCGCCAACGCGCTGTTGGGGTCGCTGTTTGCCCGGTAGGTGCTGGCGAGTTTGGCCAACACCTCTGCGCGGAAAGCTGGCTCGAGACGCGTCGTGTCGATACGCTGCAACGCCTGAAGCTGCCCGCTCAGGTCGCCGATGGCCTCATTGGCCCGCGCAACACGCCACCAGACATAGGGTGCCGCCCTGTCATCCAGTTCGAGATACTGCGTCAGCGACTGAGCAGCGCCGCGATAATCTCCCGACGCCTCCTGCGCTGTGCCCAGCAAGCCCAAGGCCAGTGCCCGGTACTGCGGCGTAGTCTGAAGCGCAGCGACCCAGGAAGCCTGGGCAATGGCCATGTCCGCCTGATCAGCCTGGAGGTACACCCGCCCGAGCTCGAGTACCGCCGGAATCTGGACATCCGCCGGACTGCTCTCCGTAACCTCCCTCCACAGCGCGGTCGCCAGCTCCAGATCGCCCTCAAAACGCGCCAGCTCCGCACGGTCCATCAGTTCCTGTAGCCCTGGATCGATAGCGGGCTCTCTTGCGGCCGTCGGCGACGGGTCGCCAACGGGAACCTCCAACTGAAGCGTTGCCGTCTCAACCGGCGCGTTCTCCGTAGCGGGAACAGCGACCGTGTCCCCCTCGTCCGGGACCATGGCAGGTGCCTCTTCGGTCACGTCGCAGCCGGCTGACAGGATCACCAGCATCAGGGCCAGGACCATCACGCAAATTCGCATACATCGCTTCACGTTTGCGCTTCCTCTCGTGACGACGTCGCACCGCCGGGCCTGCGCGCGACCCAAAACACCCGCGGGGTGAACTCATCTGGCGATTCTGTGCTAAAGCAGGTATAGCTCGCCTCTACAGTTAGCCCGGCATCGGTCAGCAGCGTGGAGACATGTTCAGAGGGATAGGCCTGCTCCACGTGAGTCTCTTGAATCTTGCGGTAGAGCTCTCCTGCCCGCTCAAAGCAGGTCACCTGCACTGTCGATCGATGCCGCGCATAGTCGTGCCTGCTGGCCATAATGACAGTGATCTCGGGCGAATCCGTCACATAGGTGCCCTCATCCCAATAAGTCTCCAGGGCATAGGCCGTATTCATGTCGCAGAGAAACAGTCCCCCGGGCCGGAGGGCGGCGTGAACCCTGCGGAACACGGCCAACAGGTCGTCGCTCGTCAGCATATAGTTGAGACTATCGTAGAGGCAGGTAGCAAGCTCCACGGGCGTCGGCAGCTCAAAGTGGCGCATATCCGCGTGCTGCCATTGGATCTGCCCGGCCGGGATGCTCTCCCCCAGGGCCTGCATCTTCAGCCTTGCCTCCGCGAGCATCGCCTCGGAGCCGTCCACACCGGTCACTTGCCAGTCCTGCAAGGCCATGGCGATGGCGACGGTCCCTGTACCGCAAGCCAGGTCGAGCATGCGCCCTTTGCCTACGGGGTGACGCTCCAGAATACGTGCGAGATAGGGGATCATCTGCTCGCTGAACGCGATCTGCCCGGAGGCATCATATACCGCGGCATAG
>CAZMAI010000207.1:0-4567 GCA_964564195.1 uncultured Anaerolineales bacterium | reverse complement strand
GAGTCCAGTCAGGGGCACCATAGCTAGAGTTGTGACCGTCGTCCCTTTTGGGATGGCGGTCATGTGCATTATCCACGGCCGATTCGCCCGGGCCTGGGCGCCCCCTGTCTTCCTGCCTGGCCAGCGATTCCCGTCCTGGTACAGAGAGTGGTCTTCTGCTTGCAGGCAGTCGCGGCACGTGCTAATCTTCACTCGCTAGGCCACCCGATGGGTACGGTGGCACTGGCTTGCCAGGGATTCTGGTGAAGATATCGCACGGAGGATAGAAGAATGCACAAGAGATTCGTGTCGTTATTGGCCATACTACTGGTCGTGGCCACGCTGGCCACGGGCTGCGCGGGAGGAGAGGGAGCACCTGGAGGCGGAGACCTCAAGATTGGCCTCGTGACGGACGTGGGTCGCGTCAATGACCGTACCTTTAACCAGTCCGCCTGGGAAGGCGTTCAGGATGCGGCGGCGGAGCTGGGCGTCGAGGCCAAGTATATCGAGACCAAGGCCGCGACCGACTATCTGGACAACATCCGTCAGTTCACCGATGAGGGCTACGATGTGATCGTCACGGTGGGATATGCCCTGGGCGACGCCACGTTGCAGATGGCTGCCGAGTACCCGGACATCAAGTTCATCGGCGTGGACCAGTTTCAGGCAGAGGTCGTTCCAAACGTGGCGGGCCTGGTCTTTAATGAGGACCATGCTGGCTATCTGGCCGGGGTATTGGCAGCCAATCTGACCACATCAGGCACCATTGGCGGCGTCTTTGGGACGGACCTGATCCCGGCTGTGGTGGCCTTCCGTGAGGGCTACGAGGCGGGTGCCAAGTCGGTCAAGCCCGACATCAACATCATTTCGGCGTACCACCCGGGTGAGATCGCTCAGGCCTTTACGGATCCCGAGTGGGGCGCTGCCACCGCTGCACAGGCCATCGACGGGGGCGCGGATGTGGTGTTCGCCGCTGGCGGCCAGACGGGTAACGGCGCGCTGGAGGAGACGGCCACACATGAGGGCTTTTACTGCATCGGTGTTGACACCGACCAGTGGGAGACTCTCCCCGGAGCGCATCCCTGCCTGGTTACCAGCGCGATCAAGTCTGTGCGCGCTGGTGTCAAAGAGCTGATCCTTGCGGCCGCCGACGGCTCCTTTGAGGGTGGCCAGGTATTCGGCGATGCCGGGCTGGCACCGTATCATGACTTTGAGGATCAGCTCCCGGCTGAGCTCAAGGCCGAGCTGGAGTCACTGGCAGCTGGTCTCGCTGATGGTTCCGTCAGCACCGGCTACGGTCAGTAGATCGGCGTATAGTGCAGGGGGGAGGCTCGGCCTCCCCCCTGCATATCCATCCGTTGTGCGGTGTGGAGGTGAGCGTCACGCCGCGTCATCCCGCCTCGCAACGTATTGATGTGTTTCATGTACAGGAGTTACCATGGGTGACCCGGCCGATCGTGCGCAACACCGCTTCCGCTGGATCACGCGAATCACCCATCCCCTTGTAGTGCCACTGCTCGCCCTGCTCACGGCGTTTGCTGCCGGTGCTGTGATCATGCTCCTCTCTGGAGAAAACCCGCTCGCGGCCTATGCCGGCCTGCTAAAGGGCGCCTTTGGCAGCCTCGGAGCGATCTCTCGGACCCTGCGCACCGCGACGCCATTCATCCTCACCGGGCTTTCGGTCGCCTTTGCCTTCAAGGCCGGCCTGTTCAATATTGGCGCTTCGGGGCAGTATCTGATGGGGACGGCAGCCTCGGTTGCTGTCGGCGTCAGTCTGGAGGGGCTTCCTGTGTACGTTCACCTGCCCCTGGCGCTGCTGGCCGGCCTGGCTGGCGGTGCTCTGTGGGGGGCGATCCCAGGTCTGCTCAAGGTCTGGCGCGGAGCGCATGAGGTGATCACCACCATCATGTTGAACTATATAGCATCGCTGTTCGTGAGCTGGCTGATCTATGCCGGGGGCACCGAGGGACAGCAAGCCGGACCGCTGTCTGATCCTGTCGCAGCGGCGCGGGGCATCTCCCAGACAAAGGAGGTGCTGCCCACCGCCATCCTGCCCGAGTTCTTCCCCTCGGTCTTTACCGATGTCCACTGGGGCCTCGTCGTTGCGCTGGTAGCCGCGGCCATCGTGTGGTGGATCCTCCGGCGAAGTATCTTTGGATTTGAAGTGCGCACGGTCGGGGAGAATCCCAGCGCAGCGCGTTACGCCGGAATCCGGGTCAACTGGACCATCGTCCTGACTATGGCGATTGCCGGCGCTCTGGCTGGACTTGCCGGAACAGTGGAGACGCTCGGGCTGTACCATCGCTATGCACCTGAGTTCACAGGCAGTTCCGGATTTGAGGGGATCACCGTGGCCCTGTTGGGTGGTACGCAGCCTTTTGGGGTCGTGCTCTCCTCCGTATTTATGGGGGCGCTGTATGGGGGTGCCGCCAAGATGCAGTTCGACTCTGGCGTTCGCAGCGAGATCATCCAGGTGGTGCAGGCGCTGGTGTTGGTTCTGGTGGCGGCACCGGAGATCGTTCGGATGATCTATCGTGTCCGCACGCGGCGTACGGACGAGGACGGTTCGGAGACAAAGCTCGCCACAGGCTGGGGAGGTTGAGGTGGTGGCTCCAACCAATGCAGCAAGGGCCTTCCGTGCCAAGGGTGCCACCCGTTGGGTAAGTTGGGCACTGATCGCCATTGTCTCGATTCTCGCGATCCTTGCAGAGGCGACGCCGCTTGGCGATGGCGCGCTGGGCATTCTGGTGGGCAAGGGAGTCCTGCGCTATACGCTGCGCGCCGCGGTACCATTGATCTTTGGTGCCCTGTCTGGCATCCTGTGCGAGCGCTCGGGCATCATCAACATCGGCATTGAGGGCATGATGCTGGCGGGCGCATTTGGTGCTTTTGTCGTCAAGGCCTTTACGGGCGGACTGCCCCTGCCGCTGAGCCTCTTCCTCGCCACACTGTCCGCGATCCTGGTGGGGGCGGCCATGGGGTACCTGCACGCAATACTCAGCATCCGTTTTCGCATGAACCAGATCATCAGCGGTACGGCGCTGATCGTGCTGGCGACGGGCCTGAGCACCTATCTCTTTAACCCTGACTGGCTCAGCAGAGGCAAGTTCGCCAATTTCGCCATACCGCTTCTTTCGCAGATACCGGTGTTCGGGGAGATTCTGTTCACCAACGGCTTTCTGACGTATTTGTCCCTTGCCATGGTTTTTATCCTGCAGTTTCTGCTCTATCGCAGCCGGTGGGGGCTGCGCACACGGGCGATTGGCGAGCATCCGCGCGCGGCGGACACGATGGGCATCAATGTGAACCGCTGGCGGTACATCAACACCACGCTCGGCGGGGCCCTGGCCGCTCTCGGCGGTGCGTTCCTTGTGTTGGAGGCCGTGGGCCAGTTCAAGGAAGGGATGACGGCCGGACGTGGCTTTATCTCCTTGGCGGCCATGATCTTTGGCAACTGGAATCCGCTGGGCGCTCTGGGGGCATCGACGCTGTTCGGCTATGCACAGGCGCTGCAGAACCAGTTGCTCTTGTCGGGCGTCACCAGAGTCCCACGGTTTTTCATCAGCATGCTGCCCTATGTCACTACAATCGTCGTTCTGGTGGGTGTGATCGGCCGCACGCGGGCGCCTGCGGCTGAGGGCGAGGTCTATGAGACGGAGTGACAGATGACAGAGATTGTCCTTGAAGCGCGGAACATCACCAAGACCTTTCCAGGGGTCGTGGCGAACGATAGCGTGAGCCTGACGCTGCACAAGGGAGAGATCCTGGCACTGCTGGGTGAGAATGGCGCTGGTAAGAGCACGCTGATGAACGTCGTCTATGGCCTGTACCACCCGGATGAGGGTGAGGTCTATGTGGATGGGCAGCGCGTGCGTCTCTCCTCGCCGCGCGATGCGATTGCTCTGGGGATCGGTATGGTGCACCAGCATTTCCAGCTGGTGCAGCCGATGACGGTGACCGAGAATATCTTGCTTGGGGCGGAAGTCACCCACCACGGGACGCCGTTTCTGGACCTCAAGGCTGGCCGCGAGCGCGTCATGCAACTCTCGGAGCAATACGGGTTGGCTGTGGATCCCGACGCTATCATCGAGCAGATTCCCGTGGGAGTGCAGCAGCGGGTAGAGATTCTCAAAGCATTGTATCGCAATGCCCGCATCCTGATCTTGGATGAGCCAACGGCCGTCCTCACTCCGCGGGAGATTGAGGATCTATTCCGGGTGATGCGAGACCTTGCTGCTGCCGGGCACGCGATCATCTTTATCACGCACAAGCTGCGTGAGGTGCTCGAGGTCTCCCATCGCATTGTGGCGATGCGGGCGGGACGCGTGGTGGGTGAGGCGACTCCTGAAGAGTCCACGCAGGCGTCGCTGGCTGAGATGATGGTGGGACGCGAGGTGATCCTTCAGGTGCCCAAAGGGCCTGCCCATCCTGAGAAAGTCGTCCTGGACGTTCGGGAGCTCTCGACGCATGCCGATCGCGCTGGCGTCGCGCTGCGCGATGTGAGCCTGCAGGTGCGCGCCGGTGAGATCCTCGGTGTCGCCGGTGTGCAGGGAAACGGACAGACGGAACTCGTCGAGTCGATCACTGG
>CAZMAI010000206.1:0-4595 GCA_964564195.1 uncultured Anaerolineales bacterium | reverse complement strand
GGGCATGTCCACGGAGGTTGCATCGCGCGGGTCATAGCCTGCCACGGCCTGGAACAGGATGGCGCAATCGGTGACATCCTTGCAGATGGGGCCGATCTGGTCCAATGAGGAAGCAAAGGCCACCAGCCCGTAGCGCGATACCCGGCCATAGGTCGGCTTGAGTCCGGCGACGCCGCACAGCCCTGCGGGCTGGCGAATGCTGCCACCCGTGTCGCTGCCCAAAGCGCCGATGCACTCATCGGCCGCGATGGCGGCGGCGCTGCCGCCGCTGGAGCCACCCGGAACGCGACTCAGGTCCCAGGGGTTGTGGCTGGTAAAGTAGCGCGAGTTCTCCGTGGTCGAGCCCATGGCAAACTCGTCGGTGTTTGTCTTGCCCAGGATCACGGCGCCGGCTGCCCGGAGCTTTTCGACCACCATGGCATCATAGGGAGGCATGAATCCCTGCAGGATCTTACTCCCACAGGTGGTGGGCATGCCCCGGGTCACGATGACATCCTTGACGGCGATGGGGACGCCCAATAGCGGCTGGTCCTGGCCGGCTGCTCGGCGCTCGTCAGCCTCAGCGGCACCCGCCAGGGCGGATTCTCTGTCTACATGCAGATAGGCCTTGACCCGGTCATCCACGGCGTCGATGCGGTCGAGCACTGCTGTGGTGAGGTCGCGCGAGGACACCTCGCCAGCGGCGAGCAGGTCCTGGGCCTCATGGATGGTTAGTGCATAGAGTTCCAACAAATTCCTCCCCGAGAGGGTCAGCCGGTGTAGCGGAGACTATTCCAGGATGGCCCTGACCTGAAAGTAATCGTCCTGCCGCGCGGGGGCGTTGGCCAGAGCCTCGTCCGGCGTCAGGCAGGGCTGGGGCTCGTCCTCGCGCATCACGTTGTGCAACGAGAGCACCTGTGCCGTGGGCGGAATAGCGTCGGTATCCAGGTCGTTCAACTGCTGGGCGTAATCCAGAATGGCTGAGAGTTGCTCGACAAAGAGGTCGGTCTCTTGATCGGTCAGCTTGAGCCGCGCGAGCTCAGCGATGTGCAATACCTGTTCTCGGCTAAGGGCCATGGATGTTCCTCTCGGCAGTTTTCCATCGATCGTGACCGATTATAACATCGCCAGAGGTGCTCGCAAAAACTGTCAGCGGCGGACCGCCCACCCGGGTTATCGGTCGGGAATACGACCCGGCGTTACCGGATCAGCGCGAGCGGGTCAGGCGGGGCACTGCCCAGCATTTCCAGATTCTCCAGCGGCACAAAGACCATCCGCCGGTCGGCGAGCCGCACCCACGCCCCGCGGATGCTCTCGCCCGCCGGCGAGAATTGCGGCTCCTCCGGCATCGAGACGATCTCGCCCACCGCCCCCATGTGCGCAAAACCGGTCAGCCGGACCAGCGAACCGATGCCTGGCGTCTGCAGGGCCGCGAGGGAGGCGCCCTGCGAGCCGACAGACTCAGGGATGATCAACTCGGGTCCGCTGGCCGTGAGGCGGCTGTCGCCCGCGAGCACGACGCGGCTGCCATGGTACTGCTGCAGCAGCGCGAACGCCGGGGCGGTCATGGGAATGCGTCCCATCCCCTCGGTGATGACCACCGGGAAGGGAGCGTCGCGGCAGGCTTGCCTCAGATCAGGGTGCAGCGAGCCGGCGATGATGCCTGCCACGCCGTACTGGGCGGCACGTCGCAGCGCGACGGCGCTCTGCAGCACGCCCGCGGCGAGCACCATGCCATAGTGACGCTCGGTGACCCGATGCCAGGCCAGAGGAGCGCTCGCATCAGCCACCTCCAGGCTCAGCAGCCCGGCTGCCTCGCGCCCCGCGCCCCAGATGCCATGCAGCACATGCCCCGAGCTCTGCATGAGCACCCCGCGTTCCGGGTACACCTCGCTGACCTCGCCGGGGATATACGCCCGCAGCTGCTGATAGTCAGCGGCAGCGCGAAGGAACAGGCTCCCCTCCTGCTCCCCGATCACCACACCCTGCTCGCCGGCTCTCACCCGCAGCATCGGACGCAGCGGGCGGCGGCGCGCGGCGATCACCGCGCCGGGTTCGATCCGCTGGCCAGGGTGAACGAGCAGGTACCGCGGAACGTCCTCCACGGGTACCTGCAGATCGCGGGCCAGGTCAAGGGCGAGGACCCGTTCCTCGCTGGCGCAGCGCGCGACAAGATCGTCGGGCTCAAGCTGGTCCCCGGGCTCTACAAGTACCTCGCCCGGGCATGGCAACTGGCGCAGGCGCTGTATGGAAACGCCCGTCTCCAGCACGGGGCGCCCGCCGCTCAGCCGAGGATTCGCGACCACGTCTCAAGCTCCTCGTAGCGTTCCGTGTCGCTATCCGCAAGATGAATGGGGCGCCCGCGCGCATCGATGATCAGCGCGGGCGTCCCTTGCGGCAGGGCGGCGTGCAGCGGCTGCAGAGTACTCGCGGGACGGGACCGCCCGGTGCGCACCGGCTCCATCCGCAGGATCGCCGGATCCTGCCCCAGGGGGATGCGGGTCAGGGTCCCCCAGCAGACCTCGTCCTCCCGTATGCCGGCGGCATCCTGGATGCGGTAGCGGTACGCGGGTCTCCCCGCGATGCCCCTGCCGTCGATGCTGCACACTGTGCCCAGCCGATGCAACGCATCGCGTTCCAGCACCTGCAACGCGGCGAGCGGCTCGCGCTGTGCCAGGGCACCGAGCGCCGGCCAGATGGAGGTCCTATCCAATACGATGTCCGTGATCCCGCGCGGCTGGATCGCGTCCAGCAGGGCGAGCAGCGTCTGGGCGTCACTGCCAGAGCGGCAGAGCGCGCCTCCGCGTGCGGCGATCAGGTCGGCGCGCCTGGGATCGCAATCCGTGGCGGCCGCCAGCGCCCTCAACGGGCCCTCTAGAGCCTCCCGCGCGGCGGCAAGGAGCACGAGCCCCTCCTCAGGCCTCTCCAGCACGGTGTGTGGCCGCAGGGCGCGGTTGCGCAACAGGGCGGATGCCGATGCCTCCAGGGCCGGTGAGGGCAGCCAGCGCTGGATGCGCGCCCGGCCATCGCCATCGAGCAGGAGATCCAGATCGTTGACCATGCCCGGTCCTTCGGCCAGCACCGGCGTGTCCTGGATGCCGCAGCACAGGGCCACGGTGCGGCTCGCGCCGGCGTCCACGCCGAGCACGCGGCCTCCATAGCGTCCCTGCTGGCTGAGGAACTGCAGCACGATGCTCATACCCGCCGTGCTGCTCATGACGGGGGCGCCTGCCCACAGGGATACTGCCGCGTAACCGGGCAGCAGCGGCAGGCGGCGCTCGTTCTGGATCCGTTCCAACTCCCGCTGCAACTCTTGCGGATGGCTTTCGCCCAGGCGCGGGTGGATATTCTCCACCACACGGTAGTCAAACTCCGGGCCGAGGGCATCCGCTACAGGACGGCGCGCCTCCAGATTGCCCGCAAAGATAACGACGGGGCGCAACTCTGGTGCAATGCCCGCATAGAGCGTGGCCAGCACGGCGGCTGCGCCCGTAAAGGGGCGTGTGGGGCCCGTGTCCACGCCTCCGACCATCACGATGACATCGGGTGGCGTGGTCCGCAGGTCCGCCAGGGCGCGGTGCCGCAGGGGGCGATCCAGCGTGAGCTGGATCTCGGCGATGATTTCCGTCCCGGCGAGCCCGCAGGCCTCGCGTCCGGGTCCCAGGCTGAGATCCTCCGTCAGTCCGATTACGGCACAGGTCAGCGGTTTTGCCGCGCTGGTGGTAATGGCCAGCATGTCGGCGCCCTGGATCCGCTGCCGTGGCAGGATCGGCGCATCTTCCGCATCCAGGAGGGGACGCCGCACGATCCGTTGCAGCCTTTCCAGCGCACCGCCCAGGCTGGCCTGCAGATCGACGACGCGCTCATCGGCCTGGCTAGGGGCGTCGACGCGCGCTGCCAACCGGTAGACCCCGGCGACGCGCTCGATCAGCGCGGCATGGGTCCACACCGTGCCGATATCGGCGGCCAGGATCGACTGAGGCATCCTGCCCTCTCTCATCTCAGCCCCCCAACCCAAGCATGCTGCCCAGCCAGTCGTAGAGGAAGAAGTCAAGCCTGCCGCGCAGCGCGCTAAAGAAAGACAGCATCGCCCCGGCGAGCAGGGCGGCCAGCGCGAGCAAGATCATCGCGCGCCCGAACTGGCCCACGTGCCGCTCCAGCCGGTGCCAGAGGGCGTTTGCGCCTGGCGCCGCGGCGCGGTAACGATAGGCGGCCAGTACCGCCAGGGTGGTGACGAGCATAAAGGCAGCATCCAGCGCAAAAGCCCAACCCCGCAACCCGCCACCATAGTCGACAGGGGCAAGCGATACGATGCTGGCGGCCATCTGCGGCACCAGGGTGCCCCGCAGCACGCCTCCGATCGCCACGGCGGCGCCCACGCCCAGCAGCAGCGCCAGAGGGATCCCCGCCAGCCGCGCCGTGGGCTGCCAGCCCCGCCCCAGCAGCAGCGCGGCCAGCGCGAGCATGAGGGAATAGGGCCAGGCGCCGGACGGATCTCGCAGGAGCAGCGCGATGCGCGGCGCCAGGATGTGGTTCCACGCCAGCGCCGCCGCGTACCCGGCCGAGACGCCGACAAAGAGATACTGGGTGAGCCGAAAGACCGGATTGTCCTGGAT
>CAZMAI010000205.1:0-4596 GCA_964564195.1 uncultured Anaerolineales bacterium | reverse complement strand
CGATGCTGGCCGATCCGGCGGTACGGGGCATCGTCGACGGCCTGGCGGACTGGCCGGGGGACGTCATCGCCAGCCACCGCAGCCCGACCCAGCCGTTTCACCGGCTCTCCTTCCTCGCCGATTTGGGCGTCACCGCAGCGGACACGTGCATGCCCGAGATCACCGCGCTCGCCCGCGCCGACCGCTCGGACGACGGTATTTACAGGCTCCCGCTCAAGATCAGCGAGAGCTATGGGGGCAGCGGCGTCGCGACGGCGGCCTGGGCGCTGTGTGACGCCCCGGTGACCGTGAGCGCCCTGGCGCGGATGGGGCTTGGCGACGAGCCCGATGTGCGCGTGGCGCGGGACGCCCTCATGGCCATGGCGCGCGACAACGGCTGGCCCTGCGCGCTCTCGCCCGGGATCAAATGGCGCGGCCCCGGCCGCAAGGACGATCCCTGCCCCTACGCCACATTGGTCGTGCTCAAGGTCGCCGCGGCCTGGGAGGAGACGCGGGACAGCGGCGCTGCCCGCACCGGCGCCGAGACATTGCTCACGCTGTGGTCCCAGAGCCGCGAGCGGCACCCCTACATGTTCTACATGGGCACCAACTTTCGCCAGCTCAAGGCCCCGTACGTCTGGTACGACCTGATGCACGTCATCGAGGTGCTGACACAGTTCCCCTGGTTGCACGACGATCCCCGCCTGAATGAGATGCTGGACCTGCTCGCGTCCAAGGCCGACGCCGAGGGCCGGTTCACCCCCGAGTCGGTCTGGATGCACTACAAGGGCTGGGAGTTTGGCCAGAAGAAGGTCCCATCGCGCTGGCTGACGCTGCTGGCGCACAGGGCGCTGCGACGAGCGGGATGGGGAGAGTAGGACATTTAACAGGGATAGACAGGATGGGCAGGATACGGAGCGCCCCCAGGCAAGCGGCGGACCGCCGACATTCCTGTCGGCTTACAGAGTCCTACGCGGCAACAACAGAAGGAGTGATTCATGGGAGCGACATACCTACTCAAGCACAACCCCAAAGCTTGGACCTGGGACGAACTAGGCCAGAGTGCCGCACTGGTTAAGGCCGGACACCGCTTTAGGTATACCTGGAGCACTGGCCGCTCGCGGAGGCCCACGATTGGCGACCGCGCATTCCTGATCAGACTGGGAGTCGAGCCCAAAGGCCTTTTCGGCTCTGGAACGATTGTCACCAACCCTATCAGCCGACCACACTGGGACCCCTATCGCGCCTCACAGGGAGAGCGCGACTATGCCGTTGAAATCGACTTTGACACCCTCCTTGTTCCCGGCCAAGACCGCATTCTCAGGCTTGACCGCCTGCAGAGGGCGCCTCTGGGCGCCATGTTCTGGACCACGCAGGGCACCTGCGTCTCGATTCCGGAGCATATTGCGGCCAAACTTGAGATCGTCTGGGCATCATACGCAACAAATCCTTCTCGGTCCGGGTAGCGAATCACATACGCCCTGAAACACGCGCCTCATCGATTCACAGGCTTTTCGGCTGTCTGAAGAGGCACACTCTGAATCTCAACGCAACTGCCGTCTGTATGTTAACGACTACGGTGTCCGCGAGTGGCACAGGGAGGTCTCATGTGCGACATGGACGGTCTCGAGCGGCTGTATGCAATCACGGCGCTGAGTTTCCTCACACTCCTCTGCGTGCATTTCCTCGTGCGCGGTTTGCGTATGGACCTTGTCGAGCGCTACGGCTGGATCGTGTATGCCCTGAGCGTGCCGGCCGCGGCGGTCAGCGTGACGCTCCTGCGTGGCGGCAAACCCTGGTGGCTCTGGCTGGGCGGGTTCCTGTACCTGGTATGGGCCGCTTTCGGCTTTGCCGTCGAGTACGTGCTGCGCATCACTGACTGGCGTTCCAGCGTTCGCTCGCCGGTGTTCATCCCGTATGTGGCGCTGTATCTGGCCACCTGCATGTTCTACTGGTGGCCGTTCGCCCAGGTCTGCAAGCCACTCTGGTATGTCGCCGCGGCCCTGTTCGTGCTGGGCACAATCCTGAACGTACGTTCCCACTGACAAATGGGCAGGGATGGAAAGAAGATAGGCTGGCGCCGGTCGTTGCCTGGAGCGCGTGCGTTGTACACAGCGCTCTGTACTCCGCGACAGGGCGGCAGCAAGCCGGCATGATGCCGGCAGTCCGGTGGGACGCGGGCGGTCCGTTGGGGCGCGGCTCTCCAGAGCCGCGATGCACGGCGGGACGACAGATTTCGCGTCGAACGCGCCTCTACAGGCAATAGCCGCACAACTGCCCGCTGCCTCTTGGGGCGCGACTGTCGAGGGCCGCGATGACAAGCGACACGATAGGTGTCGTGCCGAATGCGCACCCACAAACTACAACCGGAGACATGCCCGCTGCCGTTCAGGGCGCGAACATGACTCCACGACGGGGCCTCGACCCGGTATGCAATGAGCGCCGCACTATGCTCGCACGGAGGACGCCTGCTGTACTCAGCGGCCTCGTCTTCCGCGAACCCAGAACCGCCTAAAGGCGGCGCTCCAGGCCCGATCTCGCCAACAAGTACCCTCAGGCGAGGCCTCACAGGTTCTGGCATCGGCTCAGCCGGAGGCGGCCTGAAGGCCGCGCTCCAGGCCAGGCCGTAGCGATCATGGCAACCCGGAACCGCCTGACGGCGGCACGCCGGCGCGATCAACGACGTTTTGGGGATACCGCCTAAAGGCGGCGCTCCGGGGCGATCAAGGACGTTAGGGGGATACCGCCTGAAGGCGGCACGCCGGCGCGATCAACGACGTTTTGGGGATACCGCCTAAAGGCCGCGCTCCGGGGCGCGTGCGCTAAATATCCACGTACCGCACGGGATTCTGCGTGCCCTTGCCTACATATCTGCCGAGATACGCGCTGCGAACCGGCTCCTCAGCGATCTCGCCGTCGAACTCCCAGCGGCGCTTGTCCGCAAATTCCCAGGGGGGCGCGTGCTATAGAGCAGAGTGCCACCGGGGTACCAGCCCTTGATGCGGTACACCTCCTGCACCACGCCCTGGTACACGGCCATGGCATACTCCGCCTTCTCGCGGCGAGGACCTACGATCCATACCCCTTGCGTGGATTCGTATAGCTCCTGAGCCATGGTCACGCGTGGATACCGCTAGGCGATGTTGAGAAGGATGGCCCTGTGCCGGATAATAACGGGGTTCTCTTGACTCACTTGCCCTCCTGGAGCAATGATAGCTGCAATTGAGCGGCATTCAACACAGGGCAGATCGCGATTTCGACAGCAGATGCAGGCTAAAGCCTGCGCTCCAGGTCAGGCCATAGCGATCTCCGGAAGGCAGAACCGCCTAAAGGCGGCGCTCCGACGCGATCAATGACGTCAGGGGGATACCGCCTAAAGGCGGCGCTACCGGTAACGCGCCAACGCGCGACGCGTTAACGCGCAGCCATACCAATGGCCACGCGCAGCGCTTCCGATCGCCAGCGCCTACTCCACCAGCAGGAACGGCCTCATGGCGCGCCAGTGTTCCGCCCAGATGACGGGGAGCAACTCCTGTACCACCGCCGGCGGAAACCGGGCAGCCATGCCGGCGCGATCCGCGGGCTCCAGGTTGTAGAGCACAAAGGGCACGGCCAGCCAGGGAGGCGTGGCCAGGTTCTGGCTGTGCTCCGCCCACACGCCTTCGAGGGCGATCTGCTGCTCGCCGGACAGCACGGCGTTCACGGCTGCCGGTGTGAAATAACCCTCCTCGATCGGGATGTGCCGCTCCCAGAGGCGCCGCAGGCGGCCCAGCTCGTCGAGCATGTCCGCCAGGGCGGCGTCGCGCCCCTCCCCGTACGCGGTGACCGCGCCGCGGATCGCGCCCAGCAGGCCGACGATCACCTGATGGTCGGCCAGCAGACGGCCGTAGGGGGCATCGGGGATCACCGCGCGCAGGGCGGGAAAGGCTACCTCGTCCTCGCCGCTGTGATGCGCGTTGACGACGACGGTGAGGATGGTCACATAGTCGACGTACCCCTGCCGCACAAACGGGTCGGCGGGCGGCGTCTCACGGAATGCGGCGCCTCGCTCCAGTGAGACGCGCAGGCCGCGGGTGATGGCGCGATGGAGGTAAAGGAAGGTCTGTGCCAAAACGGATGAGGCGTCAGGACTCGGCATGGTGTCACCTTCCCTGTCAACGCTGCCAGAGCCAGAGCGGATGCGAAAGAACGAGTCGGCGCCTTTATGCTACCGCCAGGCAGTCGATTGTCAAGGCCGCGTCGAGGCAACAGGGCTTTGGGCCCCAGGGCACTCAACAGGGACAGACAGGATGCACAGGTTGGGCAGCCTTATAGATCGACACGCCGGGGGCATGGCCCCGCGGAGGTCACGGATGCGGCCTGAAGGCCGCGCTCCAGAACCGAGGCGGCGACCAAAGGAAACAGATACCGCCCGAAGGAGGCACGCCGGCGCGAAAACCGCGCAACGCGTTAACGCGTAGCCACTCCAATGGCCGCGCAAAGCAATTCCGATCGCCGCCTACTCCGGCAGCTCCGGCCAGAGCAGCGCGATGGCGAACAGGCAGAGCACGCTGCGCGCCTGGTAGGTCTTTTCGTAGGCCTCGGCGTGGGCGATGGTGTTGCGCTGCCGGCGGATCA
>CAZMAI010000204.1:0-4609 GCA_964564195.1 uncultured Anaerolineales bacterium | reverse complement strand
TGATCGCCAGCGCGTACTGCCCACTGAGAGCCTCGAGGGCCGGGCCGGCATCGGGATAGGACTGAAGCGCGCCATAGCGTTCGTGCATGTACAGGTCAAACAGCGCCTGCGCCAGCGCTGCGTCCTGACTGCCGCCCGCGGCAAGGATCGCACGGCGCATCCCCTCCAGGCGGATGGCCTCCAGCGTGGCCCCCGGCATGTCCCCCTCGGCAGCGTCGCGCAGCGTCACCAATCGACTCACGCTGAGTGCCTGCGAGGCTTCCCCGGGCAACCGCCGCCGCAGTTCCTGGAGCACGCACGCCAGTCCATGGCGCATGGCGCTCTCGAAGTCCCAGAGCGTGTCGTCGCCATCAAAGGAGATGGCGCGGATGCCGTCAAGGGCGCCGCCGATCCCACACGTTACCCTGTGCATTGGTCAGTTACTCCCGCTCCTAAAGATCTTGTTCGTGTCGAGTCTAGCACAAAAGTCAGACGCCGCACCAGGACGATGATTTGAACGGGGCAGGTTGATTACGCAGCTTGCCGGATACGATCTGGACGGGAGCGGCTTAACGCCAGATTTACGCTCCGGAATATATCGTATATTGACTATTACGTTTTTTTCGGTTACCATTTCAATGGTGTTATGTTAGGCGCCCCAACGTCCTCTCTTTGCACACCGGGGAGCCCCTTTTGTCCGCAGAAAGGAGGTTACCCACTGCCGATGGTTGTTCGGATTGCCCCGTGTGAAGGAGGATACCATGCCTATTCCCTATGCCGGTGAGGAGTTCACACTTTATAATCCCGATGGCTCAGAGATTCGGGTGAGGGGGTGGGGCGACCAGTTCTTTGCCGTGTTCGAGACACTGGACGGATACACGGTTGTCCAGGACCCCGAAAGCGGTTTTTTCCACTATGCAGAGCTTTCCGAGGACAAGGATACGTTGGTGCCCAGCGGTGTTCGGGTCGGCGAAAAGCCTCCCCGAGAACTGCCCCTGCCTCAACATATCCGGGTCGCCCGTGACGCCGCACGGACACAGGCACGAGCCGCTGAGGACGCAACCGGAGTGGAGCCACGTTGGAAGGAGCGCCGTCAGAGGCGTAAAGATCTACAGGCCGGTCCTGAGGCCGCGGAAGATGACGATGCGGAGGGGCCCCTTGCGCAGACCGTCGGTAGCTATGTCGGACTCTGCCTGCTGATTCAGTTTCCCGATGTGTCTGGTACGATCTCGCAGCAAGAGATCACGAATTACTGCAACCAGGTCGGCTACACCAACTTTGGCAACAATGGATCGGTCCGTGACTATTTCCATGCTGTCTCCGATGGCAAGCTGACCTATACCAACGTGGTGACGGCCTACTATACGGCCCAGCACAATCGGTCCTACTACACAGACCCCGGAGTGAGCTATGGCACGAGGGCGCGCGAACTGATCATCGAGGGGCTCAACCACCTGAAATCCGGCGGATTCAACTTTGGCCAGCTGACCGCTGACAGTGGTGGCTATGTCCGGGCGCTCAACGTGTTCTATGCCGGTCCCACGGTCAACAACTGGTCGCAGGGGCTGTGGCCACACTCATGGGCGCTGGCATCTCCTTTCGTGGCGACCAGTACTCGGCGCTTTTCAGACTACCAGATAACCAACATCGGCAGCGCGCTGAGTCTGCGAACCTTCTGCCACGAGAACGGCCACATGATCTGCGACTTTCCAGACCTGTATGACTATGGCTATGAGTCATCGGGCGTTGGGCACTATTGTCTAATGTGCTCTGGCGGGTCTAACGTTAACCCCACGCAGGTATGCGCCTATCTCAAGGACTATGCCGGGTGGACGTCCAAGCTGACGACGCTTGGTCCTGGCATGTCGGTAACCGTCGCGGCCGGCACGAATGACTTTCTCTTTTACAAGAAGAGCGCCACCGAGTACTTTGTCATGGAGAACCGTGCCAAGACGGGCCGAGATACGGCGCTCCCCGATGCGGGGCTTGCCATCTGGCATGTTGACACCAACGGCAGTAACAATCACGAACAGATGACGGCCGCTCAGCACTATGAATGCTCACTCGAGCAAGCGGATGGCCGGTTCGATCTGGAACATGATGCGAACCAGGGCGACAGCGGGGATCTCTTTGGTGCACCCGATGCAAAGCAGTTCGGCACCACCACCTCTCCGAACAGCCGTTGGTGGGACGGCACTGTTTCGGGCCTGGAGATCACGGACATCTCGGCTCCCGGTGCGAGCATGACCGTCAAGACGCAGTCCCTCTGGCAGAACGACCGTGTGCCGATCCGCGCGCACGCCAAGAGCAGCACACGCAGTGCGTGGGCCTACTTTTCGGGCGACAGCGGCTGGACACGGGTCGCGACCACATCCATAGACGGGACCACCAACATCTTTATGATCGTGTGTGAGGCTTTGGCGAACGGGCGCAAGGTCGACGTGTTGCTCAAGGATGGTCAGATCATCGAGGCCACGATCAAGTAGGGCCTCGCTCACGAGGCGGAGGGTTTGTTCAGATGTGGTACAACGACAAGTCGGTTGTCAGGACTCATTGCAAGGCTGGGACGCAGCAGGCCTGGGCCATCGTGCAGGATCTCAGCGGCTGGCTCCGCATCAAGACCGGCGCGGCGGATGGCGTCACCAACATCTACATGATTTTGAGCATGGCGCTGGCGAATGGCCGCAAGGTCGACGTTCTTGTCGACGGCGGGCAGATCACGGAGGCCACCTTGCGTTGATTGAGAGCGTGACTGTGGGCGGCGGACCACCGCGCACATGTCGCAGACAAACGGGTGCTCCCGAGGAGGCGCAATCGTGGTAAAGGAGATTACGATCAAGATCGTGTTGGACAGCGGAGCCGGGGAGGCGGAACTGGAGGACTCAAAGGTGCTGGTACATGAGGTTGAGGTGGCACCTCCCGAGGCTCCCGGTGCTGCCCCAGAGCCAGAGATTCCTCCGCTCCCTGTGGTGGATGCTATGACAGCAGCGGCGATTCCAGAGATCGTTCCGCCTCTTGGCAATGTCGAGGCTGCCGATGAGGGTGTGGACTTGATCCCGCCCGTACCGGAGGCGGATCCAGAGAATGGGCCTGCCAGGCCAGCGCGGAGGCGCCGTGCGCCCTCGTCGACGGACGAGCCGGCGCCCCCTGGCTGAGCTGTAGGTCTATAGCGTAGCGAAAGAGCGGGCGCCGCAGGTGTTGACCCCGGCCGGCGCCGGGCCACCAGATCTCCGGGGCCTGGCAGACGCGGAGTGCCTGCGGCGCCCGCTCGTGGTTTCCCGTTCCAGGCTCTGGCCGCTGGGGGGTTCAGTACAGAGTCCGATGCAACTGTGCCGCGCAAGAAGGCGCAGGACTAGCGCCGCTACACCCCTTGCTTCCCGAGTCCACTTTGGCTAGGATAGCCGGAGCCTACCGGGGAGCAGCCTGTGCCGACCAGAGCACCTTCAGGACCGCGGATCCAACCAGAACCGAATTCCAGCACCCGTGCGGTGTGGATTCTCACCGCCTGCACGGCGCTGGCGCTGATCGGCGACGGCACGGCCTATGCGGTGCTTCCATCGCTCTACCCGGCGGTGGGGATCACTGTGACCCAGGTGGGCGTGCTGCTCTCCATCAACCGCCTGGTGAGGCCCCCGCTGAACATGCTCAGCGGCTGGCTGAACAGCCGGGTCGACCCGCGCGTGCCCTACACCCTGGGTCTGGCCATCGGCGCGTGCTCCACGCTCGGCTACGGCCTGGTACGTGGATTCTGGCCGCTGGTGGCGCTGCGGGCGCTCTGGGGCGTGGCCTGGGCCCTGATCGCCGTGTCGGCCTATGCCATGGTGCTGGACGTGACGGCAACCGCGAACCGGGGTCGCTACGCCGGCACATACCATTCGCTGTCCTTTTTCGGCGGCGCCGTAGGTGCCATGGGTGGCGGATTTCTCGCCGATGCGCTGGGGTTCAGCCGGACGATGGTCATGCTGGGGGTGCTCTCGGCGGCGGCGGTTGGTCTGGCGTTCATGTTGCCGCGGCGGCCCGGGCGGGCGGTCGCGGTTTCCGGCGATGTGACCGGCCTGACCGCAAAGCAGCGGCTGCGCCTGTTGCTGGGTAGCCTCCGCGGCCTGGATACCCGGCTGTGGCTCATCCTGGTGCTCAACTTTGTGGAGCGGCTCTTTTTCGCGGGCGTCTTTTACGGCACGCTTGGGTACTATCTGAAGGAGGCGCTGCCCGAGGGGCTGCGCCTGGGCGCCGCGGTGGTTGGCGTCGCATCACTGACCGGTGTGCTTCTCTTTGCACGCAACGGCCTTTCGGTGCTCTCGGGGCCGGCGCTGGGTTACCTCTCCGATCGCCTCGGCGACCGCACGCGGGTGCTGCTGCTGGGCGAGGCCTTTGGTGTTACGGGCCTGCTCTGCCTTGGAGCGGGGGCGCATCCCGTGCTCGTGATCCTGGCGGTGATCCTGACGGCGCTGGCCAACGGCGTGGTCTCGCCCATGCTCATGTCGTGGATGGGCGACCTCACGCGGCGGGGCGGGCGGGGACCGCTCGTCGGCGCCTACCAGACCATGGGCGACCTGGGCTCGGGCATTGGCCCGCTGGTCGCTTACCCGCTCATGGCGGCCATCGGCACGCGGCCGGTGTACCTGCTGTG
>CAZMAI010000203.1:0-4629 GCA_964564195.1 uncultured Anaerolineales bacterium | reverse complement strand
TTGCAGGGCATGAGTGCGATCAGGTCGAGATTCATCGTGACGAGGAGCGTGCGCCGCCCCATGCGCGCAGCCGCCAGCGCAGCCTCACAGCCCGCGTGCCCCGCGCCCACCACGATCACATCATAGACCCGCTCTGTCACCCGCTCGTACCCTCCAAGGCCCGGGCCGCCAGGCGGTGCGCGGCCGCCCGGATCACCCCCCAATCGCGCCACCGGCCATCCAGCGCCTCCAGACGATCCGCGACAGCGGATAACCTCTCCGGAGCAACCTCGATATACCCGCTGATCTGTTCGTGCTCATCTTGAACACCCAGCGTGCCATCCATCTCGCCGAGCTCGATCAGATAGCTGGTGAAATCAAACCCATGATCGCCGTGCACGAATCGATGGGCGAGCACGCCGAGGAATCGCTCTATCTCAATGACCAGCCCCGTCTCCTCCCGTGCTTCGCGCATGGCTGCCTGGATCAAGTCCTCCCCGGGGTTGATGCCGCCGGTCATCAGCCGGTAGGCACCCTCGGGATAAAAGCTCTTGGTATGCAGCAGGTAGCGGCCATCCGGACGCCTCACGAGGAGCACCACTTCCGCGACCCGGCCGTCCTTGAGATGACGCCAATAGTCCAGGGTCTCTTGCGAGACCGGTATCTCCAGATGCTCTATCCGCGGCACGCCATAGCGTGCCACAGCTGCCTCCACCCCGCTCGGACCCCGGTTCTGTAGCGATTCTGACATGGTCGCTCCTGCGCTTTAGTAGGCGGATTATAGCGCCTGGGCGCGACCACAGGAAATTGCTCTGTCAGCGGAAACGAAAAAAGGAGCCGGCCAGGCTCCTTGAGTGCCGAGAGGGGGCCAGTCTATTCCTTTTCCGACACCATCTGCAAAATCGCGCCCAGGTCAGCGGTGACATCAAAGCTGCCCCAACGGCCACTGGCATCACCGGCGTTAAAGACGGCAAAGCCAATGACATAGGGATCCCGCCGCAGTTCGTCATCATACCAGGAGAGTTGCTGGAGATACCCGGAAAGGGAACTCTCGGGGCTTGTCCCCTCAAAGTCCTGCCACCCTCCGAGCCCGGCCTGCCGGGCAACGAGCACACCGCCATCCACGCCCGCCTCCGTCACCACCAGCGGCACAACCAGCCTGGCAGGAGCGAGATAATGCTCGTACCAGTAGCGGTAGCGCAAGGTGAGACTGCCACTATCAGCCTCTGCGTCGTGGCCGGGTATCCCCTCCCCAACACCTTCCATCATAGTCGGTGCCGAGTACTCGTGCAGGGCGAGAACGCCGCCATGCGCTTTGGCGGCCTGGATGGCAGGGAGAAAGGCTGCAAACTCATCCGCTTCGGGTGTCCCGGTGGAAAAGTTCCCAATGGCGACCTTGAAACCGAGGGCAGCCATCAACTCGGCGCGTTCAGCCTCAAAGCGCGCATACCACGCCATGTCGGCGGGGCTGTCGATGCCGGGCTCATTCCATCCCAACCAGTAATCCACGCCTGGGTTCGCGAGATATCGCGCCGCATGGGCCATCACAAACCGCTGGGCGCGCTCGGCAGGGTCACCGGTGAAGGTCTGATCGACCTCCTCAAATCGTCCCAGCGTGATCGTCCCCGGAGATATCTCTTTGGCCTCAGCCAGCCAGCCCAGATCCCCGACGCCTACAAGCACCGCGGGCTCGGCATCCTTGATAAAGGCCATAATGTTCGGGTCAGAATTGCGGGTCACGTGCAAGCCCAGCTTGCTGCGTCCGTCGGAATAGTCAAAGGACAGGGGCGCTTCCTCGACCACAAAGGCCATCTCGGCGCTCAAGGGCATACTCCAGAGAGTGGTGCGGCTGCCCTCGCCCTGATCCACCACAAAGGCACTCCACCCGTCGGACCAGTTCAGCTCGAGCTGATGGCAGCATGCCAGCGGATCCGAATCCTCAAACAGGAAAACGTGCGAAACGGATTCGCCCGCAGCCAGTGACTCGACAAACCACTCTGCGCTCTGCTCATCCTCGGACTCTGGGGCAAAGAAACGGTCCAGGACGTACAGGCCGAATAGATCCCAGCTACTGAGGTTGCTCAGTGTCACAACGTAGCGGGGGGAGGTTGCCGGAACATAGGTGGTCTGCAGCAAGAGCACATCGTCGGCCACAGGATCTGCAAGAGGGACGGCCAGATGCTGGGGAGCGTCCACGACCACGACGGAATCGCCACGTGCTAATGCAACAGGCACGCAGGCCAAGAGCACCAGACACAGGGTGAGCAACGCTCTAGGGAGATGGCCCGATCGCAGATGCACGTTTGCCTCCAAGGCAGGTGCACAGGACGCAAGACTGCTTACATAAGCAGTATACCTGATATCGCGCTGCGGAACAAGGCTTTTCACTCCGCAATTCCTACGGAATCCTGCCTGCCATACTACGGGAATACCCCCAAGGGACCAGGTGGATGCGTCAGCGCCATGCCCCAGACCACAGCGGCGCCCGCGTCCCTGAGCGCTTGAGCAGAGGCCGACATCGTCGCCCCGGTCGTGAGCACGTCATCGATCAGCAGCACGGAAGCGCCCCGAAATACCCCCTCTGAACAGCTGAAGGCTCCCGCGACATTGTGCAGACGGTCCTCCGTCGAGAGCCCCACCTGAGACCGGGTCGAGCGCCAGCGGTGCAGGACGTTGGCGCACAGGTCAAGGCCGGTGCCAGCACAAAAGCCGCGGGCCAGCAACTCTGCCTGATTGTAGCCTCGCCGGCGCAATTGGGCACGATGGAGCGGGACAGGGACGACAACGTCCACTGTGCGCAACTGCCCCCGCCAACCAGCCACCAGCAGAGTGGACAATGGGTCCGCGAGGACGCGCACGCCAGCGTACTTTAGCGCGTGCACCGCCTCGCGCAGGGGATAGATATGAGGAGCAAGCGTCAGGGCCCCGGCGAGCGCCTCTGTCCGGTTGCGGAGCCGCGGCACCAGACTGAGCCTGCCCCGGCCGGGGATGGACGAGATGCACGCGGCACAAAACCACTCGCCTGCCCTGCCGCACGCGACGCAGTGGGGCGGAAACAGGCCATTCAGCAGCGTCCCCAGCGGCCCCCTGTCGTGCGCTCTCAGCCAGACCGGCAGCGTCACCGTGCCTCGCAAAGATCGGTCCACAGCTACGTCCTTCCGACCCACAACGGCATTGACCTGGCCTTCTTCTGCGCCTATCCTAGCACCGAACCAGTGCGCTTGTCACCCGGAGAGTGTGAACCATGAACAAAATCCGCGTCCTTGTCACTATCCCGCTGCCGCTGAGGGACCTCGTGTTGGCCCCAGACACGCTGGCGGACCTGCGTTCCTTCGCCGATGTAACGCTCAATGAGGATGGACGCAACTGGGATGTAGCCACCTTGCGTGATCGCCTCCCGGGCGTGGACGCGATCCTGGCAAGCTGGGGGCTGCCACAGCTCACCCCTGAGGTACTTGGACAAGCGGATCGGCTGGCGCTCGTGGCCTATGCCGCCGGCAGCATCAAGCCCTTTATGACGGATGCGGCCTACGATCGGGGCATCCGCGTGACGCACGCTGCCGCGCGCATCGCCGAGTCCGTGGCGGACATCACGCTCGTGCTCGCCATGATGGGGCTGCGCCGTCCGCAGGACTTTGACCGGAGGCTCAAGTCGGGTGAAGCCTGGCCTGACGGGCGGGCCGTGAATACCTACGAGATACGCGGCAAGACCGTAGGCCTGCTCGGCCTGGGCTATGTCGGGCGCCGTACTGCTGCATTGTTCCAGGCCGTCGGTGCCCAGGTCTGGGGCTATGACCCGTATGTCTCCGAGGCGGACATGGACGCGCTGGGCGTCAAGAAGGTCGCGCTAGACGACCTGCTTCGCGGCTGCAAGGTGATCTCTGTACACCTGCCGATCACACCCGAGACGAGGCATCTGCTCGGCCCCCGTGAACTTGCTCTGATCCCGGACGGCACGGTGTTCATCAACACCTCACGGGCCTGGGTGGTGGACCAGGAAGCGCTCGTCGAGGAACTTCGCACGGGGCGTTTCTGGGCGGCACTGGACGTGTACGAGCCCGAGCCACTGGCGGTCGATTCCCCCCTTCGCACGCTGGACAATGTCGTGCTCACCCCGCATATCGCGGGATTGACGCGCGACTCGTATCTGGGCTTGACGCGCGAGATGGTGGATGAGATCCGGCGCCTGTTCGTCACCCATGAGCCGTTGCGTTACGAGATTACCCGCGAACGCCTGGCCCGGATGGCCTAGCGTGGCACCATAGACCTGTCGCCACAGGGAGGATGCATGATGCAGAGCAACTCGATCGGCCTGAGCAAATGGGACTTGGATACCCCCGCGCTGTGCCTGGACTTGCGCGCACTGGACCGCAATATCGCACGCATGGCGGACTTTATGCGGGACGGCCCGACGGGGGTGCGGCCCCACAGCAAAACGCACAAGTCCCCGGTCATCGCCTGGAAGCAACTGCGTGCCGGGGCGGTGGGCATCACCTGCGCCAAGGTGGGCGAGGCTGAGGCCATGGCCAGTGCGGGGATCAGGGACATTCTGATCGCCAACCAGGTCATCGGCCGGGCCAAAATCACGCGGCTGATGGGTTTGGCCGCCGACACCGAGATCATGGTGGCGGTGGAGGCGCTGGAGAACGC
>CAZMAI010000202.1:0-4631 GCA_964564195.1 uncultured Anaerolineales bacterium | reverse complement strand
GGATCGTTGAGCACCCGCGGTGGCAACGTGTCGTCCGCACGGGTCCAGCCCTCGCGGATGTTGAACGCCTTCTTCAGGTTCCAGACGCGCTCGCCGACCTGAAGCAACTCTTCAGGCGTCAGGTCTATGCCTGTGGCCATGGTGTAGATCCGCGCCACATCCGTGTTAAAGTCGTCAAAGCAGTTCCGCAGGAACTTGCAGAGCACCAGGCAGTCGAGAATGCAGGCGAAATTCTCGTTCTCCGCCATCAGCGGACCGCGGCCAGGCTCCGCCGTAAAGCGATCCACGACACCCTTGATGTCCAGCTCATAGGCCAGGGAGCGGTTGTGGCAGGCCCCCCGGGTGCCCACCGCCAGGCCGGCGGCAAAGGTCTTGAGGCTGCGCACGTCATAGCCGGGCATTTCCAGGCCCTTGCAGTGCATGGCAAAGTGCTCGCTGCCCTTACCAAGCTTTTCCGAGGCGCGCTTGGTGCCTTCAGCCAGCAGGTCGCCGATCCCATCACGGTGGGCCATCTTTTCCATCAGGGCGATCGCAGCGTCCTCATTGCCAAAGTTGCACTCGAGGCCGTCGCAGTCCTCTTTGGTCAAGATACCCTTCTCATAGCACTCCATGGCCCAGCTGATCACCACACCGGCGCTCATGCCGTCCATGCCGAGCTCATCGGCCATCTCTACCAGCTTGATGATCGGAGGCAGCGTGCCGATGCCGCAGTTGGAGCCCACGGCAAAGAGCGGCTCATAGTCGAGCCCGATCTTGGCGCCCTTGTACTTGCCGTCACGGACCACACCCCACTGCTCGCAAGCGATGGAGCAGCCAGAGCAGGCCACGGCCTTGACCTTGAAATGGTCACGGAGGTACTCGCCGCTGATCGTGTCCGCATGCTCAAAGGTGGTCTCGGAGAAATTGCGGGTGGGCAGCACGCCGATGGCGTTCATATTCAGGACATTGGATGGCGTCCCCAGGCTGCGGTACTTGAGCGTGCCGGGGCCCTGGGAGGTCTTGATAAGCTTGAGTCCAGCCTCCATCAAGCCCTTGGGGTCAGCCACGGTGACCGGCTTGGTGCCTCGAATGGCGATCGCCTTGATGCGCTTGGAACCCATCACCGCGCCATTGCCTGTACGGCCAACCTGCCTGCCATCATTGTCGATGCTGGCAAAGCGCACCAGGTTCTCGCCCGCCGGCCCGATGGCGCTCACGCGGATATTCTCATCGCCCAGCCTGTCACGGATGACGGATTGCACCTCGACGGCGCCCTGGCCCAGATAGGCAGAGGCATCCATGAAACTGATGCGATCGTCGTCGATGAACAAGAGCGTCCAACGCGGGGCCTGCCCCTTGATCACCAGTCCGTCCCAACCGGCGCGGCGCAGCATCTCAGAAAAGTGGCTGCCGGAGAGCGAGTCACCGATAAAGCCGGTTAACGGGCTCTTGGAGGCGACACCGTGCTTGGTGCCAACGGGAATGGGCGTCCCGGCGAAGGAACTGCAGGCAAAGCAGAGCGCATTGTCTGGCCCTAACGGATCGCAGCCGGCAGGGGTGTTATCGTACACCAGGCGCGTGGCCAGGCCTACCCCTCCCAGGTACTTTTTCAGGAACTCGGGCTCTACGGTCTGCACCCGGGTGGTCTGCGTCGTCATATCGACGTGCAGAATCTTGCCAGTATAGGCGTGCATCTTCTTACCCCCCTGCCTCGGCAAACATCAGCAGCAGGCGCTGCCCCGTATGCACGGGCTCATCGAAATCGCGCACAATCGTGCGCCCATTGACGTTCAGCATGTACGCAGTGGAAAGGGTGCAGCTATCGGGGAGGATCACCGGGCCGACCAGGGCGGGGAACTGGGACGCCAGGTCGCAGATCAGATCGCGCCAGGTGGCCCCCGCCGCCAGGGTTGCCAGGCACGCTGACACGCCGGCCAGCTCCCTTGCCAGGCCCAGAAACTCTACCTTGAGTTGCATCATTCGCGGCTCCATACTGAACGGGTTCAGTCGAGGGGGATTATACTCCCTCGCGATACATCAATCAAGACAGAACATGTCCGCGGGCGGGAACCGGTTCGCCCGCTATACACAGAGGCTGCTGCCTCCACGCCTGGGGGGCCTACCGGCGATACCGCCCGTCGACGAACACCCCTCAACTTGCAGAGGCCGCGTATGTCACTATAATGGTCCTCGTTCGGGCAGGTAGCCCAGTTGGTTAGAGCGCCACGTTGACATCGTGGAGGTCGTAGGTTCGAGTCCTATCCTGCCCACAGAAGAACTCACCCTTGAGCGAGGGTGAGACAAAGGGCATGAAACGGTGAGGTCAAGACCCTCACCGTTTTGTGTTTTCAGCTGAATAGCAGCAGCGCTCGAAAAGCTGAACTGGCCGAGTACTCGTGTTGTTTGGAACAGAATGCGCGAGCATGGCACCTTTGTGATGGCACGTACCGTCCGGCTACGTCTCCCTCATGCTGCCGATCTCAAGCAGGTTACCCTCCGGGTCGGCGACATAAAAGTTGCGGATGCCAAAGGGATAGGTTGTGGGTTCTCCGGTCGGAAATCGCACACCCAACTTGCCCAGCCGCTCGTATTCCGTATCCACATCGGCATAGCAGGGCAACCAGAGGGCGATTTCGAACGTTAGATTGATTCCTTTTGGAGGGACGTCGCTCTCCCCCAATGCCCGTGCAAATGCCTCTCTGCTGTACATGAACAAGGACAGCGCACCGCTTGCCGTCTCAAACTCTGCAAAATCCCCGCCATCCCATTGCGTGTGCAAGCCCAATGTATCTCTGTAGAATCGAACCATACTGTCCATGTCTTTAGCGTACAGGCACGCGCCCACCCTTACATCTCGTCCAATCAAGGTCAGCCGTCTCCTCTATATCACGGTAACTAAAGGTGCGTACGTTGCCGCCGGACGATGTCCTCTGGTACACCTTCGGGCGTCGGGGTTCCCTGCGTCTACTGCCCGAACTGTCTCCCGGGTCAAGCTTACCCTTGGATACAGCCTACAGTACCTGTATCCGTGTCCGTCTTGTCACCGCGCGTTGCGGAGGGGTTCGATGCCGTTACGCCAGCCCGGCATCGTCCGCGTCCAGGCACACCCCACGCACCGGCTGCGGGCGGAAGATCAGCTCTACGCCCTCCGCGCGGAGCGCCTGCTCCAACTCGTCCGGCTGCAAGTGCAACGCGATGATCGTGCCACCGCCACCGGCGCCGGCGAGCTTGGCTCCCAGAGCGCCATGATTGAGTGCACTGTTGATCAGGCGCTCGTTTTCCTCGCCCGATCCACCCAGGTCCCGCTGAATCGCGTGGTTTTCGTTCATCAACCGGCCCAGTCGTTCCCAGTCCTGCAGCAGCAGCGCCTTTTTCCCCTCTTGCGCCAGGCGCGTGATCTGCTCATACCCGTCCCTCACCTCGCGGTCGCCCTCCAGCCAGCGCTCGCGCAGCGGGCGGTGCACGGCATCTGAGGAATGCTGCAGCCCCGTGTGCGCCAGCAGCATAGGCAGACGGGGGACAAAGGGCGTCAGTGGCTCCACAGTAGCGTACAGCTCCTCCGCAGCCTGCCGGTAAAAGGCCTTGCCGCGAAAGTCCATATAGTTGAGCCCACCAAAGGTGCACATATAGGCATCCTGGTAGCCACAGACGATGCGAAAGTGGTTCAGCTCGGTATAGCGCGCCAGTTCGGCGACACGATAGAGGCTATAGTCCAGGCCACGATACCGCAGCAGCGCGTACAGGATGGCGACCGTGAGCGCAGTGGAGCTCGAGACGCCGGAACCGATCGGAACCTCGGAAGAGTAGCTGATGCAACAGCGCAGGTTATCGTCCCGGACATAGTCGAGCACGGCGCGCGCCACATCGAAATAGTCCCCGCGCAGGCGCAGGTCATCCTCTTCACGAATCTCCACCTGCTTGCCGCCGGTGTCGAGCATCAGCCTGTCGCAGGGCGATATCGTCACATGCGCCCTGAAGGGAACGCTGCAGGAGATCACCGCCCCGCCGTACATGTCCGTCGGGTTGCCGATGATGCCGCACCGTCCCGGTGCCGAACAACGAATAGTATCCATCGTCTAGAGTTCGCGTGCCTTGCGCTTGAGATACTGGCGGACCATGTACCCGTACTTTTCATCGTCCAGGGCAAAGTCGATAAAGGTGGTGAAATAGCTCTCAAAGTTGCCAATGTCATAGCGGCGCTCGCCGGGGCGCAGGCGCACCCCGATGACCTTGTGCCCCAGTTGCTTGAGCAGCCGGATCGAGTCGGTCAGCTGCAGTTCACCCTTGCGATCCGGCGCTGTGCGGCGAATGGCCTCAAAGATCGCCGGGCTAAACACATACCGCGCCGCGATGGCCAGGTTGCTGGCCGCTGCCCCAGGCGTGGGCTTTTCCACGAGATCATCGATCTCAAAAGGGGCAGAGATGTCGGCGCCGGCCACTGGCGACACGATCCCATAACGGTATGTGTCCTCAGGGGCGACCTCCTCCAGGGCAATCGTGCACCCCGCGCCCGAGTCCAGATGCGCCCGTATCATGCTGCTGGAGAACGGCTCTCCCGGTCCATTCTTGATGATCGAATCGCCCAGCGCCACCACAAAGTGGTCGTCCCCGACAAAGCGCTCTGCGTGGCGCACAGCGTCTGCCAGACCCAG
>CAZMAI010000201.1:0-4632 GCA_964564195.1 uncultured Anaerolineales bacterium | reverse complement strand
TGCGTGTTGACCGCCGAAAAGAGGTACCGGTAGCTCAGAACGCGACGACGGAAAGGCCCCAACGCGTAGAGGTTGGCGTGTGCATCGGACCCACCATAGCCGTAGCATTTCCCGGCGGCCAGGAGCGAGTCCCATAGCCGCAGCGTCTCCGGGTACGGCCCGCGGATCGCCAGCCGAGGCATGTAGGCGTAGAGCAGCCCGTGCAGCAACGTGTGGATATAGGACTTGAACTCGGACATATAGTTCCAGAGCTCGATGCCGTGCAAACCGTTGACGTCGCGTTCCACCAAGTTGATCTCGGGCTCCTTGGCCCAGGCGCCGCTGTGCTCAATCGGATGCGCGATGATCGGCAAACCCCCTGCCCGCCGGGATGCATCGATCGCCTCCTGCAAATTCCCGGCGTACGGCGCCAGATCCTCCCCTGCCCCGAAAACCAGCAGATGATTCTGGTGAGGACGCTCAGGACAATTGAGCTCCTGGCCTACCAGGGCCAGCACACCGCCGTACCAGCCCTCGTGCTCAGGGGAATACACGTTGTGGTCGCTGATGACGATGATATCGATCCCTGCCGCGCGGGCCGACTCCGCGATCTCGGGCACGGTCGCCGTGCCATCGGAGGCGGTGGTGTGGATATGCAGGTTGGCTATGCGCTCCACATAGCTCGAGTCTATCATCGCGGTAAACTCCAGATCTGCGGGACGCTATGCGTCACGGCTATCGACGAGCAGCGCGCGCGCAAAGCGCTCACCAAAGTCCTCACCATCTCGCAACATATCCCTGGTCGGCGCTCCCGCAAACTCCAGCGTGTCCAGCCACTCCCACTTGAGCGGCTCGACAATCTGCTTTAGCTCGCGCAAGGCGCCGCCACTCCAGCCGAAGCTGCCAAAGTATGCAGCCTTGCGGTTCATCACCTTCTTGTGCACCGCGGAGGCGAGCGCCTGAGACATGGGCGGGAACAGAGAGACCTCATAGGTAGGTGCGCCGACGATCACGCCGGAGCGCGTCCAGAGCGAAGGCAGGATATAGCTGGCGTGCGTGCGCGCCACATCAAAGATCTCCAGCGGCAACTGCGTCCGGGAGACCCCTTCGGCCACCGCGTTCATCATCCGCTCGGTGTTGCCATACATGGAGCCATACACCAGCGTGACGCCTGGATCCGCCGGCTGTGTCGCCAGCTGTGCCCACCGGCCATACAGATCGATGATGTAACCCGGATTCTCGCGCCATACCAGTCCATGCGAGGGCGCCACCACATCGATCTCGAGTCCCTTGAGTTTCTCGATCGCCCGCAGCACCGGCCCGCTGAAACGCGCGACGATATTGGAGTAGTAGCGTAGTGACTCGCGCGTGTAGAACGGCATGTCCACACACTGATCGTCAAAGACGCGCCCGGGTAGCGCGCCATAGCCGCCAAAGGCATCGCAGGAGAACAGCACCTTGTGCTCTGGAACATAGGTGACCATCGTCTCTGGCCAATGCACAAAAGGCACCATGTGGAACTGCAGCGTTAGGCCGCCGAGATC
Organism: uncultured Anaerolineales bacterium; assembly: GCA_964564195.1. GTDB lineage: Bacteria > Chloroflexota > Anaerolineae > UBA1429 > UBA1429 > JAAYED01. Next base: position 3,109 of record CAZMAI010000201.1, on the reverse strand, counting down.
CAGGGTCTCACCGTCCTTGACTATCCGGATTCCCTCGGTGAGGCCATAGTAGGAGGCCATCATGGGCGCCGCCTTGGCACTCACCAGGAATTCGGCATTGGTGGCCAGGCTACCCAGCAGCCCCGCCGTGCCAGTGTGATCCGGCTCCATATGGTTCACGACGATATAGTCCAGTTCGGCGGGATCGATCAGATCGCGCACCTGGTCGATAAAAGCAGCAGCATGGTGCCCCGCGGCCATATCGATGAGCGCCTTTTTCTCTCCCAGGACGAGATAGCTGTTATACGACACCCCGCCCTGCGTGATGGGCCAAACCCCCTCGAACAGGTCCGTGGTGCGGTCGTTCACGCCGATCCAGTAGATATCACGCTTGACTTGAATTGCGGGCATTTCCCCTCCGCTCGTTATGTTGCGTTGGATCTCGGGCGATTGCCAATATCCAGCGATATACGTCAGCAGAACGTTGCCATTATACCCCCTGCCGCGAGGCTAGACCACACGCGGCACGCGCGCGAGAATCTCGGACACGACCTCATAGTTGATCGTGCCTAGCTGCGCAGCAACGTCCTCGGCGGTGATGGATGCGGCGCCCTGTGTGCCAATCAAGACGACCTCATCGCCTTGCATGGCCGCGGGTATGTGCGTTACGTCGACCATCGTTTGATCCATGCAGACCCTGCCCACCAGAGGAGCGCGCTGACCACGGATGAGCACATGGCCCCAGTGACGCGGCCCACGCCGGAATCCATCGGCATAGCCCACCGGGATGACCGCAATGCGCATCGGATGCTCGGACACAAAGGTACAACCATAGCCGATGCAGCTGCCGGCTGGGACGTCCCTCACCTGCGCCACCTGGCACTTGAAAGCCATCGCGGGCCGGTAGCCCTCTGGCAACGGCGTCTCGGCCGAAGGCGCCAGCCCATACAGCATGATCCCTGCGCGTACCATGTTGTAATGGCTGTCGCGCCGCCTGAGCGTTGCCGCACTGTTAGCGATATGCACCTTGCGCGGCAGGAGCCCCTGCTCGCGCAGGGTGCGCACCACCGCATCAAACAGGGACAGCTGGCGATCCGTGTAGACCTGATCCTCCTCGTCCGCCGCCGCCAGGTGACTGAACAGCCCCTGGATGTCCAGCCCTTCCAACCCCGACAGCTCGCCGATAAGGCCCATGACATCGGATGCCGCCACTCCCAGGCGGCCCATGCCGGTGTCAACCTTGAGGTGCACGGCCGCGGGGCGTCCCAGATCGCGACCGGCGCGCGCCAGCGCCCTGGCGACATCCACTGAGAATACCGTCGACACGATGTCGTGCCGCACGGCCTCACGCGCCTGCCAGGCAGGGGTGAACCCCAGATTCAGGATCGGCGCCTCGATGCCAGCCTCGCGCAGTTCGATGCCCTCACCCAGACACGCCACACCCAACCATGAGGCTCCATTGTGCAGTACCGTACGGGCTACACGCCGGGCACCGTGACCATAGGCATCCGCCTTGAGCACCGCCATGAGCTCGACGCCGGGCGCCAGCAGCGCAGCCGTATGGCGTGCATTACTCGCGATCGCTGCGAGATCGATCTCTACCCAGGTTGGGCGGCCCGGGCGCCGCAACTCGACGGCCTGCCAGCCCCTGTTTTGGCGCGCAAGGCTCTCCTGGGCATCCTCCGGATGTGCCATCAGTCCGCGCGTCACGTTCTCCAGCCGCGCTGCTGCGCTGCCCTTGATCAGAACAACATCGCCAGCACCAATCTCACTGCTGACCGCCTCGACGATCTCCGCGTCGGCATAGCTAACCTGAACAGAACTTCCCGGCATGCCGGCACGTTGCGCCTCCCCGGCTGCCAGAGCAGCCAGATCGCCTTTGGCGACAAGGCAATCCGCGACCTCCGCAACGCTGGCGCCCACCCGTCGATGCCAGTCCTCAGATTGGGGTCCCAGGTCCGCCATCTCGCCCATGATCACCCACCGCCGCCTTGCCGGCAGAGCAGCGAGCGTGCTCAGCGCCGCATCAAAGGACTCTGGGCTGGCGTTGAACGTATCGTCCAGAAGCACGCTGCCTTTTTGCCCCACGACGGGGACCAGCCTCCCTGGCAAGGCGGTCGCCTTGAGTAGTCCCTGCGCGATGTCGTCGGGCTCCAGCCCGTACTCGCGTCCGACGGCATAGGCAAACAGCATGGTGTAGGCCTGATGCTTCCCCAGCCAGGGGATCGCGAGGCGGATCTCCCTGTCGCCATCATGTACCACACACACCGTACCGGTGAGCCCGGTGGTGATCGCGTCTGCCCAGTACGTGTTCTCCCTGCTCAAGCCTATGGTAATCGCCCGGGCGCGGCACCGATCCGACATCGTCAGGACACGCACGTCGTCTCCATTGAGCACCGCGAGTCCTCCGGGAGGCAGCGCCTGAACCAGTCGCGCCTTTTCAGCCGCGATATCGTCCAGATCGCCGAGATCAGCAACATGACTGTGCCCGACCCGAGTAACCACGCCCACCCGAGGACGGGCCAGTGCGGCCAGGTCTTTGATCTCATCGAGACTGTCGCTGGCCATCTCGAGGACGGCCAATCGCTCACCGGCCAGCCGCCCCAGGGCGATCGGGAGACCATAGCGCCCGTTAAAGCTACCCTGGTTCTTGAATACAGGCTCACGCTGACCCAGCACGGCGGCGATCGCCTCTTTGGTGCCGCTCTTGCCGACACTGCCGGTGATCCCAATCACCTCCACCTGACGAATCGCCAGCACCCAGCCCGCATAGTCCAAAAGCGCCAGCTGTGTGTCATCGACCACTACCCACGACACAGCGTCGGGCAGCGGCGCGGCAGGCAAGCGCTGGCACATGACGGCGACAACACCGCGCGTAATCGCTTCATCGATATACTCGTGTCCATCGCCAGTATCGGTCACAACGGCGACAAAGAGCTCGCCGGGCTCGGCAAGCCTCGAGTCGTAACAAAAGCCGGACGCGATCACTTCCGGGGCTCCGGCCGCCAGGCGCCCTCCCGTAGCACAGACAAGATCAGCGATACGAATCATCCCATGACGCTCCCCGGCATTGCTTGTGTGCCCATTCTACCATCTCCTGCGGGTCCCCCAAAGCCTCTGCCCATGGGGG
>CAZMAI010000200.1:0-4638 GCA_964564195.1 uncultured Anaerolineales bacterium | reverse complement strand
CCCTGGCCCGCGGTGATCGTGTGCCCCGGCGGAGGCTACAGTTTCCTGGCTCCCCACGAGGCGGCGCCGGTGGCCTGGATGTTCGCTCGGCACGGCATCGCCGCCTTTGTCTGCCACTATCGGGTCGCGCCGCACCGCTATCCCGCGGCCTACGCCGATGTCGCCCGCGCTGTCCGTCTCGTCCGCGCCATGTCGCGCGGCCTGGGCATTGACCCGGCGCGCCTCGGGTTGATGGGCTTTTCCGCGGGCGGCCACGCCGCCGTCACCGTGGCGACCCGGCCGGATCTCTATCATGATCCCGATGACGACCTCACGGGCAAGCTCTCGGCGCGGCCTAACCGTACCATTCTGGCCTACCCCGTGGTCTCGATGATCGCCCAGCCGCACGAGGGATGCCTGACTAACCTGCTCGGGTCCGCGCCCGCCGCAGCGCTGTGCCGCGACCTTAGTGCGGACCTCTGGGTGGATGCCTACACCCCGCCGACCTTTATCTTTCACACCGCGGACGATCCCGCGGTGCCCGTGGGCCACAGCCTGCGCTATGCCACGGCGTGCGACGCCCACAGCGTGCCCTTTGAACTGCACATCTACGCCCACGGCCATCACGGTGTCGGCCTGGCGCAGGATATCCCGGCCCTGGCAAACTGGCCGCAGGTGCTGCTCGCCTGGCTCACCAGTCGCCCGGCGAATGAAGGAGTGTGATCATGAACTCTCTCGAGCGCACCCTGGCGCGCATCGCCGGGGAGCCAGTCGATCGCCCCCCCAACTTTGATATCCTGATGCAGTACGCCGCACACCTGATCGGGGCGCCCCTCTCGCGCTACTATCAGGACTATCGCGTGCTGTGCGAGGCCAATATGGCCGCGCTGGAGGCCTTTGACCTCGATATCGTGCAGGCCATCTCCGATCCCTACCGCGAGGCCGCCGACTTTGGGATGAAGATTGCGTTCCCCGAGGACAACCTGCCGCTGGGCGTGGACCTGCTCCTCGCCGATCCGGCAAATATCGTAGACCTGCGCGTGATCGACCCCTCTCTGGGGCGCCGCATGTCCGACCGGGTCGAAGCCGTGCGCTGGTTCCATGAGCGCGTGGGTGGCGAGGTGCCGATCCTCGGCTGGGTCGAGGGTGCCATGGCAGAGGCAGCCGATCTGCGGGGCGTCAGCAATCTGCTGCTGGACCTTTACGACCGGCCCGAATGGGTCGTCGAACTGCTCGAGATCACCGGTGAGCAGGCGATCGCCTTTGCCCGGGCGCAGGTACGGGCCGGGGCGGACATGGTTGGCCTGGGTGAATCGGTAGCATCGCAGATCTCTCCGCGAGTCTACGAGCGCCTGGTGCTGCCGTGGCAGCAGCGCATCTTTGATGCAGTGCGCGAGGAGGGCGGCATCCCCCGCCTGCACATCTGCGGCGACACCAACGGGATCATCCCGCACATGGCTCGCACCGGCGCCGAGATCATCGACCTCGACTGGATGGTGGACCTGCAGCGCGCCGCGACGCTCTATAACGATTACAGCGACCGGGGCGCGATTCCCTCGCCCGCGCGCTGGCTGGCGCTCTCGGGCAACCAGGACCCGGTAGCGGTGATGCTGCAGGGCACCCCGCAAGAGGTGTACGACGCTTCGCTGCGCTGCCTTGAGATCATGGGCCCGCGCGGCATCAGCAACGCAGGCTGCGAAATCCCCCTGGGGACCCCGCAGGAAAACATGCACGCCCAGACGCGCGCCATCGCAGATTACGCTGCGGCGACCGCGGCAGGACAACCTGATCAGCAATCCAACCGGCCACAGGAGAATCGCCCATGAACTGGCACTTTGGACCTCACCTCTGGCCGCTGGCCGGCTCAGTAGCCCTCATGCTGGCCTTTGCCCGAGGCATTTGGCCCGTCCGGCGTGCCCCCGGGGCGAGCACCCTGCTGGCTCTTTTGCTGGCATCGGCGGCCTGGTCGCTGACCGATCTTTTCCAGTACGGCTGCCAGACGCTGGACCGGAAACTGGTCCTGGAGAACCTCGTCTACCTATGGGCCGGTGTCACGCCGGTGCTATGGGTCTATTTCGTGCTCCAGCACACCGCGACGCGACGACGCTTGCGCGCCAGCGAGATTGCCTCCCTCATGGTCATCCCCGCCCTTGGGCTCATTCTGGCCTTTGCCAACCCCACCAGCGGCGCGATCCGCAACAATGTCTCGTTGCTGGTATCGGACGGGCTGGCGATCGTCAAAAAGACCTACGGTCCCTACTTTTGGGTGATGGCCATCTATCTCTATGGCCTCACAGTGGCGGGCGGGGCGCTGCTGCTGCGCCACACAGCGCGCACAGGCCGGATCTGGAGCCGGCAGGGCCTGTATCTGGGCACGGCGGCAGTGCTCCCGATCCTGGCCAATCTCGCGTATCTCTTGAGCAGCACGACGCACCTGCACATCATCGACCCGACCCCTATTGCCGTAAGCGTCTCGGCCGCTCTGCTTGTGATCGCGCTCAGGCGCGTGGCCGTCTTTAGCCTGGGCCGCGAGGGTAGAAGAGTCACGGTAGAGACGATGCGGGATGGCTGGATGGTGATAGACCTGTCCGACCGCATTGTCACCCTGAACCACGCTGCGCGCGATATTCTGGTGCGCAGTGGCGTAGTCAGCGCCCGCAGCGCCGACCTCACGGGGCGCCGCATGAGCATCCTCTCGCCCGAGCTCTCCCCGATGCTGCGCGCCCAGATGGTCGCAGCCTCCCTGGAGCAGCCGGTGACGGTGGGTCGCGGCGCGGCGGCCCGGAACTATCGCGTCAGCCAGACAGAGATTCGGAACCGTTACGATCAGCCGGCAGGCACCGTCCTGACGCTGCAAGATATCACCTGGCAATCGGCCAGCGAACGCGAGCGTGCCGAGCTGGTTGAGGCGCTGGACCGTGCGCAGATCCAGGTCGCCGAGTTGGTGGCTCTGCTGCCGCATTGCCCGGCATGCGGTCAGGTCCGGCTGGATGACGCGTATCGCGTGCGGCTCGATGACTATCTGCGGCAACATCCCGACATTCGCTCGCGGCTGCCGCTCTGTCCGCACTGCGCGGGTCCAGCCCCAACACAGGACACGCCGCCGGTAGACAGCGACGCGACGATTGCCGCGCAAACGTCGGACGATGCCGATCCGTCGCCCGCTCAATGACCACGCCACGACCTGGCCACGGAGGTGACCGCCCGTGAACCGACCCGCTGCTGACCGCCCGTACGACGTCCTGGGCTATGGCGCCATCGCGCTCGATGACCTGCTCTATGTGGAGCACTATCCCATCCCCGATACCAAGATGCCGCTGCTCAACTCTGTGCGCCAGGGGGGCGGCCTCACTGCCACGGCGCTGGTCGCTGTGGCGCGTCTCGGCGGGCGCGCGGCCTACGCCGGCGTGCTGGGCGACGACGCCCTCTCGCGCGAGGCGATCGAGGGGCTCGAGAGCGAGGGGGTGGATTGCTCCTACGTGCTGCGGCAGGACGGCGCCGGTCCCGTCAAGGCCGTGGTCCTCATCGACGGGTCCACGGGTAGCCGGACGATCCTGTACGACTCCAGCCATCTCACCGTCCGCGACCCGGACACGATACCGGATGATTTGCTTGCCCGGGTTCGGGTTCTCTTTCTGGATGGGCGTATCGGCTCTTCCGGTCGCGTCGTTGCTGCGCGCGCCCGCCGCATGCAGATCCCTGTGGTCTCGGACGTAGAGCGCCTGACTGACGAGGGCGTCGAGGAGATGATGGAGCGCACCGACCACCTGATCGTGGGGCAGGCGCTCGCGGCCTTGATGACAGGATACGATGATCCGGCGCGCGCCTGCGAAGCCCTCTGGCGCGAGGACCGGGTGGCGGCCATCGTGACGGCGGGCAACCGCGGGTCCTGGTATCGCACTGCGGGGCAGCCGGTACGCCACCAGGCTATCTTTCCCGTGGAGGTCGTCGACACCACCGGCTGCGGCGACGTCTACCACGGGGCGTACGCTCTGCAACTCGCGCGCGGCGCCAGCATCCCCGAGTGCGTGCGCTACGCCGCCGCGACCGCGGCTCTCAAGGCCACACGCCCCGGCGGCCGCACGGGCATTCCGACGCACGAGCGGGTGATAGCGTTCATGCGGGAACACGTGTGAACGTGTAAACGTGCGAACTTAGTGCCCGTCCGGACCGCGGGGATCTCCCTGGACCGCGGACGACCGCTGCAAAGCAGCGGCACATCCGCTCCTATCCGGACCGCGGGCTTACAGCCCGCATTGAGCCAACCCGGGCATGCCGCGCGTATGGCCCTACTCCTGGCCAGCACCTGACTGCTCTCTCTGCCTGTCCCGGCAGCGCTCACAGCGCCGCGCCAGCTCCGCCAGGTTGGCCTCGGCATCGATAATCGCCGCCGGTAACGCCGCAATCGCGGCAAGATCCTCGACTGTGAGCACCATCGGCGACCGGTGGTGCATACCGCGACGCTGCATCTCGACCACCAGCGCCTCATGCCTTGCCCACACCCGGTGCGGATCGACGATCCCCCCATCGATATAGCCCTGCACCGAATGCCCCTTGCGAATCCCGCCCAGAAACATGTGCATCTCCACATGCTCCCCCAGCAGGTGCTGATCGCAAAGCAGCCGCGGGTCCACGCCCCACATGCGCGTCATGCGAGGA
>CAZMAI010000199.1:0-4657 GCA_964564195.1 uncultured Anaerolineales bacterium | reverse complement strand
AACCCAGTCTGCGCCTCAGGCGATCCTCAAGCGCGACGCGAAAGGTCGCGCTGGCGTCAACGCGCTGGTTGGCCAGCGTAATCTCCTCACCATCCGGTCGCCGCCAGATCAGGCTTACGTGCGGATCGGTCGAACTGTCTGGATGATAGAACACAGCCACATCCTGCGGGAACCGATCGTAGGCATAGTCTATCGGGAAAGTGAGCGTCGCCTGGCGAGAGCGCTCAGACACAGCCACCTCCTGGTGCCTCACCGCATCCTGCCGGCTGTCGACGTGCACGGTGTGTGGCATACGTACGGCGTTCAGCCAATCGATCCATACCGGCAAGGCGTTCTGCGGCAGTGTGTATTGCGCGCTCGGTTGGCCGCGCCACAGCGTGATTGCCTCGCTATACGGGACGGCGACGACTGTAATCAGACTGACCAGTGCCAGTATAGTGACGCCGATGAGCCCGGCCAGGGCGGCGGGTTGCCGGATCAGCCGTGGCATCAGATTGCCCAACTGCGAAACAAACACTCGCGGCAACGCGAGCAGAGATGACATGGCGCTCAGCAAGCGCGCGGGGATGCGATAGATGTTGGTTCGCATCGTGTCAAGGGAGTATACCGCGGACCTGCTCCGTGCCCGGGCGATCGACCGCGTTGGCCCGCGTGCGCTCAGCGTTGTGGATAGCAGGCTGTAGCGGGGGTCTATCGCGGCTATACCGATCTCGAGGATGAGCACCGTGACTGCCAGCAGGTAGGCAAAGACCACGACGAGTCCGAGAATCAGACTGATATCGTGGCGGCGCAGAGCCAGCATGAGCAGGTGCCCCACGCCACCGGTGCGGAAAAAGAACTCGAGGACGATGACCTCCTGCCAGAGGGCCACCAGCAGCAGGGCCAGATGGGTCAGCACGGTGGGTAGAGCGGGCCTCAGCACATACTGCTGGTCGATGCGGCGCGGCTTGAGCCCCTCGGCTCGAGCCATCTCCACATAGTCTTCGCCCCGATAAACACTGAGGTGTCCACGCCACTGGTTCACACTCTGCAAGAGTTTGCTGGCCACGATCGATAGGGCCGGCAAGCATAGTGCCTGGGCCAGAAGGCCGGCATTGGCAAGCGACAATCTGTCTGGCCACTGACCCACGGAGCGCGCCAGCGATCGCAACGCCGGTATCTGGAAGGTGGCCACGGTGAGCAGTATGCCATAGATCCATGGAGGCGCCGATGACAGCGGCGAGAGCAACGCGCTCAGCCTGTCTCCCCAGGCAACTCGATGTTGGCTCAACCTCATGGCTGCAAGGAGACCGATGATAAAGACCAGCAGGTTGGATGTGCCGAACAGCAGTAGCGTTCTGGGCATTGCCGTGCGGATGGCATCACTCACGAGGACGGTCGTGCCACGCAGGTTACCCACCGCGCCAACCACGGTTTCGCCCCATTGAAGGGTTAGCGTGCGCCAAAGCCAGCGAGCGCTGCGCACGGCCAGAGGCTGGTCCAGACCGCGGGCTCGCTCCATGGCCTCCATGGCCGCCTGCTGCTGGGCCAGACGCTCCTCTGTGGGCAGATCGGCGAGCCAGCCTCCTTTGGCACGCATCGCCACACTGAACGTGATCTCCCCTTTGATGATTTCGTCCAGGTAGCCGCCCAGATTGACGACCAGGATCGTCAGGTACACGGTGATAACCACCGTCAGGCCCAGCGCGAGCGTGCGTCTGGCGAAATAGCGCCAGGCGCTGCCCCTGGTAGCCCGTGTTCGCCGGGATGTCTCCCGCTCGGATGAGGTGCTTTCGATCGCTTTATCCACGCTGCCCCCTTGCCACAGACACCGGCACATCGTACTACATGCGCGTGACTCTGTCATTCAGGCCCTTGCCAAAGATGCTGATTGTTTGACAGGCGACCGCCCCGCCGCGAAAATGCTGGCGCATGATGATGTATTCGCAGGCACGAGGGTGTGTCTCGGTAGTGGGAGGATACGTATGTCAGATCCGGTTTCTCGAGATGATTTTCCCGGTGTCCGTTGGCATGGTCACTGGGTGTGGCTTCCGGAAGAGGAGATCCAGCCCTCGGGGTTCTGGACGGCGGGAGAGCCCCGTAATACGACCGAGACGCACGGTCTGTTTCGCAAGAGTCTTGAGCTGGCGCGAGTGCCTGGGCGGGTCCCGGCGCGCATCACTGCCGACTCGCGTTATATTCTGTACGTCAACGGCGTTGAGGTGGGCCGCGGTCCGGTCCGCTCGCAGCCGCGGCGGCTGCACTATGACACGTATGACCTCGCACCATATCTCAAGGCGGGAGAGAACGTCCTGGCTGTTCACGTCGAATGCTTTAGCAGGGCCAACTCGTTTTGGATGCCGCCCGTACCCAACAACTCGCTAGGCTTGCGCGGGGTGCTGGTATTTGAGGCAGATCTCGGCGATCAGTGGCTGATCAGCGACGATTCCTGGCGTGCCCTCAAGACGGACGCTTGGCGCTCAGACTGGCTTGAGAAAGGTACCCATCACTACGGCGTGCCATTGGAGGTGGTCGATGCACGTCGCCTGGATCTCGGATGGACGCTTGCGGACTATAGCGATGCGTCCTGGGGCCGGGCCATTCTGGTGCCCGCCATGCACATTGGCGGTTTTCGCCGTACCCAGCCGCCAACAGACCCGTACGGCCCGCTGTATCCCCGGCCGATCGCGCAACTCGACGGTGAGCAGGTGGCCGCGGATTCCCTTCTGGTTGAGACGCTGCAAAGCGTGGTGGACAGGTCCAAGGGCAGTCCGATGGCGCGGGTGCAGTCGACGCTGGATGTCGCGGTCGCCGGATCGCGCAGAACGTCTCTTCCCGTGACTGTGGAGGTGCCCGCGGACGGCGCTGTACGGCTTTCGATCGACATGGGCCGGATCGTCTCTGGATTGGTCGAACTGGCGGTCGACGCACCCGCCGGGACAGAGTTCGACTTGTCCTATACGGAGGATCCGCTGCAGGCGTCCTTCACAATGGATCGCATGAGTGCCGGGGCGCGCTACATCGCCCGCGGCGAGGACGATTCATTTCAGTTTACCCACTCTATTGGGCTGCGCTACATATACGTCGTGGTTCACGGCGTTACGGGCCCGGTGACCTTCTCCCACATCGGCGTGCGTGAGCTGTTGTACCCCTGGCAAGGCGACGCGACCTTTGCCTGCAGCGATGACGAGATCAACCGCATCTATGCGGCGGGCAGGCGTACTGTGCATCTCAACTCGCATGACGCCTTCACAGACTGCCCCACCCGCGAGCAGCGTGCCTGGGTGGGCGACGGGGTCGTCCACCAGATGGTGCACCTCGCCACCAACACTGACTGGCGCCTGGCCCAGCATTTCTGCACGCTGGGCAACTCGCCCCGTGCGGACGGCATCCTGCCCATGAGTGTTTCGGGTGACATCGAGTTGAGCAACATGTATAGCATCCCCGACTGGTCGCTGCACTGGGCACACGGCGTGTACAACCTGTACCGGTACCTGGGCGATGCCGACGAGATCAAGGCGTACATGCCTACTATCGAGCGAGTGTTGCGCTGGTACGCGCCGTACCAGAACGAGAAAGGGTTGCTGAGAGACGTCCCGGAATGGAACCTGGTGGATTGGTCCAGCGTGAGCACGGAGGACACGAGTTCGCTTCTGACAGCCCTGTGGGCTCGCGGTTTGCGCGAGTTCGCGGAAATGGCGAGCTGGCTGGAGGAGCGTGCCAGCGAGCGCTGGGCACGGGGCCTCTTCGAGCGGGCCCAGTCAGGCTTTGACGTCTTCTGGAGCGAGGCGCGCGGGTCATACGTCGATCACATCGTCGATGGCGCACAGCGTCCGGAGATGTCCCAGCTCGCGGGGGCGCTGGCCATTGTCTCAGGGCTGGCGCCCAGGGAACGCTGGGCGACGATCATCGACACGATCACGAACCCCGATACCATCGTCATGCGCGCCTGGACCGGCGACGGGCATGGGGGCCAATCGATGGAGAAATGGATGCGTCAGGTGCGAGAAGGCTATTACGAGATCGACTGGGACGTCGACCAACAGATCGTGCTCGCGCAGCCCTTTATGTCCTACGTCGTCCACGATGCCGTGGCGCAGGCGGGCGCTGCTGACCGGCTGCCCGACCTGGTCCGGCGCTGGTCGCAGTTTCTGATAGACGGCTATGACACACTGGGCGAGTGCTGGGACTATGGCACGCACGTGCATGGCTGGAGCTCGACCCCAACGCGAGACCTGGTGTTCTATACACTTGGCGTCACGCCAGCCGAGCCCGGGTTCAAAACCGCGCGCATCGCTCCGCAGCTTGGCAGCCTGGCCTGGGTGCGCGGGCGAGTGCCCACGCCCTATGGGATGATCAGCATCGAGCTTGATTCCCATTGGCTTGTCGTGGAAACCCCTGTGCCTGCCATCCTTGATCTGGACGACAGAGGCGAGAAGGAGCTTTCGGCTGGAAGGCACGAGATTCGCCGCCGCCAGCCCGGCAGCTGACGCACCGGGACGCGCTGCATAGAATCGCAGACATCGGGCGCTCAGGCCCGCTCTCTGTGTTCATGCTCACGTGGCCTAGATCCGCGGGCGCTTGAACCAGGACAACAGGAACAAGATCAGCAGCACCAGGCAGATGATCAGATTCAGGGTGCTGGCCATCGCCGGTCCCGTGCCCTGAATCAAGCTGA
>CAZMAI010000198.1:0-4667 GCA_964564195.1 uncultured Anaerolineales bacterium | reverse complement strand
CGGTCGGTGAAGGATCCCCGCTCCAGAGAGCCCTCCGCCACGATGCCCGTGAGCCGGCGCAGGACGGACTCATAGATCAGCGCGATGCCGAGCGAGCGCCCTGGGCGTTTATGGAGCATGGCCACGTGCTCGTGACAAAAGCCATAGCTTGATTTGAGCTTTTCCCTGACCTCGGGGTCGAGGACGGCCTCGTACAGCAACATATCCAGGTAGCGGTCGGTGGTGCGGTAGGCCAGGCGGCACACCGGGCAGCCGGCCAGCCGCTGGGCGTCCACCAGTTCGAAAAAGGGCGTGTGCTTGCCAGCGCGGTCGGTCACCTGGCGCTCCTTTCATCTCGCTCAGGCAGCAGTATAGCATCGCGCGCCAGCCGGGCCAAGGCTGCCGAGGGCTCAGGAGAGCGTTGACAGCAGAGGCTCGGTCACGCGATAATGCGCGGGCGTAACCATAGCGTACAGGCAGGGAGGCATGCGATGGATCTGGGTATTCAGAACAAGGTGGCATTGGTGACGGCGGCGAGCAAGGGTCTGGGCAAGGCGGCCGCCCGTGCGCTGTCGCTGGAGGGCGCCCGTGTCGCGATCGCTGCCCGGGGGGAGGAGACCCTGCGCACCGCGGCGCTGGAGATCGCGGCGGCGACAGGCGGTACGGTGCTCGCGGTGCCTGCCGATGTGAGCGTAGCCGGCGATCTGGAGACGCTTGTCGCCGAGGTCGAGAGTGCGCTCGGGCCGGTAGACATCCTGGTCAACAATGCGGGCGGACCGCGCCCCGGCGTGTTCACACAGATGGCGGACGAGGACTGGCAAGGCGCCGTGGAGTTGAACCTGCTGAGCGCGATCCGGCTGATCCGCATGGTCCTGCCCGGGATGCGCGCGCGTGGCTGGGGAAGGATCGTCAACATCACCTCGATCGCCGTCAAGCAGCCGATCCCCGACCTGATCCTGTCGAACACGGTCCGGTCGGGACTGGTGGCCATGTCCAAGACGCTGGCGGATGAGGTGGCCGCCGAAGGGGTCACCGTAAATAACGTGTGCCCGGGATACATGGCCACAGACCGGGTGCGCTCCCTCAACGAGGCGGCCTCAAAGGCGGAGGGCATCCCCGTGGAGGAGGTGCTGCAGCGTACGGTGGCGGCCATCCCGGCCGGGCGCATGGGCCAGCCGGAGGAACTGGCAGCGCTGATCGCCTTTTTGTCTTCACAGCAGGCGGCTTATATCACCGGCGCAACGATCCAGGTGGACGGGGGCCGGTACCGCGGTCTGATGTGAGAGGCGCCGTGTGGCCTAAACGAAAGCCTGGACTGGTGCATCTGTGGCTGGCCGCCGCTCTACTGGCGCTTCTGCTGGCTGGATGCGCTGAGCGGATGCCGGCCGTTCCGTCACCGGTTTCGACGGTCGTGCCCCCCGCGGTTGTCCCGGCCACTGAGCCGCCCATCGGCGCGGCGCTGCTGGGGCGCGGCATCAACCTGGGCAACGCGCTGGAGGCGCCCCGCGAGGGCGAGTGGGGCGTAGTGCTGGAGGAGGGGTTCTTTGATCTGATCGCGGATGCCGGGTTCGACAGCGTGCGCGTGCCGGTACGCTGGCACGCTTACGCGGACACAGCGCCGCCGTATACGCTCTCGGAGGACATCCTGCGACGGGTGGATTGGGTGGTGGCCCAGGCTCTGGCGCGCGACCTCAGGGTGGTGATCAATGTCCACCACTATCAGGCGCTGATCGATAACCCCGCCGGCCAGCGCGAGCGGTTCCTGGCGATCTGGCGGCAGATCGCCGAGCGCTATGCCTCTGCCGGTGAGCGCCTGTTCTTTGAGGTGCTGAACGAGCCAAACGGCGCGCTGGATGGCGCGCTGTGGAACCGGCTGCTGCCCGAGGCGATCGGCGCCATCCGGGAGAGCAATCCCGCGCGCTGGGTGGTGGTGGGACCCGGGAGTTGGAACAACTACCGTGCGCTCGAGGCCCTGGCGCTGCCGGAGGACGACCGCCGCTTGATCGTCACGATTCACTATTATGATCCCTTCCACTTTACCCACCAGGGCGCGGAGTGGACCGACGGCAGCGCGGCGTGGATGGGGACCCGTTGGGAGGGGACGGCGCGGCAGGTCAGCGAGATTCAGAACGCCTTTGATCAGGTGGCGCGCTGGGCTGAGGCCCACGATCGTCCTGTGTATCTGGGCGAGTTCGGCGCCTACAGCAAGGCGGACATGGACTCGCGGGCGCGTTGGACGGCGCAGGTGGTGCGTGAGGCTGAGGCGCGTGGCTTTGCCTGGGCCTACTGGGAGTTCGCCGCCGGCTTTGGCGCCTATGATCCCGTGGCGCGCCGCTGGCGCCCCGAGTTGCTCGGGGCGCTCATGCCCGCTGACTAGCGCCGCTAGCGGCCTAGCGGCTCTTGACTACGTCCAACTCTGGGATCAGTACGTGCGGCAGCAGGTACCGGCCATAGACCCAGTACTGCTCCTGGCTCAGGCTCCCCACTGACTTGAGTACGTCATAGACATTGCCGGCCAGCGTCAGATCCTTGACGCGCCCCACGATCTCGCCGTCCTCGATCACATAGGCCAGACCAACCGGATTGGAAAACGCCCCGCTGAGCGGGTTCCCCTGCCCCAGCCCCAGTAGTTCATCGACCAGCAGCCCGCGGGAGATGCCGGCCACCATGTCCGCCAGCGGCGTGTCGCCCGCCTCCAACACCAGGTTGGCAGCCGAGGGAGAGGGCAACGAGAACAGACCGCGCGAGCCATTGCCGGTGCTCTCGGTCCCCATCAGGGCCGCGGTTTTCAAGTCGTACAGGAACGACTCTGCCACACCCTCTCTGATGAGCGCCTTGCGGCGGGTGGGCACGCCCTCATCGTCATGGGCGGCACTGGCCGGGCGGCCGGGCAGCGCGGGGTCGTCCCAGAGGGTCAGCCGGGGGTCCACGATCTGCTCGCCCAGACGGTTCGCCAGGGGTGACGTGCCGCGCTGGACATGCTGCCCGTTCAGTGCCATCAGCAGCGGCAGGAGCAGCAGGATCGACCCGGAGGGCGTGAACAGCACGGGCATCCGGCCGGAGTCAATGCTGGCGCTCTTGTTGGCGCTGACGATCCGGGAGGCGACGCGCTCTGCAACGGCGCGGTAGTCTTCGGTCAGGCCCGTGGCGGCGGTCCCATCGCCGACCATGAGCACGTCGTCGCCGCGCACGCGCTCCATACTCATGCTGATATGCAGGCCGCTGGCGGTCTGCTCGACCCGGGCGCCGGCGCTGTTGTGCAGCCACGACCGGCCGGAGGTGCGCTCGATGTCCACGTCGATCTTGCCGCCAGGGTCCGCGGCGCGCAGTATCGCGATGATCTCGCGGCCGATGGCCACCAGTCGCTCCAGGGGCACCTCTGCCAGATCAGGGTCAAAGGTGCTGATCTCCGCCGCGGGAAGCGGACCGGGCAAGGTCAGGTCGAGCGGCTCGCCAAAGCGGGCCGAGGCGACGGTGCGCTCCACGAGTGTCGCCGGATCGGACCGTCCGCTTGAGGCCGTGAAACCCACGCGCCCGTCCACGAGGGCGCGCAAGGCCACCCCGCTGGTCTCTTCGACGAGCGACGATTTCAACTCGCCGGCCTCAAAGGTGATCTGCGTGGACTCGCTTTCGACGGCATAGATCTCGGCCTGTTCCGCCTGGCGGGCCAGGTCAGCCAGCAGGCGGTCCATCATCTGGTTTTGGTCTGTCATGCCTGACGCCCTCCCATGGCGACGTCCTGAATGCGGATATGCGGCGCGCCGATGCCGACCGGCAGGCCGCCGCCCTGGCCTTTGCCGCAACTGCCGGTGCGTGAGAACCAGAGGTCGTTCCCGATCGCATCGATGTTGGCCAGTGTCGTAAAGAGATTGCCGGCCAGCACCACATCCCTGACCATCTCGGCCACCTGCCCCTGGCGGATCATATAGCCATAGCCGGCGCTAAAGGAAAAGTTCTCAAGCATCGTCATGCCGCCGATGGCGTCACAGGCGTAGACCCCCAGTTCGATCCCGGCGATCATCTCCTCAAAGGTGCTGTCCTGTGGCTCGATAAAGGTGTTGGTCATACGCACGATCGGCGGGAACCGGAAATCTGTGGCACGGGCGTTGCCCGTGGCTTGCTCGCCCATGGCGCCGGCGGTCTCCCGCGAGTGCAGCCGGCCCACCAGGACTCCCTTTTCCACCAGTGGGGTGCGCTGGGTCGGGGTGCCCTCGTCGTCATAGCGATGCGTGCCGCGCTCGCCCGGCAGGGTGCCGTCGTCGATGATGTTCAGGTGCTCGCCGCCAAAGCGGCGACCGAGCACCATCATCTCCCGGGCCTGCGGGTTCTCGTATAAAAAGTCAGACTCGGACAGGTGTCCAAAGGCCTCGTGCACAAAGACGCCCGCCAGACGCGGATCGCAGACCACTGGATAGACGCCGCCGACCACAGTCTCGGCCGAGAGCAGATCGGTGGCGCGTTGCGCCACACGATTGGCCAGCCCATCCAGTTCGAGCAGCGCAGCGTATCCTGCGGCCGAGGAGGTGCCGTCGCCGGAGCGCTGGACGTTGGTCCCGTCCCGCGCAGTGGCGACCAGCGACACGTGGGCCATCGGGCGCTCCTCGACGATGCGCGTCCCCTCAGAGTTGGCATAGGTGACGGTGATCATCTGGTCCACATAGGCGGCCTGCGTGTCCACGATCTGAGGG
>CAZMAI010000197.1:0-4699 GCA_964564195.1 uncultured Anaerolineales bacterium | reverse complement strand
TCCTCATCCTTCCAATCGCGCCGGATCAGGGATACGGCATCACCGTCCCTGAACGTCTCTGGCACCGCCTCGGTGGTGGGGCTATGCGTGCTTTCACGTTGCGTCACCCAGCGAGTCAGCCGGCGGTTGCCGACGCGCCGGGCCAGGGCCCGCAGCGTGGCCGCTGGTGCACCTGCGGGATTGCCGGCGCCGCCCGCGCCGGTCACAATCATGCGCGCCGCGCGTGCGTTGATCTGCCCCTCAGGTTCCTCGATCTCGCGCTCCACAGGCACAGCGCGGACGCTCCGGGATGCAAGCGAGGCCCGTTGCTTTTCGGGTGTGCGCCGGGACGACTCCATGCAGCCGCTCCTTGTGCTGTGCAGGACGCGCGATCATCGCTCCCAGACATTGTAGCATGTCGGCGGCGAGGGCGCTACCCCTTGACGCACTTGCATGGCGTCACTTGACAGCGCCTGTCGCCGCTCTACACTGCGGTTATCGTACCCGGCGACTGTGCTTGGGCAAGGAGGCGGCCATGACGGCTGAGGGATCTGTGGCCTTGGGCAGGCGGCGGGCGCTCCTGCTGGTGTTGGCAGGGGTGTTGGCGTTGCCCGTGCTCGCCACCTACCTTTTCCAGTTTTCTGGATGGTTGTTCCGCGTCGCCCGGTTCGACCTCGCTGGGCCGGGTGGCCCGGTTTATTTCTACAGCACCTGGCCATACTACCAGGCGACACGCTGGGTGTTGCGACACGCCACCGTCTACCTGCTCACCAGTCTCGCTTCTGTAATGCTCGCGCTGGCGGCGCTCTTTCCGTTGCGAGGGTCCTGGCGTCGCCCGATCCTGCCTCTGCTGCTGATCCTGGCTGTGGGGTTGTTCCCGCTGGCGTATCGCTACCGGCCTGCGTTGGCTGCTGCCCCCGGGTACCGTGAGACGGTGCTGACGCCGCTCCGCTTCCCGGATAGCATCACCCGTCAGGCCCGAGATGCGATCGAGGAGCGATGGTGCGACTATACCCTTTTGGGATGGAGCATGGGCCAGCTGTACTATCAAGAGTGTTGTGGCAACGTCGTGCGCTATCGCGTATTCGATCCGGTTGCCGGCACGGAACCCTGGTGCGTCAAGGAACTTCCATCGGAGTGGGATCACCGCGTCGTGCCCCGTGCCGAACTGCTGGACTGCATTCGGGCGCCGGGAGTCCGCCCAGAGGCGCAGGAGCCCATCGTGCGTGGCGTTCTGCTGAGCGGTGATGGCCTGGCGAGCCACGATGGTCACTGGACGGCCCTGATTAGCACGCGCTCCTATGGCCTCCAGGATGTGCTGGTGCTGCAGGCGGAGTAGGACGGCGGAGTTTCGGAACGCTCGGACGCGATCACTCACGGAGGTTGTATGCGCGATCTCACCATCATCGAAGCCATCCTGCGCGACCGGCGGCGGTTCTTTCACGAGATCCGCGACGGTGTGGGCCTGGGGGAGAAGACCCGCGCCATGCTGGTCTCCAGCCTGGTGTTCTTTGCCCTCTACGGCGCTGTGCTTGGCTCACAGGCGGGCGTGCTCCAGGCCCTCAGCTCGGCGATCAAGTTGCCCGTGCTGTTCCTCTCCACTTTGCTGATCTGCGCGCCCACGCTCTACTTTTTCCACGTGCTCTTTGGCGCCAGCCAGGGTCTGCACCAGACGGTGGCACTGATGCTCACGGCGATCACCGTCACCTCGGTGCTGCTGCTGAGCTTTTGCCCCATCGTGATCTTTTTCCTGCTCACCACGGCGGGTTACCAGTTCTTCAAGGTGCTCAATGTAGCGATCTTTAGCATCTGCGGCGCCATCGGCGTGCTGTTCCTCAGCCAGGGCCTGGCGATCGCCGGCGAGGGCGATCCGTCCGGTGCGCGCGGCCGCGGCTGCGTCACCTGGCTCTGGGTGCTGTTGTACGCTTTTGTGGGCAGCCAGATGGCCTGGACCTTGCGGCCCTTTATCGGCGCCCCCAGCATGGAATTCGAGCTCTTCCGGCAACTGGGCGGCAACTTTTACAGCGATGTGCTGGCGAGCCTGGGCGAGGTCCTGGGTTTCCACACGGTGCGCTAGGAGGTTGAGCCATGACCGACCGCAGTTCCCATGGCGCGCCCTCCAGCGCCGATCGCTTTCTGGACCTGCTGCTGGACGCCCTGGCCGAGCGCCAGCGGCAGCGGGGCCTGGCCGCAGGCCAACCGGTCGCGACGGCTTCGGATGCGCCGGGGCCTGCGCCAGAGGAGTCGGCTGAGGCGACTCGGCACGGCGTGGCGCCAGAAGGTGTTCTGGCAGAGCCTGTGCTGAGCCAAGGGCCAGGCGACGAGGAGCCGCTGCTCGTCGCGACGGAGGCCGAGCCCGCCGCGACGCCGGTGCCAGACGCGCTGGAGGATGTGCCGGCATCCCGTCCCAGCATCGGCATGGACCGCCTGCTGCGGCGCATGCTCATCGGCTTGCTGATCGCCGTGGTGGCCATCAACATCCCGGTGGCGGCGCACGGCGTGAGCCTGGCGCGCATTCTGCCCGACACGGCCGCGCTCGTGATCCGCGACGGCCTGGTGCTCAAAGGCAGCGGCGACAGGATCTATATGCTGCAGGACGAGCAGTTGCGCTGGATCACGTCACTGGACGCCTTTGACCACCTGGGCCTGACCTGGGAGGACGTCCACGTGGTGGACGATGCCTTTCTCGCGCGCTTCGAGGTCGGGCGGCCGATCGACATCCTGCTCAAGTGCGATGGCAGCCCCCACATCTATGTGCTGCGTGAAGGGACCAAGCACTGGATCAAGGACATTGCCACCTTCACGGCCGAGGGCTATGTCTGGGAAGATGTCACGTTCGTCTCTTGCAGCTACCTGCGCGGCGTGCCCGACGGCGCGCCCATCCCGCCTGATGCGGGCCCGCCTCCCCACCCGTAGAGACGCCGTGTTGGCTCACGATCGAGATTGAGGGCAAGGAAGGTAGATGGTAACAGAAACCCCCTGGTTTTATGTGCACCTTACGCCTTACGATGCGTGGGCCACAGTCAACCGTGGTCCGGCGCAAGCCTGGGCGCGTGGCAACGCATTCCATGCCGATCGGCTGCTCAATGCGACGGACCTGGCCTCGGAGCTGTTGGCTCTGGTCAGTGCCACAGACCATGAGGATGCATTGGCTGACTTCGTCCGGGAGTTGAACGGCTTTTGGGCGGCGGTGGTGCTCGCTTCCGATCGGCTGTTGGCCGCGGTGGATCGTGTGCGTAGCATCCCGCTCTTCTTTGCGGAACGGGACGGCTCGATCCTGATCGGTTCGGATAGCTCGTGGTTGCGCGGGGCCGCCGGAGAGGTCGATCTGGATCCCGAGAGCGTGGAAGAGTTCTACATTCTCGGGTACACCACAGGCTCGCACACGCTGTGTGCCTCCGTGAAGCAACTGGAGGCTGGTCAGCGGCTGAGCGCCCACCTGAGTGGCGGTACACTTCAAGTGGGTGTCCTGGATTATGGCCGCTGGAAACATGACCGGCATTGGCTTGGGTCTCTGGAGACTCTGTTGGACCGGGGAGACGAGGCGTTGGCTGCCGCATTTGGCAGGCTGGTGGAGCGTGCCGGCGCTCGACAGATCGTTGTGCCTCTATCAGGGGGGCGGGACTCGCGTCTGGTCGCAACGATGCTCCGGCGCCTCCAGTATGAGAACGTTGTCTGCTACTCGTACGGTGTCGAGAGCAATGCCGAGGCCACCACCAGCCAACAGGTTGCGGCTTCTCTGGGCTACCCCTGGCTGTTTGTGCCTTACACACGGGATCTGTGGCGGTCATGGTATTCCAGCGATCAGTGGCGAGCCTATGCAGAGATGGCCGGCGGTATCTGCGTCAAGCCACATCTGCAGGATTGGCCGGCAGTGTGGCGCCTGCGACAGGATGGACTCGTCTCGAATAATGCTTTGTTTGTGCCCGGGCATATCGTGCCTCTAGGCGCCAAAAGCGATGTGTTGACACAGGTATATTCCCCCGGGCTGCCCGATGCCGGGGCGATCATCAATGCCATCTATCACGTTCATTATGCTCTACAGCGCCCCAGGGGCTATCGAAGGCATCCGTCGCCGTTGATTCGCGAGCGTATCCTAGCAGCGATGGGCGACCTGGACCAATATACCGACTCCGCTGACGCTTATGAGGCCTGGGAGCTGCGTCAACGGGAGAGCAAGTTCATCATCAATTCGATTCGGGTGTACGAGTTCTGGGGATATGATTGGTGGCTCCCTCTACTGGACAGGGAGTTGATGGACTACTGGGCCGGCGTGCCCGTGGCCTATCGCCAGGGCCGCAAGCTGCACCATCAAGGCGTACAGCGTCTATATGAGGCTACTGCTGGGGACCGCGCAGTAACGTCGCATGTGGTAGTCTCGCGCCGCAAGGGCAAGCTCGCAGCGTTCCTACGGTTTAGCGTCCTGGCGCCCCTGTATCGGCTGCTGATTCGCATCCCGTGGTACTGGAATGAGCCGCGTGCCTGGTTCGGCATCATCACCCTGTGGGAGTACCTGCGGACTATGCTGGAGGCGGATACGCTCGGTTCGCCAGGTTTCGGCGTCAACACCTTTTTGGTGCGCGACCATCTTCGCTCTCTCCAGCCGGCGGATGGCTCCGCCTTCGGCGATAGCGGGGCACGCTGATTCAGGGGCGCTGGCTGGTACGCTCTGCTACGGGGCTGTGCTAGTCCTCCCCAATCGAGATGCGGGCGTATCCAC
>CAZMAI010000196.1:0-4716 GCA_964564195.1 uncultured Anaerolineales bacterium | reverse complement strand
ATTTCCCCACGATAACGGCTACCGGCATGCCCGCCTCCAGGAGCGCGGCAATGCTCGGGTCCTGCTCGACGGCGATGCCTACCCTTCGCGTGCTGCTAAAGGTGGCGATGCGCGAATGCTTGAGCGCGAGTTTCTGGGCGCGCGCAAAGAACTCGGCATCCTTGGCGTTGGAGCCCGGCCAGCCGCCCTCGATATAGGCGACGCCCAGGTCATCGAGTTTGGAGACAATGCGCAGCTTGTCGTCGACCGAGAAGGAGACGCCCTCCATTTGCGCGCCATCGCGCAGGGTCGTATCCAGAACGGATACCCGTTTCAGCATAATAGGCCTGATTACCTCGTGTTCTCCGGCGGTCTCGTCCGCGGGTGGGCCAGTAACGGCCCACCCCGCATTTACTCGCAAAGGGCTCTACTTGGCGTCGAGCCAGGGCATCATAGCGCGCAGGTTACGGCCTACCTGCTCGATGAGTTGATTCTGCTCGCGCTTGCGGATCAGGTTAAAGCTCGGGCGGCCGGCCTGGTTCTCCAGCAGCCACTCGCGTGCATACGTGCCGTCCTGGATGTCATCCAGCAACTGCTTCATGGCCTTGCGCGTCTCGTCCGTGACGACCTTTGGCCCGGCATAGTAATCGCCATGCTCGGCCGTGTCGCTGATCGAGTAGCGCATGTAGCTCAGGCCACCCTGGTAGATCAGGTCCACGATGAGCTTGAGCTCGTTCAGGCACTCAAAGTAGGCGATCTCGGGCTGGTAGCCGGCATCGACGAGGGTCTGGAAGCCGGCCGTGATCAGGGCGCTGACGCCACCGCACAGCACAGCCTGCTCGCCAAAGAGGTCGGTCTCGGTCTCTTCGGCAAAAGTGGTCTCGATGATGCCCGCGCGGGCGCAACCGATGCCCTTGCCATAGGCCAGGCCTAGCTGCTTGGCGTTGCCGGTGGCGTCCTGGTACACGGCCAGCAGGCCGGGGACACCCTGGCCATCGACAAAGACCTCGCGCACGCGGTGGCCGGGGGCCTTGGGGGCGATCATCGTGACGTCGACATCGTCGGGTGGGATGATCTGGCCATAGTGGATGCAAAAGCCGTGGGCAAACATGAGCATCTTGCCGGCGGTCAGGTGAGGCTTGATGTCGCTGGCGTAGAGCGCTGCCTGCACGGTGTCCGGCGCGAGGATCATGATGATGTCGCTCTCGGCACAGGCTTCCGCCGTCGTCTTGACGGTGAGGCCGGCCTTTTCGGCCACGGCCCAGGAGCGGCTGCCCTGGTAGAGGCCCACACGCACGTCGCAGCCGTTGTCTTTGAGGTTCAGCGCATGCGCATGCCCCTGGCTGCCGTAACCGATGATCGCGATCTTTTTGCCCTTGAGCAGTTCCAGATCGGCATCCCTGTCATAGTAGATCGTCGCCATGAGTTTCCCTCCATAGTTGGTGCCCCTCGTGAGTCGAGCGGCTGTGTACCTGAATGACCTAGCGGCGGCCTCCGGCCTGAAGCGCGCCACGCACCATCGCGACGCGCCCGGTGCGCGTCAGCTCTTTGATCCCGAACGGCCGCAGGATCTCGACCAGTGAATCGACCTTGTCCTCGGTACCGGTGATCTCGATGGTCATCGAGTCGTGCGCCACGTCGATAATCTGGGCACGGAAGATATCCACCAGTTGCTTGATCTCGGCTCTGTTGGTCGAGACAGCATGCACGCGGATCAGCGCCAGTTCGCGGATCACGGCGTCGTCATCGGTGATATCGATGACCTTGGTGACGTTGATCAGTTTGTAGAGCTGCTTGGTGACCTGCTCCAGGACCGCATCGCTGGCATAGACCACGACCGTCATCCGCGAGATGTCGGGTGTCTCGCTGTGACCGACCGTGAGACTCTCGATGTTATAGTTACGGCGCCGGAACAAGTTAGCGACGTTGCTGAGGACGCCGGGCCGGTCCTCCATCAGGACCACCAACGTGCGCCGCGAGTAGTTTTCACTGTTCTGTGCCAGGGACATTGGTAGCCCTCCTCTATCGCGGCTTTTCGTTGGGGTGCGGCCTGCGGATCATGTCGTCGATAGCGCGCCCCACCGGCACGATCGGGAACACGTTGTGCTCTTGCTCGATCTGGAAATCGATCAATACCGGGCCGTCGATGCTGGCGGCCCGCTCGAGCGCTGGCACAACCTCTTCTCTGGTCCTGACCGAGATGCCGGTGATGCCGTAAGCCTCGGCCAACCGCACGAAATCGGGGCCAAGGAGCGGCGTGCCGCAATAGTTCCGATCGTAGAACAGCTCCTGCCACTGACGAACCATGCCCAGATAGCCGTTATTCAGCAACGCGATCTTGATGGGCAGACCCTCCTGGCGGATGGTTGCCAACTCCTGAATGGTCATCTGGAGGCCGCCGTCGCCGACCACAAGCCAGACCGGTGCGCCGGGGCATCCGGCCTGAACGCCGATGGACGCGGGCAATCCAAATCCCATGGTGCCCAGCCCGCCGGAGGAGATCAGCCCGCGGAAGCGATTGTGGACATAGTACTGGGCCTCCCACATCTGGTTCTGGCCCACGTCCGATACCATGATCGCCTGGCCCTGTGTGATATTGCTCAGGCTTTGGACGATATACTGCGGCACCAGTTCGCTGCTATCCTCCCACTGCTGGCTGCGGTCCCGGGTCTCCCCCCGCCAGTGTTCGATCATCTCGATCCACTCCGAGCGATCCACCGGTTCTACCAGGGGCACGAGTTGTCGCAGGACGTTGAGCGCGTCTCCCACGATCGGCAGATCCACCCGGATGCGCTTGGCGATCTCGGCCGGGTCGATATCGACGTGAATCACCCTGGCCTTGGGGGCAAAGGTGTGGGCGCTACTGGTAAAGCGATCGTCAAAGCGAGCGCCGATATTGACGATCAAGTCAGCCGCCTGCAGGGCCAGGTTGGTGTAGCCCTCGCCATGCATGCCGCCCATGCCCAAATAGAGCGGGTTGGACTCGGCGATGGCACTCTTGCCCAAAAGGGTCGTGGTAACGGGGATGCCCGCCTTTTCCGCCAGGGCGGTCAGTTCCTGCCCGGCGTTTGCCACGATGACACCCCGGCCAGCCATAATCAACGGCCGGCGGGCCTGATTGATCATATCTGCTGCCTGGGCTATCTGGCGGGGGCTGCCCGCTGTGTGCGGCCTGTATCCCGGCAGGTTGACCTCGTCGGGATAGACGAACTCGGTCTGCCCCATCTGCGCGTCCACGGTGACGTCGATCAGCACCGCTCCCGGATGGCCGGTGCGGGCAATGTGAAAGGCCTCGCGGATCGCCTGCGCCAGTTCGGTCACGTTGGTGATCAGATAGTTGTGCTTGGTCACCGGCATGGTGATGCCCGTGATGTCGACCTCCTGAAAACTGTCGGTTCCCAGGTCGGAGGACGATACCTGACCGGTGATGGCGACAATGGGCGACGAGTCCATCTGGGCATTGGCAATACCGGTTACCAGGTTCGTGGCGCCAGGCCCAGAGGTGGCCACACAGACGCCGACCTTGCCAGTGGCACGGGCGTAGCCGTCGGCCGCATGGGCCGCGGCTTGCTCGTGGCGCATCGTGATGTGATGGATCGGATATGCGGGCAGTTCATGATAGAGGGGGATGACCTTGCCGCCGGTGATGCCAAAGACGGTATCCACGCCTTCGCGGACGAGACACTCCCAGATGATCTGCGCTCCGTTCATCCTCATATCAGATACTCCTTGGCGAGGGGGGCATCGCTGGTCGCGCGTAGATGATCGTCATGATTCGTCCAGGATCGCGCCGGTGCTGGCAGAGGTCACCAACTTGGCATAGCGCCTCAGGTAGCCAGACGTAACGCGAGGATCAAAGGCGGGCATCGCGGCGAGCCGGCGCTCCATCTCGGCGCCAGAAATCCCCAGATCCAGCCTCCGGTTTGGGATATCGATGGTGATCATGTCGCCGTCCTGGATGGCCGCGATCGGCCCGCGCGCCGCAGCCTCGGGCGAAACGTGACCGATGGCCGCCCCTCGGGATGCCCCGGAGAAGCGCCCGTCGGTGATCAGCGCCACGCGATCATCCAGGCCCATGCCTGAAAGGATCGATGTAGGCGTGAGCATCTCGCGCATGCCGGGCCCACCCTTGGGGCCTTCGTAACGGATGACGATGACATCCCCTTCCTCAAAGTCACTGGCCATGATTGCCTGCGTCGCTGCTTCCTCTGTGTCAAACACCCGGGCGGGGCCCGTGTGCTGGCGCATGCGCGGGGCGACCGCGGCGCTCTTGACCACGGCGCCCTCAGGGGCCAGGTTGCCAAAGAGGATCGTCAGGCCGCCAGTCTCAGAATAGGGATCATCGCCGCTGCGCAGGACATTGCGGTCCACCGTGGCATAGTCCGGCGCCCAGGGGGACCCCGGCTCGAGATTCTCCGCCAGAGTCAGTCCCGTGGCGGTGATGACGTCCTCGTTGAGCTTGCCCATCGTCTGTAGTTCGCGCATCACTGAGCTGATGCCCCCGGAATAGTACAGATCCTCGATGTGATGCGGACCGGCCGGTGACAGCTTGACCAGGTGTGGCGTGCGCTGAGAGTACTCGTTCAGCTGCGGGAGCGGCACGTCGATGCCCGCCTCGTGCGCGATGGCCAGCAGATGTAGCACCGAGTTGGTCGAGCCTCCCATGGCCATGTCGGTGATAAAGGCGTTCTCAAAGGCTTTCGACGACAGGATGTCGCGGGCGCGGATGTTCTTTTC
>CAZMAI010000195.1:0-4742 GCA_964564195.1 uncultured Anaerolineales bacterium | reverse complement strand
CGAGCCGCCCCGGGCGCACAAAAAGGCACCACCACCCGTGGTGCTTTTTTTCTTTACAATGGCCGGTCTGCTGAGACTCGGGCCCTGGTTCGGAGGGAGGCAAGATGAAGCAGCTGCTCAAGCACGTGATGAGCTTTGAGGACGTCAACTGGTGGATGCTGGCGGGCGGCATCGCCTTTAACGTGGGCATCGCCGCGTTCGCGACGATCCTGGGCGCCTACTGGTCGCTGTCCGAGACGACGGCGGAGACCTATGCCCTGTACGGCCCGCCGCTGATTCTGCTGGGTGTCTTTTTAGCGACACTTGTAGCCGGGGCAATTGTCTCACGCATGGCGTATCAGGTGCCGATCAGGCATGCTTTTCTTTCCAGCCTGGGGGCCGCGGGGGCCTTTGTCTTTGGAGCCGTGATCGCCTTCAACTATATGTTGCTGCTGCTGGCCCTGGTGGCTGTGCTGGGCAACGTCAATGGCGCCATGCTGGCTCTGCCGAAACCTCACCGGAGGTTGTAGCGGGCGGCGGGGGATTTTGCCGCATCGCTGACGCATGTTATACTTGCGCCAGTGCCCCCTTAGCTCAGTGGATAGAGCACCAGCCTCCGGAGCTGGTGGCAGGCGTTCGAGTCGCCTAGGGGGTACTGTCGGTAGCGTTTCGGGTGGGGCATCCTTCTACCACTAGGGGGGTGCCCCTCGGCCTGTCGGCCCTCAGTGCTGTCAAGATGCTGTCAGCCATCGCTCGACTGTGGCGTGACAAGAGTCAATTGCAGCCTTTGCCGAGTGCCACCGGTTCGGCGCGTATTCCTTCGTACCGCCGCGCTGGCGACGATGGGGCTTGGAAACATCGTCGGCGCGCAGTGCACAATGTCGTCTCTCCTCCCGTCGATGGTGGTTGACTCGTCAATATCTACGCATCACGATGCGACGGACTGCTGCCAGGACGGGTTGACAAAAGGAGGCGCGCGTTGGCTGTATCCACGATCAGTGTATCGTCATGCCACAGCACATTGGCTATTGATTCCTTGGTCCGAATCTCGAACCCGATACGTCCTTCCCCGGTATACCCCTGCAACGATTTTCCGTGCCAGAGGCAGAAGCCCCAATCGCCCCAGGCTAGATCTGAGCGCCAAGGGCAAGATATGAGTTGCAGCAGGCACTTGTCACCGAAGACATGGATGTGTCCGTAGGTATGGACTATCACGCAGCGGTCTGATTCGTGCACAGCGCGAATAGCCAGGCCCTCTCCAAGATCGTAGGTTCTTAGCACACGGCCGGTGGCCGATACGCAATAGACTTTGCCAGCATAGGAGGCTAGGTAGATCGTCTTCCCATCGCCGGCATAGGCCGCTGCGTATACCCAGTCTAGAGGTCGTCCGCTAACGCCGAAAAAGAACTCAACGGGTCCGTAACCGGGCACCTCCACCTTGCTCGTACTTACCACTCTATAGTACTCGTCTGCGTCCGGCAACCCAGCAAAGGCTTCGGCGGCGTCCTCCCCGCTCAAACGCTCGTATGCCTCTATCACTATTCTGGTGCGGAAGTTGGCGACTGGGTCGTCGGGATTTCTGTCAGGGTGATAGCGAAACACGGATTGTCGGAAGGCACGTCTGAGCTCGTCCCCAGAGGGGAATTCTGACAGGCCGAGCGTGGCCAGATCTTCGCGCAGTTGGTCGCGAAGCGGATCAGCGTCGGAAGGGCAGGATACTTTAGTGTATCCCGGATTCATCGGCACGCGCCACCTTGCCATCACCGAGAGCCGTCGGTCGAATAACCGTACGCGATCGGTAGCCGTCACCAGAACGTGCTGGCCATCGGGAGACACAGCAAGCGACCGAAGTTCGTAGGGTCCGGACGCCAGATCTGCAAGACTACGCTTTGCGAGCAGTTTCCCAGCAGTCGTCCAAGTGCACAACTCCAGGGAGAAGGTCACGGTCGCGATCACATCCGCCACTCTGGCAGCGGCAAGCAGGCGTACGCGCCCCTCAATGCTCCATACAGTGGGGGTCAAGTGATCAGAGGCGACTGACATCACCACCGTGTGCGTACATTCGGACGACTCCGTGTTATAGACAGGCCGTGCGTACACCTCGCCTTGACGGCATACTTCGGAAAACCGCCACCCCCCACGGCCGCGTAGGTCTTTGCCTACTGGTGGGTGTTCCTCCAACATCGTAACTTCCCAGACTGGTGAACTGAGCACTTGGAAGCTCGGTACAGGCGCCCTGCCAGCTACCGCTAGTCTGGGTCTTCGCAACTGTGAAGAGGGGGACAGAAGGTCCAGCAAGCGGTTGTAGTTGCGTCTGTCCGTGTTAGTGATGTCATCGGCGCAGTCGCGAAACATGCTGTCGTACACGGCGATCGCTCTTTCCGGCGATGGCTGCTCCGTGGTTTCAGCCGCAACGAGCTTGCGGTACGTTCGCAAGAGGAGAGTCCTGGCCGTTGGGTGCAGCTCGCCAAAGCCGCGGGCCGCCAGCAACTCAGCCTTGGTCTTATTGTAGGAGCCTCGCTGATAGAGAG
This sequence comes from uncultured Anaerolineales bacterium, assembly GCA_964564195.1. GTDB lineage: Bacteria > Chloroflexota > Anaerolineae > UBA1429 > UBA1429 > JAAYED01. Next base: position 2,232 of record CAZMAI010000195.1, on the reverse strand, counting down.
CCTTGGCGGCGTCATAGGCCTTCCAATACTGGGGCGGCCTGCGTCCGCTCGTCGCTTCGTGATTGGGGGGCGGGGGGACGTGCAGAACTTCTCCTGAAGAGGCGTCCAGCAGCACCTCCTCGGGCGAATCGCTCTGGCCCATGGGCGCAGGTGAGAGTGCGTTGGAAATCGGAGCCGGAGCGGATGTCCTCATGGATCTACCAAGTAATCTGATTAGGATATTCGGCACGCCCTTCCTACTTTCCCGTCATGCGGTTCCTAGGACGAAGCTTTCGTGTTCATCGTGTAGTCTGACCGTCGAACTGCAAAAGTCTTATTATGGGACGAGTAGATAATTCCGCTTTCTGAATGTGTAGAGCGCTGCCGACGTGTTTGCTAAGGCCTGTCTATCGCCCAACCAGCCTCCGGAGCTGGTGGCAGGCTTCCAAGTCGCCTAGGGGGTACTCCCGGTGATGTTTCGGGTGGGGCATGCTTCTACCAGTAGGGGGGTGCCCCTCGGCCTATCTGCCCTCAGTGCTGTCAAGGTGCTGTCAGCCATCGCGCGACGGGGGCTTGACATAATTAAACCATACACGGCCCGGTACGTCAAACGGACCAGCTGTGTATTCCAAGCTCCACGCGCAGACGCGGCTGCTGGTGGTGGCCCGGCATTGTCGATGTGCTGGCCCCGCTATGCTGCCCCACGGGGGCGACGGTGCCTGTTGACGACTGGCTACGAGAAATAGATGGCGACGAGGATGGCCGTCAAGACTGGCACCAGAGCATAGACGAGACAGCACCCGCCACTCGCCATCCGCCCATACTTACGCTGGCGTCCGGAGCGGGATAGTGGGACGCCGGTGTACCTGGATACCTTGCGCTGCAGGCGGGTGAGCCCCGTCGCCCGCTTCCAGGAGAACGACAGGCCGGGGATTCCGGTGTTCGATCTGCGTCGTGCCATGATGTATCACTCCCAAGTGTCAGGGCGAGGGCAACGGGTAGTTCAGCAACTTCGGATTCTCCCAGTACACGTCCGCGATCTTGGTGACGTCGTAGGTGTCCCAGTACTGCCAGTTGAGCGGGGCCATCGTCGCCGGTGAGATCGACACGCGCATCGCGTCCGTCTCGGCTCCGTCGATGAGGTAGGTGGCGTAGATGTCGAATGTCCGGTCGGTGTAGCCTGCATTGTGCAGCGCACCGACGATCTTGGATATATCCCTCAGGCCGACCGACTTGACCAGAGATGCCCGCGACTCTTCGTTTAGCGAAAATCGGACCTCAATGTGGCTAGCGTCAGCGATGACTGGAGAGAGTCGGGTTACGTCTCTGTTGGACGAGCCCAGGACTGCCACAACAACGTTGTACATGCCAGCCGCCGGATCAGGCGTGTTCGTGGGCGGTCGCGGCGTGAATGTCGCCCTAGGGGTGGCCGTGTCCTGTGGCGTGGCTGTGTCCTGTGGCGTGGCTGTGTTCCTCGGCGTCGGGGACAGGCTGGGCGTAGCTGTGGCCTTGGCCGTAGCGGTGTTTGTGGGCATGGGCGTGCTCGTTGCCTTAGGCGTGTTCGTGGCGGTGGGCTCTGTCGTCGCGGTTGCTTGGACTTTTGCGACTACAGCCGTGGCACGCGGTTGGGTGCCAGTGGGTTCCGGAGTGGCCTGGGCAGGCGTGGTGCTACATCCAACCAACAGCGATGTGGCAGAGATCAGGGCAGAAAAGGCCAGCACTGCGACGTATCTCGCCATACGTGCGACGGAGTGGCCCCCAAAGTGCGTGTGTGTCTGTCTCATCTGGCCGCCCTCCCACATCTCAATGATGTTTCTAAGCGTTTATACGTGACCAACGCTCCAGAGTCAAGGCGTTCTCCATGCAAGTCCAACACATCGGGGCGCATCGAGACAGCCGGAGTCCCTCATAGGGGCACCAGATTGGGAAGTACTTCACGCAGGGCCGCCACATCCAGCGCCCCGTGCCGCAGCAGCCGCGGCGGCGACACGCTCAGATCCACGATCGATGACGCCACACCCTGAGGGCACCCGCCCCCGTCCAGCACCATTTCCACGCGGCCTGCCAGATCCGCCAATGCGTTCTGTGCCGTCGTGGCAGCCGGCCTTCCCGACACGTTCGCGCTGGTTACAGCCAGGGCACCGCCCGCGGCGGCGATCAGTGCCCTGGCAACGGGGTGATTGGGCAGGCGCACGGCTACTGTGTCTCGCCCCGAAGTCAGCCTGTCTGGCAGATTGGGCTGGCGGGGCAGGA
>CAZMAI010000194.1:0-4764 GCA_964564195.1 uncultured Anaerolineales bacterium | reverse complement strand
AGTGCCTCTGTATCGTTCGTGAGGATCCGTTGCGTCTCCTCGACCCGAAGCTTGATGGGATACAGCAGGTCGCCGGGCAGGGCGCCGCCAGAGGCCGCGACGGCACCGCCGCCCAGCCCCAGAAAGAGCACCACCAGCATCGCAAGCGCCCAGACTCGCTGAGCCGGCAGCGGCGTCCGGCGAAGAGCCAGACGCTGCTGCACCTCGGAGAACGAGGTGCGTGACAGCATCTGGGGCAACGCAGCCAGGAGTTGATCCTGCTTCTCATATCGGGCGAGCCGCTCTGCGCAGGAAGGGCATTGCGCCAGGTGCTCGGAGAGTTCGGCACGCTGGATTGGATCCAGTTCGCGCCAGATAGCCAGATTCTCGGAGTACTCTCGATCGCTAACTCTACTTGTCATCATCAAACGCCTTGCGAAACATCTCTCTTGCCCTGGAGAGCCGCGTCTTGACGGCCCCCTCACTGATACCCAACGACTCTGCGATCTCCTTGACTGCATACCCCTGGACGCTGAACAGCACGAGTATCGATCGGTACGTGTCAGGAACACGCATCAAGGCCTGCTGGATGGCCTGTTGTTCAGCCAGCCTGTCCGGTCCCTGCGCGGCTTGCTCATCCGCATCGGTCTCTCGAAGCGAGAACCAGCTGACGAGTCGTCGGCGCCTGAGTGTGTCATAGGCCAGATTCGTCGCGATGCGGTATAGCCACGCCCGATAATTCGAGCCCTCCTCGAGCCGGGACAGCCCGCCGTAGGCACGCACGAAGACATCCTGAGCGAGCTCCTCAGCCTGCCCGCTGTCACCCACCATCCGGTACAGGTAGTTGACGATTGGCCGATGGTACTCAAGGTAAAGTCGCTCCAGGAGATCATCCGGGTCAGTGATAGCCGTCGCCGTCATCTGAGCCTGTTCATGCTGGCCCTAACCTCACACAGTAAAACGAACGTGGTGGCAAAAGGTTACCGAGCAGAAACCGGGACGAGGATTGCGTAATCGATGCTAACGACTCTCACCCGATCAGGAGGCATAAGCGCTAAAGGGAGCGCCCTGTACAGCCCCGGGACACGCTCCCGGTCTGGCCACATCCTCCGCTAATTCATATCGGCGAGCTCCCGCTTGCGCCAGGCGACCAGGCCAAAGATGAGGGTGACAATTGCGCCCTGTACGCCGATGACCCAGGGCACGCCGACGCGATCGGCGATGGCCCCAGAAGGAAGGGTGCCCAGGGGCATCAGACCGAACTCCATCATCGAGATGCTGACGATGCGACCGCGGTAGGCCGGATCGCAGTAGCTCAGAATCAGAGTGCTGCTGAGCACCATGTACAGATTGCCCAGGCCGCCGATCAGCAAGAGCGATAGGTAGACAGCTGGCAACCAACGGATGGTCGCCAGCGCAATCAGGCATAGTCCCAGAATGGCACTCGATCTGGCCAGCAAGCGTCCCTTGCCGCGCATGTCACCGAGGTTACCGGCAATCAAGCTCGCCAGCATACCCCCAAAACCAAGAATGGACTGCAGAAAACCCAGACCAGAGGCGTCGAGCCCCAGGTTGTCACGGGCAAGAGCGGGCAGCAAAGACATGTATGGCATCACAAAGAACACGCGCGCCACGCCCAGGATCAGCACCAGCAGCAGCAAGGGCTCACCGCGCAGGTAGCTAAAGGCGCTGGTGATATCGGCCCGCACCGAACGCCGCTCGGTGGACCGCGAGGGCACATCGGGAACGCGCGTGATGGCGAACAGAGACATTGCATACAGCCCGGCCATGAAAAAGTACACGGCTTCGGGGCCGATGGCCTCAATGGCCAACCCGGCTAGAGACGCGCCAAAGATCCCCATCAGTCCCATTCCCAGGGCATCGAGCGACATGGCATTCATCAGCGCGTCAGATTCCACAAGCTCAGAGACCATGGATTGCTGAGCAGGCATCAGAAACGCCGACAAGGCGCCATTGAGAAAGTTGGCGAGCGCAAGGTGCCACACCTGGATCAGGCCGGTCGCTACCAGCACACCGATGGTGAGGGTGCTCACCATCATCCCCACGCGCGTCCAAAAGATCAGGGCGCGCTTGTCCACCCGGTCGGTGATCGTCCCACCATAGAGGCCGAGTGTCAGCGTGGCCACACTCCAACCGGCGCCGACCCAGCCCAGCGCAAAGGCCGACCCGGTGAGATTGTAGACCAGCCAGCCCTGAACCACATTGCCCATCTGGAACGTACCAGAGGTCGCCAGCCTGCCAATCCACAGCCAGCGGTAGTGGCGGTTTTCAAGGGCCTTGAAGGTATTTCGCAATGTCCGAACAGCGAGAGCCAAAACGACCTCCGGGAAACGCATTCGCCGCCTGAAAGGCCTAACCGCAGGGTTGGCCTGCTGAATAGGATATGCCAGCGATCTACCCCGCCAAATACGAGGATAGGGCGTCTTTGCATAGGTCCAGCAAGAGTGGAAGCAAAGAGAACGCCACGATCATGAGCGTTGCCGGCGCGTGGATGCTGGCCGCTCCACGGATGCGAGAAGAGTGGCCGCCCTGTGGCGGGCGACCACCAGAACCGCGAAAGCGCGCGCTACATCGCCTGACGGTAGATGGCCTCCACATCATCGGCGGTCGTGGGCCGCGGGTTCCTGCCAATCCCGGCCGATTTCATCGTGTCGGCGATGAGATTGGGGAAATCCGCCTCGGTGACGCCGCAGGACGCCAGGCCGTCTGGGATGCCAACAATCCGATTGAGTTCACGCACCCGCTCCACCGATGCCTCGGCGGCAGCCAGTCGTGTCATGCCTCGCGTGTCGACGCCCAGCGCCTCGGCCACGCGCGCAAAGCCTTCGACATCATACGCCGCGTTAAAGGCCATCACATGGGGCAGCAGGATGGCGTTGGCGACGCCGTGTGCCGTGCCGCACCAGCCGCTGACGGGATGCGACATGGAGTGGACGATGGTCAGGCCCGACTGGTTAAAGCCGATGCCACCCTCCAGACAAGCCATCATCATCCTCTCGCGCGCCGTTCCATTGCTGCCATCCTCTACGGCCACTGGAAGCCATTCGCCGATGAGGCGCACCGCGTCCAGCGCCAGTGAGCGGGAGAGGTCGTAGGCCCCCTTGCTGGTGACTGACTCTATCGCGTGCGTGAGGGCATCCATTCCGGTCGCCGCCGTCATCCCCTTGGGGAGGGTCAGGGTCATCTCCGGGTCCACCAGAGCGCGCGTTGCAGCGCAATTGGGGCCCGAGAGCCCAAACTTGAAGCGGCTATTCGGGTCGGTGAACACGATATTGTTTGTGACCTCGCTGGAGGTCCCAGCGGTAGTAGGGATACAGATGCTGGGCAAAGGAGCCACAGGGGGGTTCCTGCCCATATAGTCTTGGAGCCGGCCGCCATTGGTGGCCAGGAACGCGACGCCCTTGGCCGTATCCATGGGGCTGCCGCCACCGACGGCGACAACGCCATCCGCGGCAGATGCCTTGAGCAGTGCCAGGGCATCCTCAACCATGGTAGTCTCTGGATTGGTGCCCACCCCGTCATAGATCTCGGCCGAGATGCCGGCGCTGGCCAGGGATGCGAGCACCCCATCCACAAGCCCGGCGCCACGCACACCCCGATCGGTCACCAACACCACACGGGTCAGCCCCAGACTCTGGGCCTCCTCGCCGGCCAGTGCGGCCACTCCCGCGCCATAGGTCACAAAGGACGGCTGGCGAAACAGATATTTGTCCATTGCTCGTAACCTCCTCATGTCAGTTCAACATAGCCATCTTAGTGAAAAGCGGCGAGTATTTCCAGTGCCAGGCAGCGCTGGCGCAGACCAGCCTCTGCAGCGGAACGAGACGGGCCCAGACTTGCATCCAGATGACTCTATGCTATACTGGCGTTGTAGTGGGTGCGTGGCTCAGATGGTTAGAGCGCACGGTTCACATCCGTGAGGTCAGAGGTTCGAGTCCTCTCGCGCCCATGAAAGCCTCCTGTAAACAGGGGGCTTTTCACTTTTGTGAAATACTCACGCCAAACCCCCTGGTCAGAAGGCCGGCTTGGTGCTATGCTGCCCAGTGTAACAGGCTCTAGCACAACGCGGCGGCTCTGCAGACAGAGATCCAGCTTGACCGCCAAACGCGATATGTAGAGGCAGGTCCATGAGACTCTCTCGCCCGCTCTCGAGCTATGTTCGGATCACACAACTATTCTCGCCCACGGTGCACTACGGCCTGGACCTGAGCGCGTACGTAGGCACGCCGGTCTATGCTACAGTCGATGGAATGGCCTATGGCCGATTCGACGCCACTGGCTTTGGACGCTATGTGCGCATAGAGACGCCAGAGGTCAAAGTGTACAGCGCCCACCTGGATACGATCATTGTGGGTGAGGGGCAACCGGTCAAACGGGGCGCGATCATCGGCTATAGCGGGAATACGGGCAACAGCACGGGACCGCACCTGCATGTCGAGGTCCGGCGTAATGCTGGCTCGCCTTTCAAGTACGGGGCGATCGATCCCTGGCCGCTGATCGATTGGGAGGCCGCACCCAGGAGCCGGCGCATCACCGGGGTGCACCTGGGCAACGCCTGTGTCCTGAGTGCCCTGGACCGGCGGGTCATTTCGATGCTGCATCCCGGATGCGTCGTGCTCCGGCCCGATTATGCCCTGGATAGACAGCCAGTGACCGTGGCTGACATTGCGTGGATCCTCTCCGTTGTTCCTGACTGCCATGTGATTCTGCGCCCTCAGGTCACCGCGCTCCTCTCCAGCAGCGACGCAGGCTGCCGCCAGTATA
>CAZMAI010000193.1:2231-4770 GCA_964564195.1 uncultured Anaerolineales bacterium | reverse complement strand
GTGAAGGAGAATACCCCATGCGCCGCACGATTCTACTCACGCTGGCCTTGTTGTTGCTGGCCACCGGCTTGACTGCTCTGGCTCAGTCCGGCGACGCGGCCGGGCGCGTGGTGGTGGCCGAGGTCGAGGGGGTGATCAACCCCATGACGGCGCGCTATCTGGAGCGTGTGCTCGCGTCCGCGGTTGCGGAACGGGCGGGCGCCGTGGTGCTGGTGCTGGATACACCGGGCGGGCTGGAATCGGCGATGCGCGACATGGTGCGGTCCATGCTGGACGCCCCGCTTCCGGTGATCGTCTATGTGGCGCCCGATGGCGCGCGGGCTACTTCGGCCGGCATGTTCATCACTTTGGCGGGGCACATCGCTGCCATGGCGCCAGGGACCCACATCGGCGCCGCCCACCCCGTTGCGCTGGGTGCCGAACTGGATGAGACCATGAGCGCCAAGATGACCAGCGATGCGGCGGCGCTGGCCCAAAGCATCGCCAGCGTGCGCGATCGTAATGCCGAGTGGCCCGCGCGGGCTGTGAGCGAGAGTGTGTCCCTGGTGGCGGCCGATGCTGTCGCGCAGAACGTGGTCGATCTCACCGCTGTCAGCCTGGACGATCTGCTGGCGCAGATCGATGGGCGTGAGGTCACGGGGGCCGGCACGACGTGGACGTTGAACACGGCCGGGGCCGAGCGCCACGTGATGCCCATGCGCTGGAACGAGCGCCTGATCCACGCCATCACACACCCGGACATCGCCTACCTGCTGCTGACGCTGGGCACCTTTCTGTTGCTGGCCGAGTTGGCCGAGCCTGGGCTGGGGGTGGGCGGCGTGAGCGCCGCGGTGTCCTACATCCTGGCCTTTATGGCGCTGGGCAGCCTGCCGCTCAATTGGGCGGGGGTGGCCCTGCTGCTGGTGTCTCTGGTGATGCTGGCCGTGGCGCTGCTGACCGACGCCGATGTCGTGATCACGGCGGTGGCGCTGGTGCCTTTTGTGCTCGGCTCGCTGATCCTCTACGCGCCCTTCCGGCCGACCTCCGCAGCCGCGCCCGATCTCCGGGTCAGCCTGTGGCTGGTCGCCATCATGGCGCTGGCCCTGGCCGGTTTTGCGCTGGTGGTGCTGCGCGCCCTGGTCAAGGCCAGCAAGTTGCCGCCGCAATCGGGGGCCGAGCGCCTGATCGGGTTGACAGGGGTTGCGCTCACGGCTTTGGTGCCCGAGGGTGAGGTGAGGGTCGATCTGGAGAACTGGAGCGCTGTGTCGTCGTCGGATGAGGAGGTGCAGGCAGGGGACGAGGTCGTGGTCATTGGTGTGAGTGGCGTGCGCCTCCAGGTGAGGCCCGCACATCGAGCTGAACAGGGAGGTTAGGCCATGGGTACCTGGATCGTTACCGCTATTCTCATTGTTCTGGGGTTCATTGTTCTGGCGATGGCCGTGCGCATCGTGCCCGAGTACAGGCGGCTGGTGGTGTTCCGGTTGGGGCGTTGCCTGGGAGCGCGCGGGCCCGGGCTCATTCTGCTGATCCCCTATGTCGATCGCGGGGTGATGACCGATCTGCGTGAGGCATTCTTTGATGTCCCGCCGCAGACCTGCATCACAGCCGACAACGCGTCTGTCTCGATCGACTTTCTCGTGTATGACAAGGTGATCGATCCGGTGCGCAGCGTGCTGGAGGTGGAGAACTTTACGGGTGCGGCCCGCGGCCTGGCCATCACCACGCTGCGTGCGGTGGTGGGCGCGATGAACCTGGACGATACCCTCAGCAAGCGTGACGAGATCAACGCCGTGCTCCATCAGAAACTCGATGAGGTCACCGACCGGTGGGGCATCCGCGTCACCGCTGTGGAGATCCGCGAGGTGGTACCGCCACCGGCGATCGAGCAGGCCATGACACGCCAGATGGCCGCCGAGCGCGACCGGCGCGCCACCGTGACGACGGCCGAGGGGCACCGTGAGGCCGCCATCCGCACCGCCGAGGGCGAGCGGGAGGCGATCATCCTGCGGGCCGAGGGCGAGCGCCAGGCCACGATTTTGCGGGCGGAAGCCGACCGTCAGTCGGCCATCCTGCGCGCAGAGGGGCAGGCTCTGGGACTGAACGAGGTCTACAAGGTGGCGCAGGGCGTGGACAGCAAGACGTTGACCCTGCAGTACATGGACGCGCTCCGGGCCATGGGCGAGGGCGCCGCGACCAAGTTTATCATCCCGACCGAGCTGCTCAGCCTGGTGCGCCCGCTGACCGAGCACGCCGGCCGATCTCTGGGAGATTCGCAGTGTTAGCCCCGCTGGGCCGTATCTCGCTTTCGCTGTGCGGGTTGGCATTTGCGAAGGAGAGACACGATGCACACCGGAGTGATCGCCCTGGCACTGCTGCTCTGTCTGGCCCTGTTGAGTCTGGGAGGACGCACCGCGCGCCGCTAGAGGCGTGCTGGCCCGAGATGCTGGCGCTGCGTTGACGAGCGCCCCGAGTTCAGGAATCGAAGAGAGATGCCGCCCCATACGGGGCGGCATCTTGGATTGCTAACAGGCTCGATCGGGCCTGATCAGCGATTGCGCGA
>CAZMAI010000193.1:0-2131 GCA_964564195.1 uncultured Anaerolineales bacterium | reverse complement strand
GGCGGCATCTTGGATTGCTAACAGGCTCGATCGGGCCTGATCAGCGATTGCGCGATCGACCATCGCCAGGCGATGTACGATCGCTATGCGATCGTCAATTCCTTGCTGCTCTCCCACAGGCCGTGGATGTTGCAGTAGGCCACGGCGACCAGCGTGCCGGGCTGATCTACCTTGAGCGAGGCGCTTGCGGCGGGCTCGGTGTAGACGGGGCCCTGGTTGGCGCCCGCAGCGGACTGCCCGTGGGCAGCGAACTCGTAGCGGCCGACCATGTAGATGAACTTGTCATCGGCGGGCTTGAAGAACAGGTTGATCCAGGCGATGTGATGCTCGGTGGTGTTGGGGTGGGCGATCTCTTTGCCCACGCTGACCTTGACCTCAAAGGCCTCGCCTGCCTTGACGCTGTCGGCGCACTCGATAACCGGGACATGCTTCTCGGACTTCCAATCTGCCTGCTGAACGAACTGACCCAGTGATGCCATTGTACAACCCTCCATAACGATAACCGGAATATACTTTTGCTGACGCCCGCGACCGGTTCGCAGGCGCAGCCCACACACGATCAGTGTACCACGGCGAGCGGCAGCCGGTCAATGTGCGCCCACAATGCCCCCCTCGCCGTGGCTTGGGTTCTCAGCCGCCCAGCGCCTTGATGATGGCCGGCATAAAGGCCGGCAGGTCCGCGGGCGTCCGCGAGGACACCATTTTGCCATCCACCACCACGGCCTCGTCCACAAAGGTAGCCCCGGCGTTCACCAGGTCATCCTTGATGGCGCCCACACCGGTGACGCGCTTGCCCTTGAGGATGCCGGCCGAGACGGGCACCCAGCCCGCGTGGCAGATAAAGGCCACTACGCCGCCGCGCTCGTGGATCTCGCGCACCAGCTTGAGCAGAGCGGGGTAGCGGCGCATCTTGTCCGGTGCGTACCCTCCCGGGATGACGATCCCGTCATAGTCTGTGGCGCGGGCCTCCTCGGCGGCCAGGGTGGCCTGCGCGGGATAGCCGTGCTTGCTGGTGTAGGTCTCGGCGTGCGGTCCCACGATGGTGACCTCCGCCCCGGCCTCCAGCAGCCGGTAGTAGGGATACCAGAGCTCTGGATCCTCATAGTCGTTCTCAGCCAAAACAACAACCTTTTTTCCTTGCAGTGACATGTTTACCTCCGTGACAAACTATTGCTCTCTTGCGGCCGGCGCCAATGCGCGGGCCAGTTCATCCGCATCTGTGATGGGGGGCAGGCAATGCTGCCCGGTGCATACATAGGCCGTGGCGCGGCCGTCAATCTGCTCGCGCTCCGCCAGCACCGGCGGCACAGCGCCCTCACCGGCGGCCAGCAGACGCCCCGGTGCGTAGCCGTTCAACGCGTTCAATAGCGCGAGGGTGTTTGCAGCATCACGCGCACCGATGATGGCGACATCCACCTGCGGGCGCTGGGCGTAATCCAGCGCGGTCAGCCATTGGCCAAAGCCAGCGGGGTAGCGGCTGGCCACGGCACGCATCGGCGCCAGGGCGCCTTCCGCCAGGCGGGCGTAGCGGTCGTCCTCGTAATAGCGAGCGAGCTGCAGCAGCCCCAGCGTGGCCAATGCGGCCCCGGAGGGGGTGGCGTTGTCCTGGTGTTCGGTGGGCCGCACGATCAGGGTTTCATGGTCGTCGGCGGTGTCGTACCAGCCCTCGTCCCAGTAGTGCTCCAGCGCAAGTTCCATCAATCCCCGGGCGGCCGCGACCCATCGGGGGTCAAAGGCGACCTGGTACAGTGACAGCAGCCCCTGTATGGCGGCCGCCTGATCCTCGAGATAGCCGTCCAGCCGCGCCTCGCCCGCGTGCCAGACGCGGCGCAGGCGCCCATCCGCCACCGCCATCTGCTCCAGCAGAAAGGCGCCCAGCGCCTCTGCTGCTGTGACATAGTCGGGACGGCCCAGAGCGGTGCCTGCCTCGGCCAGCACGGAGAGCGCCAGGCCGTTCCAGGCGGCGAGAATTTTGTCGTCACGTGCGGGTTGGACGCGCGCGGCGCGGTCGGCCAGCAGGCGCGCCCGCAGCGGCGCCAGAGCGGCTCGCTCCTCGTCGGTTCCGGTGTAGGTCAGGATGTTGCGCCCCTCAAAGTTGCCCGCCTCGCTCACCGGGTAGGCGGCTGTGAAG
>CAZMAI010000192.1:0-4774 GCA_964564195.1 uncultured Anaerolineales bacterium | reverse complement strand
TGCGGCCGCACCGCGGCGCGATCGCGCTGGTGATCGGGCTCGTGCTGGCCAGCACCGCCCTCGCGCTGCTGGGCCCCTATCTCGTCGGCGTCGCCATCGACCGCTACATCGCCAAGAGCGATCTGCCGGGTCTCTGGCGGATCACCGGCCTGCTGTTCGGCACCTACACCCTCTACTGGCTGGCGGAGTACGGCCAGAGCTATTACGTCGTCAGTGTCACCCAGCGCATCCTGCAGGCCCTGCGCCGCGACCTGTTTGGCCACCTGGAGGAGCTCTCGCTGCGCTTTTTCGACCAGCGCAGCACCGGCGAGCTGATGAGCAGGCTCACCAACGACATCGACGCGGTGAACCGGGTGCTCTCGCAAGGCGTCATCCAGCTCATCGCCAGCGCGCTCACCCTGGTGGGGATGGTCGTGGTCATGCTGCTGCTCAATGTCTGGCTGGCACTGGCCACCATCGCCGTCATGCCGCTGATGCTCTTTTTCACCGTGCGCATGGGCCGGGGCACGCGCCGCGGCTTTCGCGAGGTGCAAGCTAACCTGGGGCGCCTCAACGCCCTGACTGAGGAGACGATCACCGGCGTGCGCGTGGTGCAGGCCTTCCGGCGGGAACCCACGCTGCAGGCCGAGTTCGACCGCGCCAACGTCGCCGTGCGCGATACCACCATCCGCGCCCAACTCCTGATGACGCTCCTGCGCCCGATGCTGATGGTCTTTAGCAACCTCGACCTGGTGGTCATCGCCGGCCTCGGCGGCTGGCTGGCGCTGCAGGGTATGGTCAGCGTCGGCGTGATCGCCACCTTTGTCCTGTATGCACGGCGCTTTTTCGAGCCGCTGCTCACCATCGCCGACCTGTACAACTCGATCCAGGCGGCGCTGGCGGGCGCCGAGCGCGTCTTTGACATGCTGGATCAGGTGCCCGAAGTCGCCGACCGGCCCGATGCGGTCGCCCTCGACCAGATCCAGGGCCATGTGACCTTTGAGCACGTCGACTTTGGCTATGTTCCTGGCGTGCCGGTACTTCAGAACATCATCCTTGAGGCACAACCCGGACAGGTAGTCGCGCTGGTGGGGCCAACCGGCGCCGGCAAGACCACTGTCGTGAACCTGTTGTCGCGCTTTTACGATGTGGACAGCGGCGCGATCCGCATCGACGGTCACGACATCCGCGACGTGACCCAGGACAGCCTGCGGCGCCAGCTGGGGATCGTGCTGCAGGAGACCTTCCTCTTTGCCGACACGGTAATGGAGAACATTCGTTACGGGCGGTTGGAGGCTACCGATGAAGAATGCATGGCCGCGGCGCGCCTGGCCAATGCCGACCAGTTCATCCAGCGCCTTCCCGACGGCTACCAGACGCATCTCTCGGAGCGGGCAGGCACGCTGAGCCAGGGACAGCGCCAGTTGCTGGCCATTGCCCGCGCCATCCTGGCCGACCCGCGCATCCTGATCCTGGACGAGGCCACCTCCAGCGTGGACACGCGCACCGAGGTCCACATCCAGCAGGCGCTGCTGACGCTGATGAAGGGCCGCACGAGCTTTGTGATCGCCCACCGGCTGAGCACCATCCGCAACGCCGACCAGTTGCTGGTGATCGACGACGGGCGCATCATCGAGCGCGGCACGCACGATAGCCTGCTGGCCGCGGGCGGGTTCTACCACCGCCTGTACATGAGCCAGTTCGCCCGGGCGGAGGTGCTGCACGGGGCGAGCGTGCCGGTGCCAGGACCGACAGCGGCGGAGGGCGCCAGCAGCTAGGACAGAGGCCGGGGCGCGCCTCCACTGCGGCGCGGCTCCGCTGGGGCGCGGAGTTGCACTCCGCGTCAGGCGGCCTGCCGAAAAGACGGTCTGTCGTAGGGGCACCCCTCGTGGGTGCCCGCGTCCGGCTGGGCCGGCGGCATCCTGCCAGCAGGCAGCCGCGCAGCGGACGCCACGTGCGAAGCCAATCCGGGCGCAGACGGTGCTGCGCCCCTACGATGGGCGGCACTCGACCGCCCATCGTCTATGGTCCATCGTCTATGGTCTATCGTCTGCCCTCTGCGCTCTGCCAGCGCCCTCTACCGCATCACCAGCGGCAGATAGACCGGTCCGGGCGGCTGCCGCAGCGTCGCCAGGCCATACATCCCGGGCCACAGGTGGCCCGTGGCCAGCACGGTGCCATTCACCGAGGAGAAGCGGAACCAGCGCCCATCGCTGCACCCAGCGATTAACTGCCCGGGTGGCCCGCTCGTGAGCGCGGTGCCGCCAAACAAACACGCGGCGGCAGGATTCGGCACGGTGCGCACCACCGCACCATCGCTCGGACGCGAGCCGTACACGTTGGCATTGCCCAGTTGCCAGAGCAACTCACCATCAAAGGCCAGCCCCTCGACGCTGAGCTGGCCCGGGACAGTACGCAGCAGTGCACCTGTGTCCGCCCGGCGGAACTGGATGACCGGCTCACTCAGCGAGCGATAGATCGCGAGCGCACCATAGACCATATCCATGCCCTGCAGACCGTCAAGAGCAGCGCTCCAGCGCACGCGCTCCGTGCCGGCCAGATCGTGTCCAATGATATGCTCAGACTCATGATGGCCAGTATAGACCAGCCGCCCGTCGCTGGCAGCACCGTTCGGCTCTGTCGCGCCGGCACTCATACGCCACAGCGGCTGCATGTAGCGGTCCAGGCCTGTAACCTCATCACCGGCCCAGTGCGCCGCGAAATAGGCCGGCGGGATCGCATCCAGGCCGTAGATGCTGAGGTCATTATCCCCGCTCGCGAGCACAACTCCGGTATCGGCGCTGATCTGGTACCAGTTGCCGTTGCTACAGGAGAGCGTCAGGCGGCCCGGCGGCGCGGCCGCCAGCCCCGTACCGCCAAAACTGCAGCCGGAGGCGGCGTTGGGCAGCGTGCGGACCACGTGCCCGTCCAGGGGATCGGTGCCATACAGCAGATCACCCAGCTGCCAGAGCAGCGTGCCGTCATAGGCCAGTGCCTCCACGCTAGGCAGCGCGGCATAGCTGCGCAGCAGCGCCCCTGTTCGCGGCTGGTAGATGCCCACCTGATAGGGCGTCGCCTGGAATAGGACCGCCAGCGTTCCGTCGACCAGCGCCATACCGGCCAGCCCGGGCAGATCCACCGGCCAGCGGAACAGCTCGGAACCGGTGAAATCGGTGGCGATGACCTCGCGAGTCGTATAGTGCCCGGTGTACACGAGTTCGCCATCGGTGACGACGGCATTGGGATCGGCGACGCGCGCATTGAACTTGCCCAGGTCGCGCATTCCCGGATCGAGAATGTGCACCGCGTCATCGGCCCAGGTCGCGGCCACATAGGCCTGACCCGCGGTCACGTAGGCCAGCCCGCCGCCGGCTGTGCCGATTCCCATGTTGCCGACCAGTGTGCGCGCAGCCGTGGTCGGGTTGATGCGATAGAGATTGCCGCCCATGACCGAGCTCGCGGCATAAAGCTCCCGGCTTACAGGATCATAGGCCAGCGCGCCGCCATCCCAGCCGGGGACCGAGGGCACGCCGGTGCTGCCCACCACATACCATGCGTTGCTGGGGACATCATAGTAGTAGAGCAGGTCAGAGTCTTGCCCGATGCCATAGACACGATTGCGCTCCGGATCGGCGGCCAGACCCTCAGCATCAAAGGGAGGCGCGGCCAGCGTGGCGTATCTGGTGCCCGTCGTCGTGTCCACCGTAAAGAACTCAAAGTTGATAGATGCATAGAGGGTGCCGCGCAGGTAGGCCATCCCCTCCATGCCCACCGACCCAGTCAGCGTTGCCCCGCTGCCATCCCTGGCGATGGTGAGCAGCCCCGCCCACTTGGATCCGTAGAGTGTGCCGTCTGTGGGGCCGGCCGCCAGCCCCACTGTGCTGGCGGTGACCCCGGACTGGCCCACCAGCGTAGCGGCTCCCGTGACCGTGTCGACGAGGTACAGCCCGTTGGTATTGCTGTCCTGGCTAAAGTACAAAAAGCCATGCTTCATCGGCGCTGGAACCGGCGCCCGAGGCTCCGCGCTGTCCTCGGGCAGCGCCTCGGTACTGATGCCCTCCCGGTCCGGCGCGTCTACGGCAGGCGCGGACAGGGGCTCCGGCAACGGATCAGGCGCCAACGGCTCTTCATAGGGCGGCAGGTCCGAGGTGCTCTGGGTCAGGACTGCCCGCGGTGGCTCATTCTGCGGCCGGGCAGCCGCCTGCAACGGCCAGGGGAGCAAGAGCGAGATGATCAAGGAAAGGGAGACAAGCGATGGAACAAGACGTCGGGAAAAGTGGATGGCCA
The DNA here is from genome assembly GCA_964564195.1 of uncultured Anaerolineales bacterium. Lineage (GTDB taxonomy): Bacteria > Chloroflexota > Anaerolineae > UBA1429 > UBA1429 > JAAYED01. The sequence continues at coordinate 508 of CAZMAI010000192.1, read as the reverse complement.
TAGTGCGCTCCTCTCTCACCCTACGACGGTGTGGCCCAAACAAAGCAGCACACAGCGACGAACCGGAGGGCCAGACACGGCTGGCAACGATGAGAGAGCGAGGCCGGTGGCCTATCTCTATCCACTATTATAGCGCATACTACGTCCGATGGAGCAGGGAGTGTGGCCCAACCAACTTGCGCACGCGGTGGTGCTCCCCACGGCCGGAAGGCGGGCTTATCGCCTGCATCCCAACTCCAGGGCGCAGACGGTGCTGCGGCTCTACGAGGACTCGCGGCTCTGGAGAGCCGCGCCCCACCTGGATCGCGCGCGTGTAGCCCGCGGCTTTTGTTTGGCCCGGGGTGTTTCCGATGCAATAGGCAACCAGCGCCCGCAAGATGGAGTTCCGCTGGCAAGCAGGGGACTACCGCGGTACAGTAAGGCCACGCAGAGACAAGGAGGCCCCCAATGCCGGACCGCCGCCCCAACGTGATCGTGTTCCTCACCGACGACCAGGGCTATGGCGACC
>CAZMAI010000191.1:0-4778 GCA_964564195.1 uncultured Anaerolineales bacterium | reverse complement strand
GCTCACGGATCGCTTGATGGGCAGTCGCTTGTCTCGCCAGAGCTGGAACTGGATGTGACCTGGCAGGCGCTGCGCGCCCCGGCAGTGGATCATCTCGTGATGGTGCAGCTCTCTGACGCGGACGGTCAGCCGGTGCACAGCGAGACACTACCTCTGGCGGGGCAGCATGCCACCCGTGCCTGGGTCGCCGGCGAGGTGGTCCGTGCCTACTACCGGCTGCAACTCCCTGACCTGCCAGCCGGGCGCTATGATGTCTCGCTCAGCGTGCCGGGTCTGGATGGCGGTCTGAGTCTGGGTGAGGTGTTTGCGCCAACCTCTCTGCGGAGCTATGTCGTGCCAGAGATGGAACACCAATCGGGTGCCCGCTTTGGAGAGGGCGTCGTGCTGCTGGGCTATGATCTGAGCGCTGTGCACGTGTCTCCTGGCGACGCTTTGGCGCTGACGCTCTACTGGCGCGCGGACCTGGAGCCTCTGACGGATGCCAAAGTCTTTGTGCACCTGGTCGATCCAGCGGGCGCCGTCATCGCCCAGGTCGATGCGGTGCCGGTACAGTGGCAACGCCCCACCAGTAGTTGGCGCGCCGGTGAAGTGATCACCGATAACTATCAGATCAGCGTCCCGCCGAATGCAGTGGGTGGCGAGCACACGCTCTATGTGGGCCTCTACGATCCGGTGACACTGGTTCGCTGGACAGCCAGCGACACCGGTGGCCAGCCGCTGGTGGATGGACGGCTGCCTGTGGGCTCTATCACCATCGACCGCCCCTAGGCTTCCACGCAGTGTGCAGCGAGCCCCGGGCGAGGCTTGGAGCCCCGGGTTCGCGGTGATATACTCACGCAACAGCACCCTCGCAAGGAACCGACTCAGGAGGACAGGTATGGATCTCATCCAGGCCCTGATACGCCTGGCCGCCGTGGACGAGGAATGGGATGAGAAGGGGCGCGTCTACCAGGACGCGCGCGAGCGCCTGACCAACCCGCACGAACTCACCGAGCGTCGAGAGAGGCAACAAGGCCTGGTGCAGTTGGCGGCACAAGCGCGTGCTCGCCTGGCCAACGTCGAATTGGAGCTGGAAAGCCTTCAGACCCATGTGTCGCAGGTGGACAAGGACCTGTACGGCGGCCAGATAACTGCACCGCGAGAGTTGGAGAACTTGCGCCGCGATAGCGAGCAACTGCGGGCGCAGATGGCGCACCTTGAGGATCAGGGACTTGAGTTGATGACCCTCTCGGAAGACCTGGACGCGCAGGTGCAGGACGGCGCCGCCGCTCTCGCCGCGTTTGAAGAGACGTGGGAGCAGGGCACGGCCGAGGCGCGCGAGATCTATTCGACGCTTCGTGCCCGCTTGCAGCAACTCCAGTCTGAGCGCGAACGGCTGCGCGCCACTGTGCCCGTGCGGGAGATGGCGCTCTATGATGAGCTTCGCCGCACCAAGGGGGGTAGGCCGCTTGCACCCATGCGTGACGGCGTCTGCCAGATATGTCATGTTACGGTCCCGCGGCACAAGATTACCATCGCCGAGGGTGGTCAAGATGCAGTGGCCACCTGTGAGGGTTGCGGCCGCATACTCTATGGGGCCTAGGGAGTTCATTCTTGCGTAATCCGTACATCATCGACCGGCCGCTGGGCGGTGAGGATCTGTTTTTTGGCCGCGAGCGCGCGCTTGTCTCACTGCAGGACGTCTGGCAGACAGACCGGCGGCTTGTGGTGCTCTATGGTAAACCCCACATCGGCAAGACATCGCTTCTGAACCACCTGAGCGTGCGCATCGGGTCCCTCGCCGACATGATTATCCTGGACTGGCAGGTCTCTGCCGGCCCGGGCACGTTAGTCGAGCGAATCGCGCGGGCCGTGACCGGCGCTCTAACCTGGGATGGGCAGGAGACTGACGACGCACTGGCCGATCTCAGCGTGTGTCTACAGTCGATCGCGGCTGATCCGGAGGCGCGTTCCGCCTATGTGGCTATCGACGGTCTTGGTCTGCACGAATGTGCCGGGGACACGCATTGGCCAGAGGCTATCGCTGCCCTGGATGGCGTCCTTCGCGGCGGTCCGGTTGTGCTCGTCCTGGCGATCGAGGCGCGACCCGAAGAGTGCCAGAGCATCGATATCACCATACCGTCAGTGGTGCTGAGCGGCCTGTCTCTGGGAGAGACGGAGGATCTGCTCCTGGTGCCGGCACGCGGCAACCTCACGTACGATTTGGAATCGATGCGGCGCATCTATGCCCTCACCGGGGGCGAGCCGAATCTGGTCCAAATCTATGGGCATATCCTGTTTGAGAGCCGCGCGCAGCGCGGCTGGGCGGGGCTGATCGAGACGGAGCAGGTGGTCGATGAGGTCGCGGAATGGGCTTCTCCCCAGTTCTCTGAGCTCTGGGAGCGCTGCAGCATTCGCGCGCGCATCATGTTGTGTGTCTTTGCCGAGAGCATCGGGACGCACGGCTTTGGTACGCCTGACGACGTGCGTCGCCGCCTGCAGCGGGAGCGTGTAGAGATGCCGCTCGCCGATGTGGAGCAGGGGCTCGACGAACTGCGCGAGCGTGACCTTGTGGAACAGCTCGGCGGCGGTCTCTATCGCTTTAGAAATGCCCTGTTTTTGCGGTGGCTCAGAAACAACCGCAGCCTGATGGAGACCGTGCGCCAGTCTCGCGAATACAAGACCCTGCCGCATCCCTCCGTACCGCCTCTGCTCAACAGGCGGATCGACTGGGTTGGGCTCGGGCTGTGGGTAGTCATTGGCGCGCTGATCGTCGCTGTGGGCTCTGTCTGGCGGGCACGCGAGACGCGAGTCAGCTGGACCGATGCCCCGCCCACGAGAGAGGCTGTTGTGGACAAAGGGGACGATACGGCTGTGGCCGGGAGCGCTCAGGCTGATACGGTGCATCGGCTGGCTTATATGTGGAAGCCCGAGGCGGGACACGACTGGGACATTTACGTGATGCGGTCAGATGGCCTGGAGCCGGTGCGGTTAACGCAAGGTGCAGGCGACAACACTGGGCCGGCATGGTCCCCGGACGGTGAGCGGCTGGCCTTTGTGAGCGATCGTGAGGGAAATCGCGAGATATTCGTCATGAATGCTGATGGCAGCGACCCGGTGAACCTGACACAGAACCCCGCTGAGGATTGGACGCCCACGTGGTCCCCTGATGGCAAGCAGATCGCATTTGCGAGTTATCGTGACGGGAACTGGGAGATCTATGTTATGGATGCCGGCGGCGGTAACCAGAGGCGAATCACACAATCGCCGTCTGCGGACTATGCCCCGGCCTGGTCACCCGCCGGGGACACGCTGGCCTTTGTATCGGATCGCTCTGGCAATCTCGACATCTATCTGATGGCGCCCGATGGATCCGATGTGCGCGCGCTTACCACAGATGAGGGGACGGATCAGGCACCGGCATGGTCCCCCGATGGCCGCCAGTTGCTGTGGGAGAGCTATCGCGATGGAAATATGGAGATCATGGCGATTGAGATCGAGAGCCGTCAGCCGCGCAATCTGACGCAGGACGTCTATGCCGATGATCACGGAGGCACCTGGTCACCCGATGGCGCTCAGATCGCCTATTTCAGCAACCACGATGGGGGCTGGGACATCTTTACGCTGGATCTGCGTACGGGGACTCGCACCAACATCACGCAGAGTGTCGAGATGGAGCAGTACCCGGCCTATCAGCCCTTGACACTAGCCCAGCCTTCTCAGAGCCATTAGCAGCACCTGCTCGGCGAGGCTGATAAAGATCAGCCCCAGAAAGGGTGACAGGTCGAACATGCCGACGCGCGGCATGACCCGGCGAATGGGCCCCAGAATCGGCTCTGTAATGCCCAGAAGAAAGCGTACAAAGGGGCTCTCCGGCGAGATCGGCAGCCAGGAGATGATCACGCGGGCAAAGATCGCCAGGTTGAGCGCCTGAGCGAGTAGCTGCACAAAGTTGATCAAGACCGTAATCACTGAACACCCCCCAGACGCTGTGCTTGCCGGTACGCTGCCAGCGCCGCTCGCGTCAGCGTGGCACGAAATCCCCCCGCCTCCAGTTCATACAGTGCCGCCGCCGTCGTCCCGCCGGGCGACGTCACCCGATTGCGCAGGATCGCCGGGTGCAGTGAAGCGTCCCGGGCGTATGCGGCGGAGCCCAGCACCGTCTGCAGCGCCAGCGTCGAGGCCACATCCCGCGAGAGGCCCATCTGCACTCCAGCGTCCGTGAGCGCCTCGATGAACAAAAAGACATAGGCCGGGCCGGACCCGCTGATCGCCGTGGCCATGTCGACCTCGTCCTCGTTGTGGCCGTGGACCTCCACGCCGAGCGCGGCCAGCAACGTGCGCGCCTGCTCCCTTTGCACGTCCGTGGTCTCGGGCGTGTCCGTCCAGAGCGAGACGCCCTGGCCGATTTGCCCCGGGGTGTTGGGTATCACGCGCACGATCGCGCGTGTATCCAGCGCCTCGCGGAAGCGTGCAATGGGCGCGCCGGCGACGATGCTGATCACCAGGCTCTCGGCGCCGATATGCCCGCGCAGTCCCTCCAGGACGGCAGCGAGCACCTGGGGCTTGACCGCGAACACCACGATGCTCGCCCCCTGAACAGCCTTCACATTGTCGCCGGTGCAGCGGACGCCCAGTGCCTCCCGCAGTGTCTCGCGGCGCTCGGCGACGGGTTCGCTGACGATGATCTGCTCAGGCGGCAGGGCGTTGACGCTGAGCAATCCACGGATGATTGCCTCTCCCATGACGCCGCCCCCGATGAGGGCAATCTGCTGGTTTTCCAGGGCTTGACTCATGCT
>CAZMAI010000190.1:0-4790 GCA_964564195.1 uncultured Anaerolineales bacterium | reverse complement strand
CCGCTCATCAGGTCCGCGTGGATATAGTTGAACCCCTGCGCCGCGCGCTCGTCCAGATAGTGCAGCACGCTGCGGCGGTCCAACCCTTTGGCGGGGTTGGTGGCAAAGGCCCGCCAGAAGGTGTCGCCCATGAGCCACACCGGCGTACCGTCCTGGGTTTGCAGGTGCTCGGGATACCCCGCCATGGGCTGCAGCCCGCCCACCCGCCGGCCCGGCAGGCACTCGAAACGGCCGTTCAGGCCGTTCAATGGCGCGTGATCGGAAAGGGTGAGGTATTCCCAGGTGCCCGCCTGGTCGGGGCTGTAGCGCAGCCCCCAGACGTCATCGCCGTGCCAGAAGAGGGCAATGCTATGCTCCCGCCCGTCTGGCGCCCTCAGCGTGGCCACGGCTCCGATGTCCCGGTAGGGGTGCGCGTGGCCTGGATCGCCGCGAAACCAGCCCTCAAAGACGCCATACTGCTCCACGCGTTCGGTCACGATCATCGCCCTTTCACCATCGGGGACTGCGCGTCCGAGAGATTCCGCCGCCCCATAGGAGACACCTGGCTCATCCAGCAGCGGCCAAGCGCCCCAGAAATCCGCGTACGGCGGCCATATAGGCCTCGTACTGCTCGCGGCGCACGTTGTGTCCGGCGCCTGGGATGGCGACGATCTCCCGATGCTTGAGCAACTCACCCGCCAGCCGCGCGCCCTCGGGGCTGGTCATGCCCCCCAACGCCACATCAGGAACGATCACCAGCGTGGGCGCCGTGATCCGCGGCAGGATCTCCTGCCAGGGCTCGCCGCGCTCGAAACGCGTCTTGAGCAGGTTCAGGCTGATCTGCTGCTTGGAGGTGGCCCAGGGGCCGAGCTCGGCCTCAGGCCAGTTGGGGCTCTGCTGGCGTCCAATCGCGACAATCTCTTCATGAGGTAGCTTGCGCATCTCCAGCAGGCCCGGGCCGCGCTGCGCCTCGCCCCGCGCCTGCCGCGCCTCGTACTCGCGCCGCACCGCCTCATCCTCTTCCGCCGTGCGGAACACAGGATCCTCCAGGATGACCGCGCGGAAGCGATCGGGGTACTTGCCCGCGGCCACCATGGCGGTGATGGCCCCCATGGAGTGACCCATCAGGATGGGCGTGGCGAGGCCGAGCGCATCGCAGACGCCCTTGACGTCGTCGGCCATGGTCTCGGCGCCATAGCCCTGCTCCGGCGCCTCAGACAGGCCGTGACCCCGCGCGTCGATCATGACAATGTCGTAATCGGCCTCCAGCGCCTGCGCCACAGGCGTCCAGCACCCGCCGCTGTCCGAGTAGCCATGCAGCAGCACCAGGTCAGGACCGCGACCGGTGCCGGTGCGTGTATAGTGCATCCGTATCCCATTGGCGAGGACGTCGCCCTCTTTCCAATCGCTCACCGTTCGCCTCCCTGTGGTTGTCAGCGCTGATCCATCTCGGTCAAGAACGCGCGCACGGCCTCCATGTAGGGGCCGAATTGCTCGCGGCGGATGTTGTGCCCGGCGCCCGCGATACGTACCACCCGTCCCTCTTGCCAGAGCCCCGCGGCCTCGGCCGCCACCTCGGGCGTCACCAGCGCTCCCCTGTCCGGGTCCGCGGTGATCAGCAGGATGGGACACTGGATTTTCGGCACCAGCGTGCGGAATGAGGGCCGCGGCCAGCGGGGCGAGCTCATGTGATAGGGGCTGTGCTGCTGCTTGGAATCTGCCCATGGACCCAACTCGATCTCGGGCCAATTGGGGTGCTCCTTGCGCGCCAGCGCCTTGAGCTCGTCCGTCGACAGCGCGCGCATCTCCTCGACGTTGCGCACCCGCGCGGCCACCTGCTCCTCGGTAGGCGTCGCCGGCTCCTCTGACCACCATGGCGGGTCCGAGAGCACCAGGGCGGAAACCAGCTCAGGGTAGGCCGCCGCGCAGGCCGCCGCCGTGGCCGCGCCCATGGAATGGCCCATCAGATAGACAGGCGCGAGCCCCAACGCCTCGATCAGCCCCGCGGCATCGGCCGCCATCATCTCGGACTCGTAACCGGTCTCGGGCTTTTCCGAGAGTCCATGCCCGCGCGCGTCCGGCATGACAACGTCATACTCCTGCTGCAGTGCCTGCGCCACCGAGATCCAGCACATGCCGTTGTCGCTGGAGCCGTGCAGCAACACCAGCGGGGGCAGCGTGGAGCAACTCGTCCGGTAAAAGTGCATCCGGATGCCATTCGTGAGAACATCGCCCTCAAACCAGCTGACGGTCATCGCCTCCTCCTTGAAGCAGCCATAGTGCGGTACCTGACGGGCGCATTATACGGCGCGAACGGGGAGCGTCAACGCAGGCCCGACCGGCGTACAGTGAGCACAAGCCTGCCCGTGATGGGCAGGCTTGTGGTGGCTTCAGGTTGCGGGACAGTCGCGTACCGGGGAGTCATCAGCGTTCGGGGGCGCCCCCATAGATCCGCGTCAAGATCTCGACCCGTTCATCGGCGCCGGCCCAGCGCGGCTGGGCATAGTCCTCCAGCACCGTGGTGAGCACCTCGCTGTTGATCAGCCGGCCCTCGTAGATGGTGTGGCGGGCGATCAGCCCCGTGCGCGTCTCCCAGGACCACATCTGGTCAAAGAAGAGGTTGCCCAGGCCATAGACGATGATTCCCGACCCGCCCTCATCGCCCTGGCCGTAGGGCTCCCAGGCCTGGGGCACGTGGCTCTGGACGCCGGTGACAACGTCCGCCCCGGCGGCGCGCAGTTCGCGGAACTCGATCACCTGGTTCGGCGTGGGATAGGGCACATAGGTCTCTTCGTACTGGAGCTCCACCAGTACCATGTCGACCTCGGGATCGGCCGCCAGATCGGCGATGCTGGCCAGCAGTCTCTCTTTGTTGTTGTAGAAATAGCAGGCGCCGGGCAGGTCGTCGGTGGCCCAGGCGTAGGAAGGCTCATAGGCAAGCGCAGCGATGAAAGCGAGCCGGTTGCCGTTGTGCTCGTAGAACATGGGCGCGCAGGCCTCGGTCTCGTTCAGGCCGCTGCCATAGATGGGAATCTCACGATCGCGGTAGTAGGTAATCGACTCGCGGGCGCCGTCATAGCCAAAGTCATTCACGTGGTTGCCAGAGAGGCCGACAATGTCGGTACCGATGGCCTCCAGCGCATCCCAGTAGTCATAGTCGCTACAAAACGTCAGATTGTTGGAAGCGGTGTTGACCGGGCAGCCGCTAACAAAGGGGACCTCGTTGCTCACATGGGTGATATCCGCCTTGCTCAGTTCCTCACCGATCACCAGCGCCGGATATTCTGTGCCGTAGGTCTCCATCCGCGCCGCGGTCAGGCGGCACATGGCCGTGACGCCAGTCATGACCAGGCGCGTGAGGCGCGTCGCGTCCCGGTTCTCCCATCCGCTCGTCTCGGGCGCCAGCAGCGGCCCAAGGGCCTGCGCCTGGTCCCCCTGCAGCGTCAGACTAAAGGCCAGGGGATAGCCCGCGGGATCGAGCGCCGCGTCAAACAGCGACAGGTCAGCCACAGACAGCACCTTGAGCGTGGGCTCCAGCGCCTCAAAGGGAACGATGCCCAGCGCAGAGCGGTCGGTCCGCAGGGACGTCAGCAGTGCGTCAGCGGCTACCACCTGCGGCTGGCCTGCGCCCCAGGCCGTGCTCAGCACCGCCGCGGTGTCCGCGTCCACCACCAGCGGGCCGGGGATATCCCCCCGCCAGCGCGCGCGCAGGTCGTTCTCGGCCACGAGATCCTCGACGGTATCGAATGGGGCGACGGCTGCATAGTAGCGCCAGCCAAAGAGATAGGCATCTTCGGGAGCCGCCTCAACACCGCCCAGCACACCAACAACCAAAGGCGCGTCGCTGGCACCGGCTGGCTCGAGGACGTAACCGTCCGCCTCCAGATCCAGAGCGAAAAACGCATCGCCAAGCGGCTCGCCCAGCACGGACAGCCCCTCGGGAACGGTGAGGCCAAGCGTCTCGTACGCAGGGGTCGGCGTCGCTGTGGGCTGTGGTGTTGCAGTGGGCTCCGCCGTCGCTGTAGGTGCCGGCGTCTCGGTGGGCAGCGGCGCTGTCGTAGCGGCCGTCGTCGCCGGCGCGGTTACCGGCACCAGAGTTATCGCCGGCTCCTCCGCCGTCTGAGCGCAGCCGGCAAGCAAGAACAGGATACACAGGGCCGTGATCATCCAGAAGGTGCGCATCGTCCTCCAAACATCGGACAGATTATCCGCGATTATAGGTCCGCGTCAGAGACGGGTCAAAGCCCCGCGGCAGCGCTGAAACGGAGTCGTTGGCACGCCCCGCGCGCTGTGCTATCCTGTCGGCAGAGTTGTACACCCGACGGGAGGGTAGAGATGCGACGCACCAAGATTGTGGCCACCATTGGTCCGGCGACCAGTAGCCCGGAGCGCATCCGGCAGCTCCTCGATGCGGGCATGGATGTGGTGCGTCTGAACTTTTCGCACGGCTCGTACGAGGATCACCGGCGCACCGTCGAGCGAGTCCGCAGCGCCGCGGAGGAGGCCGGCCGCCCCATCGCCATCCTGCAGGACCTGCAGGGCCCCAAGATGCGCACCGGCACGCTGCACGGCGGCGAACCCGTGGAGTTGGTGCCGGGACAGGAACTAACGATCACCACCGAGGACGTCCCCGGAGACGCTCACAAGATCGGCACTGACTATCCGCGTCTGCCACAGGACGTGTCTCCCGGCGACCGGATCCTCGTCTCAGATGGCCTGATAGAGTTACGGGTGCTGGAGACCACCGAAACGGATGTCCGGACAATCGTCGTCTTCGGGCGGACACTCCGGCCGCGGCAGGGGATCAATCT
>CAZMAI010000189.1:0-4797 GCA_964564195.1 uncultured Anaerolineales bacterium | reverse complement strand
AAGGATATTCTTCCACTTTCACCAGTGAAATTCAAAGAAGTGTTTTGTGTTCCAGTAAAATACTCTGTTTTCTGTTTGTTTTCTCTTTGTGAGCCGATTCCATCATTAAATGGTTCAATAGCAACTATCTTCCTCAAATCAATATTTACAGTTTTTTTATCACCTAAAAAGATCAATCTCTTATTAGTTAAGATTAAGGTACCTTGATCAATCTTCTTAATTTCATCATGAGACACACTACGAGCTGAAACACCACCAAGACGGAAAGAAACACCCTTAGCCACCCTAAAAGAAGGACCACCATAACCCCCAATGGTTTGTCTTACAGATCGTGCTTCAAGGAATGAAACGTTATTCATCACTAAGTTGGTTTTTTCATTCTTTTTAGGAATAATTGGGGATGTTGAACTGTTTGTAAGGTTTACGTTACCATTAACCAGTTTATCCATGAAAAGGTTGATGTCTCTATTTCTTTGTTCTTCCACTTCCTGTTTTTTTCTCTGTTCTAATGCTTTAGCTTCTTGTATCTCTCGTTGTTTATGTTCTCTGTCAATTCTTCTCTGTTCCTCATCGGAAACTCCACCATTAGCTATCCTGGTCCATTCCTCAAAGGTTAAAGGTTTATTTTTATATTTCTGCCAGATTGGATTGTTAAGTTCATGGATACGTGTAAGTTTGTATTTATCACCCTTCTCTTCAAATACAGCTCCACAATGACTGCAAGTATAGATTACTTTATCTCCAATTCCCAGTGTTCCTTTATGAACACTTTCCGTTAGGAATCCGGTGTTACATGCCGGGCAATCAGGATCCTTTTCTTCAGTTAAACTTGCACCACATTCTTGACAGAATTTAGCGTCTCCAGTATTGCCATGGCCACAGCTAGGACAATATATTAAATCAAGTTCAATACCGCACTCTTCACAAAAACGAGCGTTATCAGGATTTTCTGTGCCGCAATTGTTACAGACAATCATTTTAATCTTATAAAGATTCATTTATCCTTTTTATTCGAATTAGTTAATTTCTGTATCTCTGATTGCATATCTATGACTAATTTCTTCAATTCTTTAATTTCAGATTCTTCCTTTTCAGACTCTTCTTTTCCGGATCTTTTCACCAGATACGATGCTATAGAAGCGGTTAGCATCCCTATAAATGTAATCCCGATCAGCATCATTGGAACGGCAATTAATCTACCATAAAAGGTACCAGGATTAATGTCACTGCTACCAGCAACGGTTGTCGTCAAGGTGAACCAAAAAGAGTCCCATAAACTATGAACCTCTGGATTAATACCGCTTTCCAGTATATAAAATACTATAGTTCCAGAGAAAATAGTGAAAATTAATATACCTACGGCGAAATCAAGATGTGTTTCTCTAAAAAAATCTAATATGTACTTTAAATCTCTTCTAAATAGTGCAAATATCCTCACTAATCTGAATAACCTTAAAATTCGGACCAGTCTAAATAAACGAAATAGTCTGAGTGCGAAAAAATCAAATGGAATCATGGCTATGATGTCCGGCCAATTTTTCTTTATAAAAGCCCATTTATTCTCTTCTTCTCTCATTCTATAAATAAAGTCAAAAAACAATATAACACAGACAGCTAAATCAAAATCGATGATTATATTAGTCAAATAAGGGTTTAAATCATAAAATGTGATTAATATTAGTAAAACAATGTCTGCTATTATTAAAATTATGATAATAGCTTCAAATATGCTTCTAATATTGAATTTAGTCTTCATTTTTCATCACATTTGTATTAAAATTCGTTACATAGTTATTACACTCTTATTAATTTACTATCATGTATTTAAACGTTTATTACTTAATATAATTGAATATATAAGATCATCATATCATCCTTGATACTCTAATTCAATATGATCAATTCATTATGCACCGATGATGAGGAATGTACAAAATGTCAAGCTAAAGCTGCTAAACACTTTGAAGGACCATTATTAATAGTTGCTGGACCTGGAGCGGGTAAAACTAGGGTATTAGTTGAACGAGTAGCTTACTTGGTAAAAAATAAAAAAGTTGATCCTTCTAATATTCTTGTCATAACATTCACCATAAAAGCAGCAGAAGAATTGAAGGCCAGATTAAGTAGATGTATAGGTCCTGAAATTCGTTCCATGCAAATATCCACAATCCATTCTTTTTGTCATGAAATCTTGAAAATTTATTCTGATTATAATGAATTAGGAGCTACTTTTGATGTATTGGATGAAGAAATGCAGTTAATGTTTCTAAGAAGCAATTTCTATAAATTAGGAATTAATAAGCTAGTGAAGATCAGTGAATTACCTGGTGTAATTCAATTTTTTAATGAGTGTGGAGAAAATCGTATCGAACCAGAAAAACTAGCAGAAGAATTTTCTAAACAAGATTCTCCAAATAAAGATAGATACATGGAATATTGTAAAGTTTATAGGAAATACTTAAATCTTATAGATGAAGAACGTAAGATTGATTTTCCTGGTCTTCAAAAAAATGTTTTGGATCTTTTAAAGGATAATAAAGAAGTTTTAGACGATATAAGGGATAGATTTAAATTTGTGTTAATAGATGAATATCAGGACACCAATCCCATTCAGGATGAATTTTTTGAGTTAATCTCCGAACCCAATCAAAACATCTGTGTTGTAGGAGATGAGGATCAGAGTATTTATGCTTTTAGGGGAGCAGACCCTTGGAATTTTATAAAATTTAAAGAAAAATATGATTCTAACTGTGTAACCTTGGATAAAAACTTCCGTTCTACTTCTAATATAATCAAATTATTCGACGGTTTTATGAAGGAATATAGGTTTTATCCTAAGGAAATTAAAACCTCAAGGGAAGATGGGAATGGAATAATCCTTCTAAAAAGTGAAGATGTGCATGATGAAGCAAAGAACGTTGCAAATGCCATTAAAGAACTTAAAGAAACAAGAATTATACCTGATTATGGCTATGTGGCATTACTTTTTAGAAGCGTTAGAAATCATGCACCTAAAATTATAGAGGAATTAAAAAGGCAAGATATTCCATTTACTGTTAAGGGACAGGGCTCATTTTTAAATAGAAGTGAAATTAAGACAGCACTTTATATGATGTCTTATGTAGATCCACCAAATTATGGGGACCGATTTAAATCCTGGAAACATTGGTGGAATCTATCGATGTTTGAGACAGAATTTATGAATCTGAGTAAAAGAACGATAGATTCACTCAATAACTTGGATAAAGAATTTGACTTGAGCAACTTACTTGATAAAGAGGAGTTCATTAAAATTGGCATACAGGATGAGGAAGATATCGAGAAATTACTGAGGCTCAATCAATTAAAAAAGGAACTGTCAAATAAAGTAAAGAGTATGTTGTATACCTTCTATGATATATTGGATATTTCTGGTTATCTTAAATGGCTATTAGAAGAGGGAAGCGAGTCAAGTAAGGCTAAAATATACAATTTAGCTAAGTTAAGCTCCATTTTAAATAAATTTGAATATATGAATAAGAAACCTAAAATCAAAGATTTAATGTGGTATCTTTACCTATTACCCCGTGGCATGGAATATGATGAAGAAATACCTGATAATCCTCACGCAGTTAAAATCATGACTGTCCACCAGGCCAAAGGGCTTGAATTTCCTGTTGTTTTTGTATGTTCAGTTATTAAAAATAGATTTCCAGGCATGAAAAGGAAAAAGAGAGAATTAGTACCCATACCTCAAAATCTTCTTTTAAAAAATAGAAAAAAGGATGTTATAAATCTAACTGAGGGGATCATGCACGATGATTTGGACAAACACGATGAATTTGAAATGGAAGAACGTAGATTATTTTATGTTGCCATGACCAGAGCTCAAGATATTCTAGTAATATCTGCAGCTAATAAAATCAACGTCAAAAAGGTTGGTTATTCACCTTATGTTAAAGAGATAGAGAAAATTGAGAAGGTTTTAAATACATGTGACCTTAATGAAGGTTGTAAATTAAGAAACCTTTCTCATGACGAACCCATATCCCTGAACTATTCTTCTATTGACACATATCAAACATGTCCATTTAGATACCTAATGAGTTATGACTATGGTTTCGAGTATCCACCATTTTTCATGCAAAACTATGGAATCATACTCCATAACTGTTTAAACAAACTCCACTCATCCATGAAGATGAACGAGGAAATCAGCGGGGCTAAAATAAGGTACATCGTTGAAAGATGCTGGATACAAATCCATAAAAATAAGAAAAACGATGAACTAGAAAAACGAAGATTGGAAAGAAGCTTATTAGATTATTACTATGATGTAAAAGATGAAATAAAAGAAGTTATATCAACAGAAGAGCCATTTTCTATTTCCAAAAATAATATGGAAATAAATGGACGGACAGACTTACTTATAAAAAATAAAGAAGATGAAATAGAACTAATTGACTTTAAAGCCAGGGATATAACAGGAATAGACCTATTAGAAGTAGAGTTTCAGCTTAAGATGTATGACTATGCATTAAAAGATAAATATCATATCGATAAACTCTGTGCATACACCTTTAAAGATAAAGCTAAAACTTATTTTGAAACGAATGAAAAGGATTTGGAAAAATTAGACAGCAAATTGCAAGATATTTGTGAAAAAATTACTAATGAAGAGTTTGATCCTAAAGAAAATGAATTCTGTCCACAGTGTATTTTTAATTTCTGTTGCAGGTGAATAAATATGCATAACCAATTTAAAGATTTCTACGATGTAGTAAGAGAAAACTTAGATTCCTATAGAGGAGAATACGA
>CAZMAI010000188.1:0-4816 GCA_964564195.1 uncultured Anaerolineales bacterium | reverse complement strand
TAGTCTGATTTTAGCCCATATTGAACTCCAATATATCCTGTTGTTCTTTATTATTTCAATCCTAAAATAGTCTGATTTTAGCCTTCCAATAACACTAAACGGGGCATAACCTTTAGATATTTCAATCCTAAAATAGTCTGATTTTAGCCTAGTTTTATGATGGTTTCTTTGATTGTTTCTTGTAAATTTCAATCCTAAAATAGTCTGATTTTAGCCCAGTGAATCTCGTTCATATTCTGCTTGATTTAAGTATTTCAATCCTAAAATAGTCTGATTTTAGCAGTGTTGACGTCTTCGATGGCTTTGTGTAGTGCGTTTAATTTCAATCCTAAAATAGTCTGATTTTAGCAGGGTGAAGGTGGTGTATGTGTCCATTTCCCAGTACTATTTCAATCCTAAAATAGTCTGATTTTAGCTAACCGTATCTCTTTTTGTTTTACCCCCCCACTTTTATTTCAATCCTAAAATAGTCTGATTTTAGCAAGTACCATGAAAAGATGATTAAAAAATTGAAGAAATTTCAATCCTAAAATAGTCTGATTTTAGCGGAATACTGGTTTAACATAAATGATAGTATCAGATGATTTCAATCCTAAAATAGTCTGATTTTAGCTGGAATTTTAGTCAGGCGCAGTGGGTGAATAATCACATTTCAATCCTAAAATAGTCTGATTTTAGCGAATCTTTTTGTAGATTTCCTGGAGGTCTTCATCTCTATTTCAATCCTAAAATAGTCTGATTTTAGCTTAAAACTAAATCACCGCCAGTGGACTTGTCCTGACTGATTTCAATCCTAAAATAGTCTGATTTTAGCTAAAACTAAATCACCGCCAGTGGACTTGTCCTGACTGATTTCAATCCTAAAATAGTCTGATTTTAGCTATATTAAGCGATTGATAAAAAACCACCGTCTCCTCATTTCAATCCTAAAATAGTCTGATTTTAGCATCAAACCCGCACCCCATACAAACCAGATTACCTTTATTTCAATCCTAAAATAGTCTGATTTTAGCTTGTCCATTAAAATTAGGTGTAAGTCCCCTGCCTCATTTCAATCCTAAAATAGTCTGATTTTAGCCCCGACCACTCCTGAAGCAGCTTAAACGGTTGAAACATTTCAATCCTAAAATAGTCTGATTTTAGCCTATGAAATAATAGGAAACATTGAATACGATGAAGAATTTCAATCCTAAAATAGTCTGATTTTAGCTGCTGTGAAACTTCTTCCTGTGGCTGCGAAACTACATTTCAATCCTAAAATAGTCTGATTTTAGCTGCTGCGGTTTATGCTATGTTTGGGTGTTTTATCCAATTTCAATCCTAAAATAGTCTGATTTTAGCTTTATGTGCATTCTAGGTTAATCCCCCTATTAAAACTATTTCAATCCTAAAATAGTCTGATTTTAGCGGGTTATGAACACTTAGAGAGTAAGCCAGTTACAAAATTTCAATCCTAAAATAGTCTGATTTTAGCTGGAAACAAGCACCAGTGAAAGTGAAACTATTCGCTATTTCAATCCTAAAATAGTCTGATTTTAGCCTGTTGATTTTTATGATAGTAATGAAGCTTTAATTATTTCAATCCTAAAATAGTCTGATTTTAGCGGATCGGATGTTTCATCTGTTCAGTAATCATAATCCAATTTCAATCCTAAAATAGTCTGATTTTAGCTCTGCAACTAAAATGAGTTATGAGGTGAATGTGAAATTTCAATCCTAAAATAGTCTGATTTTAGCAAATAGCAGACGGAGAGGATGTTAAAGCCCTATTTAATTTCAATCCTAAAATAGTCTGATTTTAGCAACGACGTAGATAATCAATGATTGCATCCGTTGTCTCATTTCAATCCTAAAATAGTCTGATTTTAGCTTGATTTTTCCGATTTTGATAAAAGATTTAGTTTAATTTCAATCCTAAAATAGTCTGATTTTAGCAGACTAGGATGTTATCACAGGAATACTTCGCTCGATATTTCAATCCTAAAATAGTCTGATTTTAGCTCAAAGAAACCGTATTATCCTTATTATATTCGTGTGTAATTTCAATCCTAAAATAGTCTGATTTTAGCGGGTGTTAAATCGGATACATCCATATCTGTACCGTCATTTCAATCCTAAAATAGTCTGATTTTAGCGCAGTTTCATTAATCGTTTTCGTAACATCTTGTTTAAATTTCAATCCTAAAATAGTCTGATTTTAGCTTCTGGTATTTGGCCCCGTGTAAGGTTATATGTCCTCATTTCAATCCTAAAATAGTCTGATTTTAGCAGAACAAGGTTGCTATAGGCCCATTCATAGGTTTTGATTTCAATCCTAAAATAGTCTGATTTTAGCTGAAATACCAATCATCGTAGACCCTGCCCTTGCTGGATTTCAATCCTAAAATAGTCTGATTTTAGCAATTTAACCTTAAACCATTCCAGAGGACTATATGGCATTTCAATCCTAAAATAGTCTGATTTTAGCTAAAACTCTTTGTACCATCATCATTTACTGTTATCTGATTTCAATCCTAAAATAGTCTGATTTTAGCAAACTTAAATCTTCTATAATCTTTAACTCAAGTACATTTCAATCCTAAAATAGTCTGATTTTAGCGATAGGAGTAGGCAGCACCCTATCAACCCTTCTATAATATTTCAATCCTAAAATAGTCTGATTTTAGCTGATGATATTATTTGCTGTAATGGGGCGATAGGTGTATTTCAATCCTAAAATAGTCTGATTTTAGCCTTTTCAGTTCTTAACTAAGAATCCTGATCGGCTTTATTTCAATCCTAAAATAGTCTGATTTTAGCGGTTTGTTGGTGTATCGTCGGCCTTCATATCGTCCAATTTCAATCCTAAAATAGTCTGATTTTAGCCCAATCTTCTATTCGCTTATTTTTAAATACAGTCGTATTTCAATCCTAAAATAGTCTGATTTTAGCTAACTGAAGGTATAGGTATAAGAATTAACGGTGGTGCATTTCAATCCTAAAATAGTCTGATTTTAGCAGATTCATGGATAAATACTTATCCTTTACCTGTTAATTTCAATCCTAAAATAGTCTGATTTTAGCTAGCAGATATCGACTTCGAGAACATCACAGACGAACATTTCAATCCTAAAATAGTCTGATTTTAGCCGGTTCATTTACAGGTGTATCAAACCCCGCTGAACAGTATTTCAATCCTAAAATAGTCTGATTTTAGCGGGCCGACCCAAAAAGCGGTACATCAGTCCAGAATAATTTCAATCCTAAAATAGTCTGATTTTAGCCGTTTTATTATCTATTATCGTGCTATTAGTCTTCTTCATTTCAATCCTAAAATAGTCTGATTTTAGCAGAACTTCCGATCCAATATACCGTTCTTAAGTGGTGATTTCAATCCTAAAATAGTCTGATTTTAGCTTTTCTGATAAACTTCATTAGAAGCCATGTATTGACATTTCAATCCTAAAATAGTCTGATTTTAGCTTTTCAACTTTAACCATCATTTCAGGGTCTGTTATCTATTTCAATCCTAAAATAGTCTGATTTTAGCGACGATGCCTGGGCAGATATAGGTATCAGTTTCTATGATTTCAATCCTAAAATAGTCTGATTTTAGCAAGCCAATTACGATACAAATAAATCGATTCTAGGTTTATTTCAATCCTAAAATAGTCTGATTTTAGCTTTGGGTGTATCCAGCTCTGCACACGAAGAATTACATTTCAATCCTAAAATAGTCTGATTTTAGCAATGATTGCATCATTAGGTCGGCGATTCGTAGTGCTATTTCAATCCTAAAATAGTCTGATTTTAGCTAAACAGGTAAGTAGTTGATTTCGTCACCATAGAATATTTCAATCCTAAAATAGTCTGATTTTAGCTTTGAGGGTGGCTTCATATAAATTTTAACATACCTTGATTTCAATCCTAAAATAGTCTGATTTTAGCATGGGACACAAAACTTTTTTTTTAATAAATTTTTAGATTTCAATCCTAAAATAGTCTGATTTTAGCACGTAGACAGTCACGTCCCCGGCCTGTATGTAATCCGATTTCAATCCTAAAATAGTCTGATTTTAGCCCCTCTGTACTGTAGTATATGTCGCTTCCCAGGGCAATTTCAATCCTAAAATAGTCTGATTTTAGCTACAAAGTATTTATAGGACATACAACAGATAAGAGAATTTCAATCCTAAAATAGTCTGATTTTAGCCAAGCCTTGTACTATCCGCATCAACTAGAACTTTCAGATTTCAATCCTAAAATAGTCTGATTTTAGCCTGCATTTGTATTGCAAAACCTGTACCGTCGCTGGTATTTCAATCCTAAAATAGTCTGATTTTAGCAAAAAATTAAATACTTCTTTTACCTTTTTTTAACTAATTTCAATCCTAAAATAGTCTGATTTTAGCCACGGCTACTACAGGGCCACGGCCTTTAATGATGATATTTCAATCCTAAAATAGTCTGATTTTAGCAATGAAGTAATGAAATCCTTAGCTCTACTAGTAGCACATTTCAATCCTAAAATAGTCTGATTTTAGCTCTGAATCAATCATTGAATCTTTATAATGATTGCTGGAATTTCAATCCTAAAATAGTCTGATTTTAGCTCATCCTTACAAGCGTTTGCTATGCTAACGTTTGCCATTTCAATCCTAAAATAGTCTGATTTTAGCATGGTCTTGTATATGATTTTTTAATTTAAAAAAGAAAATTTCAATCCTAAAATAGTCTGATTTTAGCTCTTGTTTCATTATTCGCTCGTTATGTAAAAGATGAATTTCAATCCTAAAATAGTCTGATTTTAGAGATCGGAAGAGCACACGTCTGAACT
>CAZMAI010000187.1:0-4818 GCA_964564195.1 uncultured Anaerolineales bacterium | reverse complement strand
GGGTCAACTGTAACCACAGTAGGAGCCACATTATCCACAACGAAACTGCTGGAACATACCGCTAAATTATTACCAACCAAATCAGCAACACAACCAGTATGCAAACACAAACTGTACTCACCACTACCTAAAACACTCTTCGGAGTGATAGTCAAAACATTGCCATCGATACTGGTTGTTGCAGGTATTAAGGTTCCACTACTGTTTTTAAGGTCTATCCACATACTACCTGACTTAACAGCTTCATTAAAGATAACCTGAATCACCTTATCGGCTTTAACCACGGCACCTTCAACCGGATCAATCACACTAACTATAGGAGCTTCTGTATCAATAACATAAGTTTCACTTTGCACCTGAGAAACAGTACCCACATCATCTACAGCAGCGAACTTCAACGTAGTAGTTGCATTTATATTCACAGGTCCTGTGTACTGTATTCTTGTACTGCTTGTCGTAGGATCGGTATTGTCAATGGTATAATAGATGGTTGCAGTAGGGTCATTAGTAGTTAAAGTCACAGTTTGCGTTTTGTTATAAGATCCACCGGCAAGACTACTGTTTACTAATAATGGGTTGTCCATGACCTGAATAATGGTCTCATATGTACTGCTCCCGGCAGAGTTAGTTACTGTTAAACTTACTAAATAATTACCGGCAATGGTGTATGTATGTTTAGGATTTTGTTCCATGCTGGTAGTTCCATCACCGAAATCCCACAACCAGGATAAATTTGTACCTGTGGAATTATCAGTAAACTGAATTTCATTATACGTAACTGGTATAGCATCAGGTATTGTACCCCATGCCGTGGTGGCTGTGTAATTAGCATTAGCTGTTACATCAGAAACTTTAATATAATCTATAAAGCTCCTGGTGCTATTATTTCCATTAGTATCAGTCACAATTAACGTTACAGTGTAATTACCAGGGTTAGCATAGGTGTGTATGGGGTTTTGCTCTCTACTGGTTGTTCCATCTCCAAAATCCCAGTACCATGAAGCAGGGGAAATGGCAGAAGAAGTGAAATGCACAGTCAATGGAATAGTACCCACAGTCTGATCAGCCTGTAAAACAGTATCCGCAAGTGCATAGACATAACCATCAGCGCTTCCGAAGTAAAGTGTTCCATCAGAACCAATGGCTACAGAACCATACACTTTACCTCCCGTGGTATACGTCCATTTTACTGTTCCATCAGGATTCAAGGCATATAAATTACCATCTTCACTTCCCACATAAATGGTTCCATCAGCACCTATTGTTGAACTACGTACATTTCCGGTGTTGTAACTCCATTTAAGGGTTCCATCCGGATTCAGTGCATAGAATTTACCATCAGCGTTTCCTATGTAAATGGTTCCATCAGCTCCAACAGAGGGTGGGCCAAACATGCCTCCTGTGTTAAAAGTATAGGTCCATTTCAAGGTTCCATCAACATTCAAAGCGTATATTTTACTATAATTATAGCCTAAACTGTCATAACCGACTCCATATGTTACTGCATAAATGGTTCCGTCTGTTCCAATTGAGATACCATATATATTATACTGTCCCTTTTTGGTGATATAACTCCATTTGAGTGATCCATCAGGATTCAAAGCATATACTATGCCATCCAAGTTTCCTAAATAGATGGTTCCATCTGCTCCAATAGCAGGACCACCACCCACAGTTTCAATTATTTCTCCTGTGTTGTATTTCCATTTAAGTGATCCATCAGGATTCAAAGCGTACAAATTACCATCACAGCTTCCAAAATATATTGTTCCATCATCAGCAACTGATGCTCCACCTATAATATTTCCCTCAGTAGTATAATTCCATTTAAGTGATCCATCAGGATTTATAGCATAAAAAGTATTGTCCCAGCTTCCTGCATATATTGTTCCGTCAGATCCGATTGTTGCACTGTAGATGTAAGCTCCAGTGGTGTAGGTCCATTTGAGTGATCCATCAAGGTTCAAAGCATAAAGTTTACCATTATCAGCTCCTATGTATATGGTTCCGTCTGATCCAACTACCGGAGTGCCTAAATTATCTATGCTGCTTCCCGTGTTGTATGTCCATAGTGTGGTGTTGGTTTCTGGGCCGGTGTATTCTGATTGGCCTGTGTTGCTTAGATCACCACCAGATTTGGGCCAGTCTGTATCTGCAAGTCCGCTTCCTGTACTGGTTCCGATTATGTAATTTTGTATGTACAGAGGACTCCAATCTTCTTCAGAACTCATTGCTGCATATCTTAATGTGCTAGTGTTAACAATTGCAATGGGTCCAGTGTACGGTATTTTAGTACCGCTTGTAGTAGGATCGGTGCCGTCGGTGGTGTAGTAGATGGTTGATGTTGGATCATTACTGGTTAAGGTTACTGTTTGTGTGGCGTTGTAACTTCCTCCTTTCACACTTGCTGTTACACTGGGTAAAATTATGATTGTTTCTGTTTTAGTGTCACTGCCACCTGGTCCAGTGGCAGTTAAAGTTACATTGTATTTGCCTGGTATGTTGTTGTAGGTGTAGGTGGGGTTTTGTTCTGTACTGTCAATATTTCCATCTCCATCGAAGTCCCACGCCCAAGAAGTGGCATACAATGATGAATCTGTGAAATTAACAGTCAATGGTGATGTTCCACTGGCAACATCTGAAGTGAAATTAACTTCAACTGGTGGATAAACCGAAATCATCTTAGTCACCGTTTTAATATCACTTCCAACATCATTGGTCACTGTTAAACTGATTGTATAATTACCTGCTGTGGTATAGTTGTGTGTGGGGTTTTGTTCTGTGCTGGTGGTTCCATCTCCGAAATTCCATAACCAGGAACTGGTATCATGTATGGATTTATCGGTGAATTGTATTGTGATTGGTGTTTCACCATTGGTCAACTGAGTTGATGTAAAATCAGCTACAGGAAGAACATCTTTCAAAGCATACACTTTTGTACCACTTGCAAAGTAGATGGTTCCCTCAGTTCCTATTAACACTGGACCAGATCCAGCGGTGTAGATCCATTTAAGTGTTCCATCCGAATTTATAGCGCACAATTTACCATCAGCGCTTCCAATATAAATTGTTCCATCTGCATCTATGGCTGGTGCACCACGTAGTGTTCCTCCTATGGCGTAAGACCATTTAAGAGTTCCATCCAAGTTTAAAGCATATAAAATACCATCTTCACTTCCCACATAGAGAATACCATCATTACCTATAGTAGTTGTTGCCAATCTAGCGTTTCCTAAAGCGTAGGTCCATTTGAGTGTTCCGTCTGGGTTTATTGCATACAATTTATTATCCCGACATCCAATGTAAATAGTTCCATCAGCACTAATCGTTGGAGATCCAAAGAGTTTGTGTCCTGTAGTGTAGTACCATTTAAGTGATCCATCGGGATTTATAGCATACAACCTCTGGCTCCAGCTTCCCACATAGATAGTTCCATCAGAGCCGATTACAGGGCCTCCATAATAACAGTATATGGCGCTATTGGTGGTGTAGGACCACTTCAGAGTTCCATCACAGTTTATAGCATACAAATTCTTATCTTCACTTCCCACATAGATGGTACAATCAGCACTATTAAACACTGGTGCTCCATCTATTGCTCCTCCTGTGGTGTAAGACCATTTGAGTGTTCCATCAGGGTTTAAAGCGTATAATTTACCATCTCCACTTCCAATGTATATGGTTCCATCAGTTCCGATGGTTGCTGAACCATAAATTGCGCCTCCTGTGGTGTAGGTCCATTTAATTGTTCCGTCAGGATTTAAAGCATAGAGTTTACCATCGCTCATTCCAATGTATATGGTTCCATCTGAACCAGTGGCGGGAGTAGCATAGTTTATGTTTCCTCCGGTGGTATAAGTCCAATTGGTGGTGTTGGTTTCTGGACCAGTGTAATTAGATGGGTCCCTGCTGGCTGTTCCTGTTCCAATAACATAATTCTGCAGGTACATTGGACTCCAATTAACATAAATATCAAGTGCAGCATACCTGAGGGTCGTAGTATTGCTGATATTAATAGGTTCTGTATATTCTGTCCTGGTACTGCTGGTTCGTGGATCAGTACTGTCAGTAGTATAATAAATAGTCGCTGTAGAATCATTGCTAGTTAGTGTTGCGGATTGCGTCGCTGTGTAGGTTCCACTGGCAAGACTGTTACTTATTGAGAATAGATGAACCTGTATGGTTTTTGTAAAGTTATTGGTTCCATTAGCGTTAATTGCGGTTAAGATGACTGTGTAATTACCCTCTGTGCCATAGTTATGTGTGGGGTTTTGTTCTGTACTGGTAGTTCCGTCTCCGAAATCCCATAGCCAAGAAGTTGGATCATGTAGTGATTTATCGGTGAAATGTATGGTGATAGGTAAATCATCACTTGAGACATAAGTTGATGTGAAATCAGCTTCAGGAGCAACATCCTTTAAAGCATATACATCTTGGCCACTGCCAAAGTAGATTGTTTTATTTGTACCTATTAATACAGAACCCTGTATTGCAGATCCGGCGGTGTATGTCCATTTAAGCGTTCCATCAGAATTCAAAACATACAACTTACCATCATTACTTCCCACATAAATAGTACCATCAGCACCAATCGTTGGTGACCCATATATATATCCTCCAGTAGTGTAGGTCCATTTAAGA
This sequence comes from uncultured Anaerolineales bacterium, assembly GCA_964564195.1. Taxonomy (GTDB): domain Bacteria; phylum Chloroflexota; class Anaerolineae; order UBA1429; family UBA1429; genus JAAYED01. Next base: position 177 of record CAZMAI010000187.1, on the reverse strand, counting down.
GTTCCATCCGGATTTATAGCATACAATTTGTTATCTCTACTTCCTATATAGATCGTACCATCAGCACCAATCGTTGGTGACCCATATATGTAATTTCCCGTGGCGTAAAACCATTTCAAGGTTCCATCAGAATTCAAAGCATACAAATTCTTATCATAACTCCCTACATAGATGGTT
>CAZMAI010000186.1:0-4825 GCA_964564195.1 uncultured Anaerolineales bacterium | reverse complement strand
GATGGTTTGGCAGAGGGCGATGAGGTCGTCGTAGGCCGCCCGAGCGGCCCGCTGTTTGAGTTCTCCTTTGGTGGCTGAGATGCTGATTGACCTGCAGCAGATCTGCAAGGTCTATATGATGGGCGAAGTCAGGGTGCAGGCCCTGTGCGATCTTGACCTGCAGATACGGGCTGGCGAGCTTGCTGCCATCATGGGCCCTTCGGGATCGGGCAAGAGCACGCTGATGAATATCCTGGGTTGCCTCGACCAGAGCACCTCCGGCGCCTACTACCTGGATGGCGTCAATGTGTCCACGCTCAGCCAGAACGAATTGGCCCGCGTTCGCAATCGCAAGATCGGGTTTGTGTTTCAGAACTATAACCTCTTGCGGCGCACCACCGCCCTTGACAATGTGGAGCTTCCTCTCATCTATGCCGGTGCCCGTAACCGTCGTGCCCGTGCGGCCGAGGCGCTGGAGCGTGTCGGACTCAAGGAGCGACTGGACCACAAGCCCAACGAGCTCTCGGGCGGCGAGCAGCAGCGTGTCGCCATAGCTCGAGCACTGATCAACGATCCGGATATCATCCTGGCCGATGAGCCGACGGGTAACCTGGACAGCAAGACCGGGCTGGAGATCATCGGCCTGTTTCAGAGCTTGAACCGCGATCAGGGTATCACTGTGCTCTACGTCACCCACGCTCCGGAGACTGCAGAGTACACCGATCGCATCATCAGGCTGTCCGATGGCCGGCTGGTGGATGACCAGCCGGTGCGTGAACCCCGTGTCGCGCCGCGGGGCACACTTGGGGTAGCGGCAACAGCATGAATGTATTCGAGAGTATCAGAATGTCTTTTCGCAGCCTGGCGGCTAACAAGATGCGCTCCTTCCTGACGATGCTTGGTATCATCATCGGGACGGGCGCGGTCATCGCGCTGCTCTCGGCGGGTGAAGGTGCGCAGCAGGCGATCACATCCCAAATACAGGGGATTGGGTCCAATCTCTTGATTATCCTCTCGGGACGCTTTGAGATGGGAAGAGGCACAACACAGGCAGAGCCCCTGACCCGTGATGATGCGCTGGCTCTCGGCGACCATTCCAGCGTGCCGCACGTCCTGGCGGTGGCGCCGGTTGTCAATGGGTCCGTCATGATCACCTATGGCAGCGAGAGCCTGACTGCTCAGGTGGAGGGCACGACGCCCGAGTATGAACAGGTGAGGAGCTATCCCGCGGCGTATGGTCGGTTTATCTCGGCCGGAGATGACGCTGTGTCCGCGCGGGTGGCCGTCATCGGAAGCGATGTGGCGGATCGCCTGGTGGGCGACCGGGCCAGTGCTGTGGGGGAATCCATCCGCATGAATGGGGTGCCGTTCCAGGTCATCGGCGTGCTCGAGGCAAAGGGCGGACGTGGGCCGATGGGGGTGTCCGCCGATCGTATCGTCATCATCCCGCTGTCCACAGCGTACACCAAGCTCTTCCCTGGACGCTATATCTCTCAGGGACAACGCACTGTCGATATCATTTATGCATCTGTCGTTGACGAGGAGAGCATCAATCTGGCGATCGACGAGATCCAACAGGTGCTCAGGCAGCGGCAGGGCACCTACCTGCCGGAAGACGACAGCTTTACGATCACATCTCAGCAGGATGTCCTGGGCGTGTTCGATCAGATATCTGGCATCCTGACCACTTTCCTGGCTGCCATTGCCGGGATTTCGCTGCTCGTGGGTGGGATCGGGATCATGAATATCATGCTGGTGTCGGTGACCGAACGCACCCGCGAGATTGGCATCCGCAAGGCGGTGGGCGCCCGGAGCTCTGACGTGCTGGTGCAATTCCTGATCGAGTCCGTCGTCCTGAGCGTCGTCGGCGGACTGCTTGGGATCGCCTTTGGCTGGGGTGTGTCCCGGCTCATCAACAGCCTTGGATCGTTCACCGCCATCGTGACTTGGCAATCTGTGGCGCTCGCCGTCAGCTTTTCGCTCATGGTGGGGTTGTTCTTTGGCATCTACCCCGCGCGCAGGGCCGCCGTCATGAACCCCATCGACGCACTCAGGTACGAGTAACCGGCAGCCTTCAGCCCTATTCTGGGCGGGGAGGTGTCTCGGGGGGCAACTCTCGGACCTCTGCTTCCTGGGCCACTTCGCCACTCGCCAGCATGTTGTTGAGCAACTGACGCGTCTCTTCCCGCTCCAGGAAAGCTGACAGCAGCGCCTGCTTGTACCGCACAGCGCGGGCGCTCTCTTGCGCCTGGGCATCCATCCGGTCGATGAGTTTACCCGTCATGTCGCTCATCAGATCGCGCAGTTCCGCCTGCTTTTCGGCGAGCAACTCGTGTAGTTGTTCATTCTCCAGCAGGAGTGCGCTGATCACGTCGCGTTGCTTGCCGCCACCAAACACGCCGATGACACCGCCGGCCGTGAGTCTGTCGCGCAGGCGTGCCACCTGATGTTCCAATGTAGCAATTCGCTGATCTCGCTCGGTAACCTCTTGCTCGTACTCGGCGATCACACGCTGCTTATCCGTGGTCGTTGCCTCAAGCAAACGCTCGAGCGTTGCCTCTTGCTGTCGTCGCTGGTCTCCCAGCGCGTGCTGCTGTTGCCGGGCGATCCATTTGTCACGCAGCCACACCACGAAACCCGTGATGGCCGCACATACAATGATGGTCACCAAGACCTGCGGCGAAAAGACCATGTCCCAAAACGTCGGTTCAGGCATGTCCAACTCCTTACCTGCTAGAGATCAAGCCGAGCGGCCCTCTGCGACGGCTTCCACAAAGGCGCGCGCGCGCGCCCTCAGCGACGTCCAATCGGCCTGCGCAATCAGCCTGTCATTGACCAGGCTGGATCCAACGCCGACACAGGATGCGCCAGCGCGGATATAGTCCGCGGTATTGTCGACGGAGACGCCTCCGACAGGGGCGAGGCGCACCTGCGGCAGAGGGGCGCGCACGGCACGAATATAGGCGGGGCCGAAGGAGTCGGCCGGAAAGACTTTGACGACGTCGGCACCCCATTCCCAGGCCTGCAGGATCTCGGTGGGTGTGAGGGCTCCAGGCATACACACGGCCCCGTACCGGTGGCAGATCGTGATCACGTCGGGGTTCAGATTGGGTGCCACGATAAAGCGGGCACCGGCGAGAATGGCCGCGCGAGCCGTCTCAGCATCCAGCACGGTGCCGGCACCCATGACGACCGCGCCGCCAAGTCTGGCGCTCACTGATTCCAAAGTCTGTAGCGCCCCTGGCGTGGTCATCGTAAACTCGATGTGCCGCACGCCCCCTGACGCAATCGCTTCGGCCACGCGCAACAGGCTCTCTGAGCCGGATAGCCGCACGATGGCGACCACGCCACTCTCCAAGATACCATTCAGCAGTTCGGTCCTGTCCATGAGACCTCCCACAATCTGGATCCATGTAGCTGGGATAATACGGCAGGCGGTGACGTAAGCCAACTTGGATGGTGGTCTCGACGGCGCGGCCTGGTGTGGTCGGGCGCGCTGCACCTTGACACCCTGTCGACTTTTCTGGTAACAGTAGGCAGGCAAAAAGGAGTCGGAGGCAACATGAAGATCACAGGCATCACCAGTTATCCGGTGTGGGCCGGTCACCGCAACTTTCTCTTTGTGGCCGTTGATACCGACGAGGGCGTGTACGGCGTGGGCGAGTCAGGGGTGACTGGCCGAGAGCTGGCCGTCATTGGCGCCCTCGAGCATCTGACGCCTCTATTGATTGGGCAGGATCCCATGCGGATCGAGCACATCTGGCAGACGTTGTCTCGGGGCGGCTTTTTCCCGCACGATCGGATTCTCGGAAGCGCCATCGCCGCAATCGACATTGCACTCTGGGACATCAAGGGCAAGGCGCTTGGGCTGCCCGTCTATGATCTGTTTGGCGGCCGGGTACGGGACAAGGTCGCCTGCTACTGCCACTTGAGTGGGGGACACGGGACGGACACCACCGAACTGGTGCGCGATGCCGAGGCTCGCGTAGCGGAGGGCTGGAAATTCCTGCGCTGGGGCCTGCCGAACGAGGGTGAAATGCTATACCCCGGTCGGGCGGTACAGCAGGCCGTGGAGCAGTTCGCCGCGCTGCGCGAGGCAGTGGGCCCAGAGATCGAGCTCTGCTTTGACGGGCATACGCGCCTGTCCCCGCCCGAGGCCGTGAGCCTGTGTCAGCAAGTTCAGCCCTACCGGCCCTTTTTTATCGAGGATCCCATTCGATCGGAGAGCGAGCAGGCGTACCGGATGCTCAGGAGCCGTACGGATGTGCCGTTGGCCGCCGGAGAGCAGTTCTGCAGCAAGTGGGAGTTCCGGGAACTGATCGACGGCGATCTGATCGACTATGCGCGCGTCGACCTCTGTATCGCTGCCGGACTGACGGAGGGTCGCAAGATCGCCGGCTGGTGCGAGGGGCACTATATCGACATGGCCGTGCACAACCCCCTTGGGCCGGTTGCCACGGCGGCGTGCGTGCAGTTCAACCTCAGTGTCCCCAATATGGCCGTGCAAGAGCAGCCCCGCAAGCCGGGCACGATGCTCACTGATGTGATCAAGAACCAGCCCATCTGGGAGGATGGCTATATTCTCGCCCCCGCGGCGCCGGGACTGGGCATTGAGCTCGATCGCGAAGCGGCGGCGGCGCATCCGTTCCAGATGACAGAGTTGCCGCACCTGCGGCGAGAGGATGGATCCTTCACCAACTGGTGATCTACCAGCGTTTCGTATCGCACGAGGAACGGATCAGAGGAGGTGACTTGTGGCGTGGTGGATTTGGCTGATTATTGCTGTGGTGATCTACCTGGTCCTGTGCCTTGTTCCCTGGCTGCTGCTCAAGTTATTCACCTCCCG
>CAZMAI010000185.1:0-4848 GCA_964564195.1 uncultured Anaerolineales bacterium | reverse complement strand
TCACCGACCGCTGGGTGCAGATCAGCGTTCAGGCCCAGGCCCAGGGCGGCGTGGTCACCGTGTTCTTGCGTGGGCAGCCCGAGTATCGCAACAAGCACAACGATGCCTATGTGGACGACATCTGCCTGGTTGTCAACGCACCACCGCCGACGGCGACGCCCCTGCCGCGCCCAACCAACACGCCCGTGCCCACCGACACGCCGGGGCCGTCGCCGACGCCTCTGCCGACGGAGACGCTTGCGCCGACGGAGACCGCGGAGGCGACGCTGACGCCGACCCCCGGCCCGGAGGTCAGAATCGTTGTCGCCGCCTTCGATGACCGGAACGAGGATGGAAGCCGCGGCTTTGACGAGGAACTCCTTGCGGGGGTGCTGGTGGAGTTGCTCGATGATACGGGTAAAGAGATCGCCTCAAGACTGACTACAACGGAGCCCTACACCTTTGCGGACCTGGAGCCAGGGACTTACAGGCTGATCGTTACGGACGCGGAGGGGTATCGTTCCACGGGCTCCACAGAGATCGAGGTGACTCTGATCCCGCGCGCCTTGCGTGAGGTGATGATCGGGCAGGCCGTGCTGCCCGCGCCCACCGTCACGCCCGAGCCAACAGCCACAGCGTCGGCCGCGCCCACAGCGACAACCGCGCCCGCCGAGACCGGCGATGCCGCGCTGCAGCCGACGGAGCCTCCCTCAAGTGCCATACCATCAGGCCCTGGGTTCTTCCAGCGCTATGGCGGACTGGTGGTCGCCGCGGCCGGATTTGCGATCGGTATTCCTGCCGTCCTGGCGCTCACCCGCCGGCGAGACTAAGGGACCAGCATGGGAGATCACCAGGAGAGCAGAGAGTGTGGGGGGGTACGGTATGATGTCTACGGGTTAGCCATCGCCCTGTTGCTGGCTGTCCTGGTGGCGCTCCCCGCCATCATCGGTCCGGGCATCGTCAACACGCGCGGTGGAGGGGACTCGCCTTTCCTCGTGCAGCGCACGCACCAGATGGCGCAGGCCCTGCGGGCCCATGTGTTCCCGGTGCGCTGGATGCCGGACGCCGCGCTCGGCCTGGGCTATCCCGGGTTCAACTACTATGCGGCACTGCCCTACTATGTGAGCGCGCTGGGGTATCTGGGCGGCCTTGGCATCCTGGGCGGGATCAAGCTGGCTCAGTTACTCGGATTTGTGCTGGCCGGAGGTGCGGCATACGGCCTGGCTCGAACGCTGGGGCGGAGCCGTCCGGCCGCGGTGCTGGCCTCGGCTGCCTATAGCTACGCGCCCTTTCACCTGGTAAACGCCTATGTGCGCGGCGACGCACTGTCCGAGTTCTATGCCATGGGGCTATTCCCGTTGGCTCTCCTGGTCGCGATTCGCCTGGTGCGCCAGCCCGGCGTGCTGCGGGCGCTGGCGCTTGCGCTGGTGTACGGCGCACTGGCGGTAACCCACAACATCTCCGCTATGCTGGCCTCGCCGATCCTGGTCGTTTGGCTGGCCGTCTGTGCCTTGACGGGCGCCAGGACCAAACGCTGGAACGCGGTCCTGTGGGGCGCGGGTGCACTCGCCCTCGGCCTGGCACTTAGCGCCTGGTTCTGGTTACCTGCGCTGGCAGAGCGCGACCTGGTACAACTTGTCGACCAGACCACGGGCTACTTTCACTTTGCCGGTCATTTTCGCGGCCTGGATCTCGTACAGCGGGGGCTTCTTTTCGACTATACGCTGGACAGCACCCAGAATCCGTTCCGTATGGGTCTCGCCCAGTTGCTTGTGACGGTACCGGGCGCGGGGATACTGCTTGTCCGCTGTAAAACGCTCGCTCGCGGCGAGCGCTGGATCGCGATGCTCGCCGCGGGCTCGTGGCTGGTCGCGACCTATCTCATCACCCCTCTCTCCCGTCCGTTCTGGGATCACGTCCCTCTGCTGGACTATACCCAGTTCCCATGGCGCTTGCTGGCGTTTCAGGCCTTGTTCGGGGCCCTCTTGTCGGCCTACCTGCCAGATCTGTTTCCTCCGGTCAGGCGTTCTCTCTCCGGCCCCTCTCAAGGAGTGCGTATCGCTATCGCAGCGACCGTAGCGTTACTGCTGATCGTCACAGCGACAGCAGGGCTGCGGGTAGACCGGCTGACGCTGGAGGAGGCGGATATCACGCCCTACCGCTTGATGCTATACGAGGCTTACTCAGGCAACCTGGGCGGCACAGTGCGCTACGAGTTTTTGCCCGCAGAGATGCGGCCCAGACCCTATGTGTCCGCTGCACTCCTCAATCAGGGTCGCCAGGCGCCGCCCATCGCGCTGAGCGGCAGGCTTGAGAATGCGACGCTGGTCTTTGCCAATGCACAGCGCCAGACATGGGACGTGTCGCTTGCTGAAGGCGGGTGGCTCGCCTTTCACCTAGCGGCCTGGCCCGGGTGGGCAGGCACACTGGACGGGCAAGTGCAAGGGGTGAACGGTGCCCCGGGCCTGGGGCTGCTGCAGATGGAGGTGCCCGCTGGCGAACATCGCATTACGCTGACGCTCGAGCGCACCCGTACCGAACGCTGGGCAGAGCGCATATCGGTAGCAGCGGCATTCGTAGTTTTGGTGGGCCTGGGGCTGGCGCTTTGCAGGGACAAACAGCTAGGCTGGGGCGCTCTGCGTGTGGCCACGGTGGTGCTGTTGCTGGGGAGTTGGTTGCTGCTGGCACAGCCCCGAGAGATGCCGTCCCGCTTGCCAGGCCCACTACTGATGGACATGAGCCGGGCGCCGTATCTCCACCGGCTGCAGGGCGGGGTGCACCTGGGTGAGGCCACGCTACTCGACTATGCCCTGACGCCGGATGAGATCGCCCCAGGTGAGACCCTAACGATCACTACTTCCTGGCAGGGCCTGCCCGGCGGAGCCACACTGCGGATCGAGTTGGTCGCGCTGACGGCCCATCTCTTCGCAAACACGCCGGCCTGGGCGGTTGCCGACAGTGCAGTGTCGGGTGATTCGGGGGTCTCCACACTCGCTCTGCCTCAGAGCGTGCCGCCCGGGCTGTATGCGTTGCGGCCGACGCTGCTGGTGGATGGTCTTCCTCAGCCAGGCACCACCGCAGGGGGGCAGCCGCTGGGCTTGCTCTCGTTGCACCCGATCGAGGTGCGTGACGTCGCGCCGCAGGGTACGCCCTCTGGCGTGCTGGGAGCCTTCGGTCCGTCTGAAGGCACGCCCGAAATCACCTTGCGACAGGCGTCGGCGGGGCGCACCGAGGAACGCGTCTACCAGGTGGATATGTTGTGGCAGAGCGAACGCCAGGCCAGCCGCAACTACCGGCTCTCGGTTCGGTTGATGCACGCCGATGGCACGCAGGTCGTGGCCCGCGATCTTCCGCCCCTGGAGGGGAACTATCCAACGAGCCTGTGGATCCCCGGGCACCAGTATCCCGATAGCCTGCGCATCGTACTGCCAGAGGACGCGGATCCAGTAAGCATCACCGATGTAGAGATCGTGCTTTACGACCTGAGCACGCTGGCGGCTATCGGCTCGGTGGCCATCCCGGTCGACTGACCGGCGCCTACTCCCAGCGATCCTGGACCAGATAGACACCCCTCTCATGATCCAGGAAGCAGAGAATGGGGCGAATCGCTGGAACGGAGCCGTCTGCCTCAAGGGGCAAGAGCTGCCGGCATGCGCGCAGGTAGCGCTCCACCTGAGGCACATAATCCGCTTTGCGCAGCAGTTCTTCGCGCTGCTCGGGAGTACGCACATGGTCGGTCTTGAACTCTACCAGGGTCCAGCCAGAGTCGTCCCGGTAGAGCCCATCGATGATCCCAGAATCTAGCGTGCCATCAGCACCGATGACACTGTAGGGGACCTCGCCCAGCCGCACTGCGGCCGCATCCATCTCCCGGTAGAGCGACGAGCCCTGAAACCGCGTCAACAGGCGGCGCGCCCGGCTGAGAGCCTCTCTCTGCTCTCCAATGTCGGTCACGCCATAGCTCTGCGTCTCCGCCAGCGCCCATCGCTCAAAGCCAGAGTCGCTGCCGGGAAACGTCCAGCGAGACAGCGCGCGGTGGACCACCTGTCCGACGACCCATGCGGGCGCGTGAGGCCTGACGGTCCTGGGAACGACACGCCAGACTCGAGGCGGGGGATCGCGGTCGACCTGCTGGAGCGGGATGTCGCGGGACGCGTCGGAAGCCAACAGAGGCTCGAGCATCCTGGGATCGGGCTCCGCATCAGGCAAGGCGGGCACCCGCCGCTCGGGCAGCGAATCTGTCGCGGCGGGCTCTGCACCGGGCTCGAGGAGCGTACACCGCACAAGAACGCTGCAGGTCTCCGCATCCTTAATCTCCCAGTCCTGCGTATGGACCTCACTGCCGTCGGCGGCGACACCGGGCAAGTGCCCCTTGAGTTGCAGGGCCACATCCAGCCTGGCCAGCATGCCTTTGGGCTGCAGATCACCGCTGGCGCTTGTCGTAATCGCGCCACTGATAAGCAATAGCTCCTGTGCGCGGGTGGCTGCCACATAGAGCAGCCGGTCATCCTCCGCCTCCTCGCGGTCCATCTGGCTGCGTCGCGCCAGGGAATAGGCCATGGAACTGGTGGCATCGGATGGCTCGCCGTCTTCCTGTGCACTGCTCAAGGTCCCGGTAGTTGGCGGGGGCAGAACAAGCCCCAGATCACTGTCGACCAGGGCATCACTGCGCGAGATAGAGCCCTTGCAGATGTCACCCAGCACGACGATCGGAAACTCCAGTCCTTTCGCCTGGTGAATGGTCATCAGCTGTACCGCACCGCTCGCCAGACCACGCCCTTCGCCCTCCCGCGAGGAGACGTCGCGCAGGGCCTGCACATAGTCGATCAGTTCTCCGACGCTCCGCAGGATGCTGCGCTGCCCCCTGCC
>CAZMAI010000184.1:0-4917 GCA_964564195.1 uncultured Anaerolineales bacterium | reverse complement strand
AGCGACACTCACGGCTACGCAGGCTACTATGGGACCCCCGCGCTTCGACAGGCAGCAGCCAACTATTACGGACGACGCTTTGGGGTGGAGCTTGACCCCGGATCTGAGATTCTGCCGCTGATCGGATCCAAAGAGGGACTCGCCAATGTCGCGCTCGCCTTTATCGACCCCGGAAACATCGCGCTGGCCACCGATCCGGGCTATCCCACCTATCGCATGGGCGCGCTGCTGGCAGGGGGAGACGCTTACCCAATGCCACTGTACAGGGAGAACAACTGGCTGCCGGACCTGGAGGCCATCCCGGGCGATATCCTGTCACGGGCCACGATCATGTGGCTCAACTATCCCAACAACCCCACCGGAGTGGGCGCGCCACTCGAGTTTCTGGGTCAGGCAGTAGATTTCGCTGCCGAGCATGATCTCTTGATCTGCTACGATAACCCGTATTGTGACGTGACCTTTGACGGGTACCAGGCGCCGAGCATCCTGCAGATTCCTGGTGCCAAAGACGTCGCCATCGAGTTCAACTCCCACAGCAAGACGTACAACATGGCCGGATGGCGTGTGGGCGTCGCAGTGGGTAATGAGAAAGCCATTGAGGCATTGACTACCGTCAAGACGAACATCGACTCGGGCATCTTTCGGCCGATACAGGATGCTGCCACGGTGGCCTACAACAGCGACCAAAGCTGGCTGCAGGATCGAAATGCCATCTACCAGCGCAGACGCGATGTCATCCTTAACTGGCTGCCGAGCATCGGGATGTCTGCCGACAAACCGGTGGGAGGCCTCTACGTCTGGGCTCGAGTTCCAGAGGGGACCAACTGCGAGGAGTTCGCACTGGAGATGCTGGAGAAGGCCGGTGTGTGGATGACCCCGGGCACCGCCTTTGGCCAGTATGGCGAGGGCTATATGCGGCTGTCCGTCTGTATTTCAGAAGAACGCCTGATGGAGGCGGGGGAGCGATTGTCACGGGTATCGCGCTAGACACAGACACCCTTTCCGGGGCGGGGCGCCGACGCGCTCAGCGAGCTTTTTTGATGGGCGTGAGCGTGCGGGGACAGGACGCGCTGTTCGACCTGGACTCGTCGTTGGACGAGCTTGCACAGCTCGCGGACACGGCGGGACTGGCTGTGGTTGGCCGCGACAAACAGAATGTCGATCGCGTGCAACCGGCCACCTACATCGGCTCCGGCAAAGTCGTCGAGGTCAAGGAACAGTGCCGCGAGCTCGGTGCGGAGGTCGTAATCTTTGACGATGAGTTGTCTCCGGCTCAGCTGCGGACCCTCGAACGCGAGCTTGAGCTCTCCGTGCTGGATCGCACGGCCTTGATACTGGACATCTTTGCCCTGCACGCGCGGACGAAAGAGGGCTCCCTGCAAGTCGAACTGGCGCAATACACGTACCGCTTACCGCGGCTGACGCGCCAGTGGACGCACCTGTCACGCCAGACGGTGGGCGGGGTAGGACTGCGCGGCCCGGGCGAGACGCAGCTCGAGTCGGACCGCCGGGAGATTGGCCGCCGCATGGCGCAACTGCGCCGTGAGATCGAACAGGTGCGGCTGTTGCGGAGCCAGCGCAGGCGCCAGCGCCGCAGACAGGGGCTTCCCACGGTGTCGATCGTGGGGTACACCAACGCCGGCAAGTCCACTCTCCTGAATCGCCTGACGAGCGCAGGTGTCCTCGTGGAGGACCAGCTCTTTGCGACGCTGGATCCGACGACCAGGCGCCTGGAACTGCCTGGCGGCAAGCACGTGTTGTTCACCGACACGGTCGGTTTCATCCAGAAGCTGCCCACGCAGCTGGTGGCGGCCTTCCGGGCGACTCTCGAGGAAGTCAACGAGTCGGACATCCTGGTCCACATGGTGGACATCAGCGACCCGCTCGTGACCCTCAAAGTACAGGCCGTGGAGCAAGTCCTCAGGGACATCGGGGCAGAGACAAAGCCGGTGATCCTCGCTCTGAACAAGATCGACCTTGTGGACCCGGAGGATCTTGAGCAGGTGGACGAGACGCGATTCGGTCGTCATGACGGCCCTGTGGGACAGCTGGCGTTGCACTATGAACACATGGTCTATCTGTCCGCCGAACAGGGGGTCGGGATAGAGGAACTGCTGGCCGAGATCGAGGCGCTACTGGTGGCAGAGATGCTGCCCTTTGATGTGCTGGTGCCCTACAGCGCCGGCGAAGTGGTCAGCGGCTGGCGCGAGCACGGCATCGTCGATGATATTGATTACGGTCCGGCTGGCGTCCACGTGATCGGCAGGCTTCCGAGGTGGGCCACCGGGATTCTCGACGATATCCTCGAATAGCCTACTCCGAACATCCCGCAGCTATACCAGCCGCGGGATGTTTTCGTAACCGCGCAGCATGAGGATGCTAACCCGCCGCTGCGTCAGTGATGGAACAGGCGCAGCCCCGTTCGCGCCATGACCATGCCGTACTCGTCGCAGGCGGCGACGACATCAGCGTCTCTCATCGAGCCGCCGGGCTGTGCGACGTATCTCACTCCGCTGCGACTGGCGCGATCGATGGAATCACGAAATGGAAAGTAGGCGTCACTGCTCAGCGCCACGCCCGTCACCCTGTCGAGCCAGTCACGACGCGCCTCGGCCGAGAGCCGCTGCGGCACATCCTCAAAGGCGGCCTCCCAGGCACGCTCCTCCGCAGGCGATAGATCCTCGCCGAAATACAGATCGATGGCGTTGTTGCGGTCCGCCCGGCTGAGACCCCGGACAAACCTGAACTCCCCGACAACGGGATGCTGCCTCAGAAACCACAGATCGGATTTACCAGCTGCGAGCCGGGTGCAGTGCACGCGCGATTGCTGGCCCGCGCCGTTGCCAGTGACCTGCCCGTTGTACGCCAGGCATACCGAGTTGGATTGGGTGTACTTGAGCGTAATAGTCGCTACTGTCAGGTCACGTATCGCCTCTGGCGACAATGTCCTCTCAAGCGTAACGAGTTCCTGAAAAGTGGCGGGGCCGATGACCGCGTCATTGCGGCGCTGTTCCAAATGGATGCCAAAGACAGTCCGGCTTTCCATCTCGGCCGGCCCATAGGCGGGATCGATCTCGAGAACGCAATAGTTGCCGCCGCGCTTGCGGCTCAGTATCTCTAGAGCCCCCTCAGCGTACCCTGGCGCGATGATGCCATCGGAGACCTCGCGACGCAGTAACTCGGCGGTGGCCAGATCGCATGGCCCGCTGAGTGCCACCCAGTCGCCAAAAGAAGACATGCGGTCGGCTCCGCGTGCGCGCGCATAGGCTGTGGCGAGTGGCGAAAGCGCCATATCCTGAACGGCGCAAGCCATGCGCTCTGCCTCGGACAGTGGCGTTGCCACCGCCGCCCCGGCAGGGCTGACGTGCTTGAAGGAGGCTGCAGCCGGCATCTGAAGCGCCTGGGAGAGCTCGCGCACCAGTTGCCAGGAGTTGAACGCATCCAGCAGGTTGATGTACCCGGGGCGGCCGTTGCGCACGGTAAAAGGTAGATCGCCCTCGGTCATAAAGACACGCGCAGGCTGCTGGTGCGGATTGACGCCGTAACGGAGAGTCAATTCAGAGGGCATCCATCACTCCTTCTCGTATGCACTGCAGAATAGGATCGGATTTGCTAGTCAAGATTGATGGCGTTGGTGCCCGGAACGAGGGGCAGCGCCATCCCCCGCCACAGCAGTTCGCCCTCCAGAGAGCCAGGCAGCGCGATGCTGCCATGGATACCCTGCACAAAGGAAAGATCAAAGGACACATAGCCATCTTTGGCATCAGGGAATCGTCCGCGCATCAGGCGAAATGGTCCGGGCTGCGGAGCGATGCGGATGCGGGAGAAACCAGGCTCAGCGGGGCGCGCCCCCAGGAAGGATGCATAGGCATGGAAAAGCGGGTGAGCCCCCCAGGCGTGGCAGTCGGAGCGCGAGGGCTCGGGCTGCTCCAGCACGGTCTTGAGGCCCATCTCAGGGAGGGAACGCCAAAACGCCAACCTGGTGTCCGATTCCGCCAGCGCGCCCACATGGTACAGCGCCTCAAAGAGATAGTGGCTAAAATAGACCGTCGTTCGGGCAAGCCCGGGGGCGTGCAAGAGCCCTTGAACGAGTTTGCTTCGATCAGCGCCCTGCAATAGGTTGCAGAGCAGAGCGAGGCACTGCGCATGCTCAGAAAAGCGAGAATGCTCTAGATCGTCAGCCATCAGGCCAGCCCCGGGCAGCCAGTAATTGCGCACAATCGCCTCTGCAACGCGCCGCCGTACGGCGCTCCAGTGACGCGCCAGATCGTCCTGCGCCAGGTGCCTGAAGAGATAGATAGCGCGATCCATCGCATAGACATACTGCAAGTTGAGAATCGCACTGTAGCCATACCGGCCCGCCGGTGGCCAGCCTGCCGTCCACTCGGGAACCCAGTCCACGAAATTCCAGCCCGCCGGAGCCACGACCAGATCGTGTTCCCCCATGCCCTGCCCAAATGCGGAGAGCACGGCGTGCACTCCTGGCAACATGTCGCGCACATGCTCGGCACGACCGCGCCACATGTATAAATCATAGACCATGGATACCCACCAGAGTGAGAACGGCGGGATCACTTGCGGCACCGCCGAGGGGTAGCGGCTACGGGTCAGCCCATCATAGCCGCGGGACTGGTCAAATAGCGTCGCGGCGCGCAGCGGCAGCCGGTCATCGTGGGTGGACACGTAGGTGGCCAGAATCTCCAGCCGGGTGTCACCCGCGTACTGTAGTTGCTCATAGTAGGGGCAATCCATGTAGGTCTCGTGAGCGCACATCTGCAGGGTTCGAAACATCAGCGGCCTGACCGCATCAAAGGCCGCATCGCTCGTCTCCAGCGTGGCCTCCATCTCCAGCGGGTAGCGGGTCTCGCGCCAGGCCAGGCTGTCAATGGTCACAGGTTCGTCGCCCGTCTCGACGAT
>CAZMAI010000183.1:0-4919 GCA_964564195.1 uncultured Anaerolineales bacterium | reverse complement strand
ACAATGGGCATCGCGAGCTAAAAGCAGCCCAGCTGGCAGGGGCTCACTTGAACGCCCATCGCCTCGATGATGTTCGCAAGCCCGAGGCGGGGGTAGGCATGCTTCTCGGCGATGGCCCAGACGTCGGCGCAGGAGATCTTCCCGCTGTGGGTGACTGCCTCGATGTCGGCGCGAATCTCGGGCGGCACGTGCTTTGCCGGGAGGATGATCTTGGACAGACCCTCTGACTTGAGGCCATAGCCGAAAACGCCCAGCTGGCACCGGTAAAAGCGTACGTCGGTATCGTCGGCGATCGCTTTGGCGAACTGACCGGGCGTAATGCCCAGGGAAGCGGCCAACTCGTGTGCATGGGCACATGCAAGCTGATTGTCGACGACGTAGGGCTCCACCGCAGAACCGATCTTGTCCATATCCTGGATCCTCCTGGGAATTATGACAGGGATTCTACGCCGCATGGCCCTTTTTTGCCAAGCCCCATCTGCTGCGGCTGTACATTGCGCAGACCATTGGCCCCGTTTATAATCGCCTCGTGATCTCGAGTGTTCCTTGAGGAGGTGATGCCATGCGTGTCCTGATGCTCAGCTGGGAGTATCCACCGCACGTCGTCGGAGGGCTGGGTCAGCATGTCGCTGATCTTGCGCCGGCCCTGGCCCGTCTGGGCGTGGAGGTGCACGTTGTGACGCCGATGCGCCAGGGCGGTGACTCACGTACAGATGTGGGCGCCCTGCACGTGCATCGTGTCCCCGTATCCGCCTTTGGCGCTCCGGACTTTGTGGGAGAGGCCCGGCTGACCAATGATGTGCTCACGAGTTATTGCCAGGGGCTGCTGAACACCCATGGTCCATTTGACCTTATTCACAACCACGACTGGCTCACCGCGATGGCGGCCAAAACACTCAAGCTGGACAATCGTGTGCCCATGGTGGCCACGGTACATGCTACCGAGCGCGGCCGGGGCCGCGGCAGTCTCTCGGGAGCCCAGCCCTATGCGATTAACGACATCGAGTGGGAGCTGACCTTTGAGGCCTGGCGCGTGATCGCTTGCACCGAGTACATGCGCTACGAACTGGGGGCCTATTTCCAGACCCCGGCTGACAAGATCGATGTCATCCCCAACGGTGTAAGCACCGAGGCCTTTGACGCGCTCGAAGGAGTGGATCTCAGCGAGTTCCGCAGTCATTATGCCCTGCCCGAGGAAAAGATCGTCTTTCATGTGGGCAGAATCGTGTACGAGAAAGGCATCGAGACGCTGGTCCGCTCTGTACCTGCCGTATTGGCGCACGTCCCCGAGGCCAAGTTCATTATCGCCGGGCGGGGCCCCGAGCTCGAGTCCATGCGTGCGCTGGTGGCCAGCATGCACTTGGAGCACAAGGTCCTGTTGCTGGGTTTTGTCTCCACTGAGGACCGCAATCGTCTCTTCAAGGTAGCAGATTGCGCGGTTTTCCCCAGCCTGTATGAGCCTTTTGGCATCGTGGCGCTTGAGGGTATGGCTGCCCGCGTGCCGGTAGTGGTGAGCGAGGTTGGCGGGCTCAAGGAAGTGGTCACGCATGGCGAGACCGGCATTACGGTCTACCCGGGCGATCCCGGCTCCTGTGCCTGGGGCATCACCCACACGCTACAGCACCCAGAGTGGGCGGCCATGCGTGTTCAGAACGCTTTCCATCAGGTGCGCACGGTCTTTAACTGGGACGTGATCGCAAGCCAGACCGAGGCAGTGTACCGTAAGGTGGTCGCGGAGCGCGCTCAGACCGACTGGTAGCCTGCTACGGACGGGTCCCTCAGGATGTCGTGGATCACCGGTGGCGGGGGGACCGGCGTCTGTGACCAGCGGCAGGCCGAGAGCAGCTTTTGGGCCGCGGCTTTGGCCTCCAGCTCCGAGCGAGCATGTAGCGTCATGAGCGGCGCACACTGTTCGACATAATCCGAGACCCCGGCGTGGAGAACGATGCCCACACCGGGGTCTATGGCGTCTTCCTTGACGTGGCGTCCTGCTCCCAACTCGACGGCGACCAGACCAAAGGTGCGCGCATCCATGCTGGCCAGGTAGCCGCTGTCCGGTGAGGTCACGAGCCATTGCACCGGCGCCGCGGGCAGGATGGTATGGTCTTCCACAACCTCCGGGTCGCCACCCTGAGATGCGATCCAGGACGCGAACCTGTCCAGTGCTTGCCCCGATGCCAGCACCTCTTCCAGTTCCAGTCGCACGGACTCCACGTCGCCGCCGTCGCGTCCCAGAAGGAGCATCTCGGTCGCCACGGCCAGGCAGTGCTCGCGCAAATCGTGCGGGCCGCGGCCCTTGAGCGTCTCGATCGCCTCGACCACTTCGAGGCTATTGCCGATGGCGCGGCCGAGAGGCTGGTTCATCTCAGAGAGCACCGCAGTCACCCTCCGTCCCACTCCCTGACCGATGGCGATCATGCGTTCAGCCAGCTCGCGCGCATCGTCCAGGGTCTCCATGAACGCCCCGCGGCCGACTTTGACATCGAGGACAATGGCATCGGCGCCACCGGCGATTTTTTTGCTCATGATGGAGCTTGCGATCAGAGGCAAGCTCGGCACGGTGCCGCTGACATCGCGCAGGGCGTACAGCTTTCCATCTGCCGGCACGAGGTCCGCTGTCTGCCCAATAACGGCGATCCCTGACTGCTGGACCACCTGGAAGAATTCATCGATCGAGAGCCTGGTCCGGTATCCGGGGATAGACTCCAGTTTGTCCAGCGTGCCGCCCGAATATCCGAGCCCGCGTCCCGACATCTTTGCCACGGGCAGTCCGGCGGCCGCGACCAGTGGCGCAACAATGAGCGTGGTTTTGTCACCAACGCCGCCCGTGGAGTGCTTGTCAACGATCGTCCTGCCGATCGGCGACAAGTCGATCGTCTCTCCAGACGAGACCATCGCCATGGTAAGGTCCACGGTCTCACGCACGGACATGCCCTGGAAAAAGATCGCCATGGCCAGTGCCGCAGCCTGATAGTCGGGAATTTGGTCGCGAGCATAGCCATCTATAAAGGCGCTGATCTCCTCCGTGCTTAGCTCGCTGCCGTCCCTCTTGCGCTCAATAATCCTGACTGCGTCCACCGCCCACCTCGCTCCACCGTCATTCCCAGAGTGCAAACTGATGCTGGGATGTTAAGTGTCTTGGCTCGACAGGTCAAGAGCCCATCGGGAGCGGCGGGCGCGCTTACTCTGGACAGTCGGCGCAGCCGGTCTAAAATGAGGGTGAGGTTCCGAGGCCTTCTGTGCAGCTGGTCGCGCGCGCAGATGCGCCGCACGCAAGGACGCGAGGTGCTCCCATGGAAGAGACACGATTCCCTAACAGCTTTCCCGTAGACGTGAATAGTGCCAGTCAGACAGAGCTAGAGGGCGCGGGTTTGTCTGCCGAGCTTGCGCAAGCGGTTCTGGACTATCGTGCCGAGAACGGACCCTTCGGCAGTGTCGAGCAATTGCTTGACGTCCCGGGCGTCGATCGATCCGATCTCGAGGTGCTGGGCGATAGGATTTCCGTCGCCGCTTTGGAGGGTTCAGAACTGGACGCGGATGTCTCCGGAATGGTCTCCGATAAGCCTGATGCTGTTCAGCCTGCCGATGACGCCGAACTCGACTTGGCGGACGATGCGATCTATGAATCCACAGACGAGGATAGCGAGTCGTTGGAGGAGGCCGGGCTAACAGAATCTGCAGCAGACGCTGAATCTGATGGCGTCGCACCGGCCGAGCCCGCTGAGAATGTCGTTGAGGACGTGGTTGCTGATACAGAGAATGGCAATGAGCTCGCCGTGCCGCCCGAGCCAGAGCCATCGACCGGGGAGCAACCGGAGTCCGTGTCCAGCGCAGGGGACATCCCTGCTGAGCCAGCGGCGACGGCTGAACTCCCAGACGTCTCTGCGGATGCCACCGACGAGAGCGATATCGACGATGTGGCGGCATCGCGAGGCGTGGCGCCAGGACCATCGCCGGTTGATAAAGAGGCCTCTCTCGAGGAGCGCGCGGAGCCACCCACGCTGGAAGACGACCTGGATACTGTCACAGAAGAAGAGATGCCAGAGAGTGCGGCGCTGGAATCGGCGGACCAATGTACAGCAGGCGCGGACGACGCAGCCTCGACAGGGACTGCTCAAGAGGAAGAGGGCCCGGACCTGGTCGCTTCAGCGACGACGGTAGAGGCTCCCGGCCGGCAGCCCGGTGTAGAGGCGACGGCCACGGCGGCGCCGCGGGAGCGGAGCCGCTGGCATGACATCGGCATGATCGCCCTGGGTGGCTTGCTCGGCGTTCTGGCGACGCTGGTGATCCTGGGGGTGGTCGGGGGCACGCTGAACTATGCACCTCGGCGGCTCGTGGATGCCATCAACGACAATCTCGCTGTGATGCAGGC
The DNA here is from genome assembly GCA_964564195.1 of uncultured Anaerolineales bacterium. GTDB lineage: Bacteria > Chloroflexota > Anaerolineae > UBA1429 > UBA1429 > JAAYED01. The sequence goes on along the minus strand of CAZMAI010000183.1, from coordinate 547 downwards.
CAACCAGGAGACGACCTGGTCAGAGACGCAGGCGTTGGGTGCCAGGGCGGATGCGTTGGATCGCAGATTGAGTGCGCTTGAGGGCCTTGAGGACAGGGTCGTCGAGCTGGAGAGCGGATCGGCAGAGATCGAGACCAGGCTGGCAGACACAGCGGTACGCCTTGGGCGGCTGGATACGCAACTGGCCGAGCTCTCGCAGAGCCAGGCTCTAAAGTTCAACGAGATAGATGGCAGGATCGGCACCCAGGAGCGGCAGATCAGCGTGTTGACCGACGCGGTCGCTTCCACGCGAGAGACACTGCAGGCTATTCAGGATCAGGTAGCGCGCTATGAGGCCTTTTTCGATGCATTGAGGACTCTGCTCAATGAGATGCAAGAGCCGGCTGCCGCCGATACGGGCGCGTAAGCGAGCCGGCGAGGTGTCGGGAGCAGTGGGTCAACCGATGAGCCCGTCAAGCAGTTGGCCGGCGGCCACGTTTATGCTAATATCCTTCGGGTAGCAGACAAGCAGGTCGGGAGGCTGGATGTTCGGTAAGCAGATCGGAAT
>CAZMAI010000182.1:0-4922 GCA_964564195.1 uncultured Anaerolineales bacterium | reverse complement strand
TCTCGCGCCAGGCCAGGCTGTCAATGGTCACAGGTTCGTCGCCCGTCTCGACGATCAGGTCAACATACCGACCCGCCCGCCACCACAGTGTCGCGTAGGTACGCCCAGCGCCGCCTTCGAGCAGAAAGGCGTCATAGACGCATCGCACGTACTTGCCCTCGACGTCGTCACGATTTCCCTTGGCCTGATCGCGCGGATGTGCACTCTGATAGAGGCTCTCGGACCATCCCAGGCGCAAAGAGGCACCCTTCCCGCCCGTCGTGCGTAGCTCGGGATAGGCGCAGTAGTAGTTGTCCAGATCTATTAGCACGCGCTGAACCTGGTGCGCTGGAACAGTGACAGGCATCCCCTCGAGCAGCAGGCTCTGCCATCGAGAGGCCAGAGGACCATCATGGTCTTGCGCCATGATGCAACGGCTCGCGACTGAACCCTCAACGTTCCCTGTGCTCTGCGCGAGCTGTTGCGCATGGCGCACCGTGCCCACCTTACGTTCGCACGCGATCATGTTTGGGATCGGCGCTGGCATCAGATGATGCTGCGGGCGGCGCTCTCGCGTCTCATGGTCCGCGTTATGGTGGAAACCATCTCCCACGGGGACTGCGACAGGAACGGCATCGTGCCAATCTGCCTGCGCGTAGGAGTCACTCTCCCAACCCCACGGATAGCTATGTCCGTCCAAGGTAAACGACCAGCCCACGACAAAGTACCAGCTGACAGTATCTGCGCGCCCCTCGTAGGCACTCACCTCAGACACCTTCCAGGGCGCCGCCCCGGTTGAGAGCATTTCTGTCAAAGGACCTTCAGCGAGCAGGAGAAAGCCAGGGTCGCCATATATCTGTGCCATGGGCGCGCCATCGGCAGGGAACCACCAGACACAGGCGGAGAGGAGGTGAGTGCCAGCCGCCAGGTGCAACGAATACGTCTCATAGCACCAGTGACCGAGATCGCCCCGCGTGGGTCCGCGGCCAACGAGTTCGCCATCCAGATACAGCGCATAGCGTTGATCTGCAGACACATGTACCGGCACAACGCAATCCGACGGCACCTCAAAGGGCAGCCGAAAGACCATCACGGCGGGCTCGCCCGCCGTGGCCTCAGGGTGCCAGATCCACCGGCAGTGATACCCAGGAGGCGGTTGGCGATAGCCGGGCAGGGCAGCGGGCGGAAACGGGTTACTGAGTCCTGATGCTGTCACCACATGGCTCCTTTCGCCGATGCCTTGGACGCAAGTAGCATACGGACCGTGCCGCCCGGTGTCAAGGATTTCGGATTGGCGCACTTTTGCTACTGTCGTATGATGCTATGTAACACCGATGACGGAGGACGGCGTGACCGATCAAAGCGCTCCTGCGAGCGAATTCGGGGTGATACTGGTGCCCAGCACGTCTGCAGCACTACGAGGCGAAAAGGTGCTGCAGCGTGCCGGGCTGCAGGTCAAGCTGATTCCGGTGCCGCGCGAGATCTCGAGCAACTGCGGCATATCGATCAGATTCGCCTGGGCCGAGCGAGAGCAGGTGGAGACAGCCCTGGCCGAGAGCAAAGTCTCGATCGACTCTATCAATCCGCTATAGGTGCCTACTGCGGACCGCGACTCGCTCGCCAGACACCCGGCGCCAGAGTGCAGTCGCAGTTGGATAGGTATACGCTAAAACCCGGAGGACTGTTGGACATATGGGTGCGCACCGTCCAGCGCACACCTCGCGAGGATGCTATCCTAGCAGCCTCAGCACCCAGTCCAGCGATACCGAACCCACGAGCGCCACAAGGATGGACTTGACGGTCTTGCCCAACCAGCACGGCACCAGAAACCGCGCCACCGGATACTTGGCCATACCGGCGGCTACCCCCGCGAGATCAAACAGCGGATTCGGAATTGCCGATAGTACAAATAGGGTCAGAAAACCTCGTTGCTCGACAAGGGTCTTGACTCTACGAAACCGCTCGCTATCCTCGATCACCGCGCTGCCCGCATACCCTGCCAGATAGCCGGTTAGCTCTCCCAGCGGCTCTCCAACTCCCGCAACCAGCCCTACCAGCAGAGGATTGAGCACGCCGCCGCCGGCAAAGACGACGGCGATGCCGGGCACAGGAAGAACGACAGTAGCGTTGCTGATCACGCTGACCAGAAAGACGCCCAGATAGCCAAGCTCTTTAAGCTCGACGAGCTGGTCCCGAAATGCCAGCACCGCGACCGTGATTGCCAGGGACGCCACCAGCGCCAGGACACGCGTCCAGCGGCCCGATCGGGCAGACGATGTGGCCTGAGTGGCGTCCGGTGTGGTCACTTGCTTTCCAGAATCTCGATGCTCAGGATGCGATCGCCCGGAGGCGGCGTGGGCCGGGCACCTGGATCTCGCGCCGTAATAGATCTCACGACGTCCATCCCCTCGACAACGCGCCCGAACACGGTATGCCGCCCATCCAGGTGTGGTGTGGGCACATAGGTAATAAAGAACTGGCTGCCATTGGTGGCCGGACCGCGATTGGCCATGGAGAGAATCCCCTCACCGCGGTGCCGCAAGGCCGGGGTAAACTCATCCTTAAAGGTATAGCCCGGGCCACCTGCACCCGTGCCCGTCGGATCTCCGGTCTGCGCCATAAAGCCCGGGATCACGCGATGAAACGTGACACCATCGTAATAGCCCTTGCGCGCCAAAAAGATCCAGTTGTTCACGGTAACGGGCGCCTGATCCTGAAACAACTCGACCTGAATGTCTCCCTTTTCGGTGTGAATGATGGCACCATAGTTTACACCAGGCTCCAACATCATGGCTGGCGCCTGACGCCACTGCATAGCTTTGGGCTGGGACGACACTCCGCTGCGCTCATCGGGACTGTAGTACGGCATGACTGCTCCTTTACTCAAATGTACGAATGTATCGATCCACGGCACGGCGTTACCGGTGCCATCTATCCACTAACCTGGCCTTTAGCCGCGTTCTCAGCGAACTGCGTGTGCCTAATATACCACCTCTCCAGTCTGTAGATCGCGTACCCTGCACCAAGCAACACAGCGATCGCGATTGCGATGGTGAGCCTGGGAGTCGCCTGCATGAGAAACATCCCCAGCACCCCAAACGCGCCAGAAGCCAGGTAGAGGGCGAGGACCGCCTCACGCGGAGACATGCCCCAGGCCACCAGCCGGTGAGACAGGTGATCCTTTCCTGGCGTAGTCAGGGGATTCAGACCCCGACGCAGGCGCGAGACTGTTACCAGCGTGGTGTCGAACACCGGTAGCCCCAGAACGACGATTGGGATGATCCAGGACACGTCGGTGGAGAGCGTTGGGAAACGCAGTTTGATAGCCAGCGCGGAAAGCACATACCCCAGGAACAGCGCGCCGCTATCGCCCATAAAGATGCTCGCTGGGTTAATATTATACACAAGGAATCCCACACACGCGCCGAGCACCGCGGCGGCCAGCGCGCCCACGAGGTACTGCCCATTCATGGCAGCCAGCAAGAGGAAGAACGTGGCTGCGATCATCGCGACACCGCCGCAAAGCCCGTCCATGTTGTCGAGCAGGTTCATGGCGTTGGTGATCCCGACGAGCCACACAAGCGTAACAACCACGTTCATGACGCCCAGCCAGGGTAGCTGGATAGACACGCCCGACAGCACCAATATGCCCGCGGCCAGCAATTGCACCAGCAGTTTAGCTCGCGGCCGCAGTGAGGAGCGATCGTCCATCAGTCCCACGAGGGAGCAGATCGTGGCGCCGAGGAGGATGCCGACCACCTCACGCACATAGGCCCGGTCGCCCAGCAGTAACAGGGAGACGATAAAGGCCACAAAGATGGCGATGCCTCCCATCAAGGGCATGGGTTTACTGTGGAGCTTGCGCGCCGCCGGCATATCGACGACACCCAGCCGGAAAGCGACGCGCCGCATCAGCGGCGTCGCCCCGGCGGCCAGCACAAAGGCTGACAGGACGATCAGCAAGTACTGTGCCAACAAATGCCTCCTTGATCCTCGCAGCGCCCTGCGCTAGCGGTCCATCTGCTCGCGCAGCGCTCTCAGCGCCCCGGCTTCAGCCTCCGGTGCGACAGCGAGCGCCCGATCGAGATACGCCAGCGCTGCCTCGATGTCTTGTTGCGTGTAATGAATGTACACCAGATTGCGCAGCGTGATATAGTCCTCGGGCACCTGCTCAAGAACGGCGAGGTTCGCCGCAATGGCCTCATCCCAGTTCTCGGCCTGGGCATGGGCATACGCCAGGCGGCTCTGGGCCGAGACGGAGCCCGGAGTGAGCGCGACGGCTTGATCGTAGAAAGCGATCGCATCGGCCCACTCCTCGGCATCCAGGTGCAGGTCGCCCAGGAGAAGATACGTGGGCACGTAACGATCGTCCAGTTCCAGTGACTGGAGATAGTATCGCCGTGCGCCCTCAGAGTCGCCAAGGGCTGCCAGTGTCATGCCCGCCTCATTGTACAGCTGGGCGTTCTGAGGGCTCAGAGCGATGGCATCCGTATAGTGCTGCAACGCCCTCTGCAGATGCTCCCTCATCTGATTACTATCCGACTCCTCCTCGGCCCAGGAACGGTAGGCTCTCGCCAGGTTGGCGGCATGGTCAGTATTCAGGGGCGAGAGGCGGCGCGCCTCCTGCAAATGGACGATCGCCGCCTCGAACAGCGCCTGTCGTTCCGAATCTGACGCCTGGCGGGCTTGCTCAAGCCGAGCGCGCCCCGCAAAGAGCAGATAATAGTCTTGCGATGGCGCCATCTCACTGGCGAGCTCATACCTGGCGGCCGCCTGGCCCCAGCTCTGGGCGCCATCATACTGCAACCCCTGCTTGTACACCATATCAGCCCTGATTGGGACGACATTCGCGAGCCAGGCGAGCACAACCGTCGCCCCGAGCAAAGCCAACGCAGCAACTGCCTGACGACGGCTCGCCCCGACCGAGGTCTGCGGCCCATCCT
>CAZMAI010000181.1:0-4946 GCA_964564195.1 uncultured Anaerolineales bacterium | reverse complement strand
CCGAGACGCCGACAAAGAGATACTGGGTGAGCCGAAAGACCGGATTGTCCTGGATGACATAGCTCAGCACAGCCAGGGTGAGCAGAGCGGCTATCCAGATGCCGATGATCTCAGGCAGAGAGCTTAAAGCCAGCGAACCGTTCATCGCTGCCGCTCCGACCTGTGGCGTCCCGTCGCGCGCAGGCCCAGGACAAAGGCGAGCACAAGGACGATCCAGAGCGCCAGAAAGCCATCGGCGCTATAGAGCGAGGGCCGTGTGCTGGCCCCTCCGGATGGCATGCTACCATGCGGCAGGTTGCCGTACGCCCCGGAGAGGAGCGCGGCGAGCTGGCCGCTGTCAGCGTAGGGGATCAGCAGGGGTTCGATGGCCGCCGTGGTGAGCATCAGGAGAGGGGCGTCTGTTCGTGATCCGACCTGCTCGATCCAGCGGCGTGCGACGTTCGCATCGTCGGTCAGGACTAGCATCGCATCGGCGTCGACTGCCTTGTTCAATCCGTTCAAGATAGGCAGTTGCTCCAGCGGCGTGCCGGCGGCGTCGGTCTGCGCAAAGGCGGCCGCAAGATCGGTGGCTGCCAGACGCAGACCCGTGGCTTCCCCGGCCAGATAGCCCAGCAGGGCATAGTCGGTGCCATAGCGCAGTGGGAGCCCGTCAACAGCCAGGCTCTCCAGTGCCTGGCGCGCGATATCGACGCCTTCGGGCCGGCTGCTCAGCGCCACCAGAGCGACCGAGCGCGCCGCGAGATCGGCCACGGCCGCCTGGCCTGCGGGAGCCAGTTCGGCTGCCGCCGACGGCGCATGGTCATAGGCCACGATCACCCGGTCCCCGGGCTGCAGCGCGTCCAAGGCGGAGGCGAATGCGGCAACGCCCGGCTGCGGGCTGAGTGCGGTGTCCAGGCGGCCTCCCGTGATGAGGGGGACCAGTGCCGCCAGAATAACCAGCAGGGCCAGGGCGAGCCGCCAGGGACGCTCGGGCAGGGGCGGTGCGAGTGGTACGGGGGGCTCGCGCGGCGGCCCGAGTGGCGGCGGGGCAGAGGCGATCCGGTGCAAGAGTGCCGCATCCTGGCGTTCCTGCTCGGTGATCTCGGTCTCAATGTGCTGGTTACCCTCTGTAATTGGCGGGAGCGTCACAGGGGGCAAGAGCCCGGTGAGCCCGGCGAGGGGATCCTCCTCGTCCCAGGCGTCGCTCGTTTCTGAGTCGCTGTATGTGTCGCTGGCCGGTGCGCCGGATGCGGCATCGTCCTCCCGCGCCGGGTGCAGCGGCAGGCCACACCAAATGCAGCGTTCGGCATCCTCTCGGTTCTCACCCTGACAGTGGGGGCACAGGCTCATGGCGATGATCTACTCCACCGTAAAAGGGCGGTCGATGCCCAGCAGGACGCGCAGCCCGGCCGCTGTGACGCCGAGAGCGACGCCGAGCAGGATGCCGCGGGCAGCCGCGGTGACGGGCACTGCCAGCATCCAGTCTCGCAGGGCCGGGAACAGAGGCGAGATGGCCTCGCTGGCGGCCACCTGCAACAGCAGCAGCGCCAGCGCCAGGCCGATCAAGACCCGCGCGCCCCGCGGTCCCAGGCGCCCGACGCGGTACGCCGCGTTGACCAGTACAAAGGTCATCAACCCCAGCATCGTTGCCTGGATGGGCGTGTAGAGGTAGCGAAAGACCCAGCTCAGGGTGGCTGAGCCAGGGAGCGCCACGCCGATGCCAAAGGTGATCAGGAGGGCGGCAAGCAGCACGGAGCGGTAGCCGCTCTCTGGCTCGCCCCGGGCGATACCGGATGCATGGGTCACTGCCAGATGGCCCGTGGCGAACAGCAACGCGGTGGCCCCAAGGACCAGGGCCGCCTCCAGCAACAGCCGCGCCAGGGGGCCGCTCCACGCCGGCGTCAGCACCATGTCCAGCAGGACGACGGTCCCGGCGAGCACGGCCACGGCTACGGGGAGGAGACGCTTCATCGCCTAACCCCCATAGCCCGCGGAGGTCAGCAGCACGGCGATGACGACGATGACGATAAGCAACCTGCGCATCCAATCCTCCGCGAGCAGGCTGCCCAGGGTCAGTGGGCGGTGCAGATAGGCCCCGGCGCTAAAGAGGTCCTCGCCGGGCAGCGCACTCTCACCGGAGAGGGGGGCCCCTGCCAGGCCCGTCAGTGCGGCTCCTGCGGCGTCCGCCGTCACGCTCAGCAGCGGGGCGCCGGAAAGCGGCACTGCTGCGGCGCACCAGAGCGCCTCGGCCTCAACGGAGCCCGCCAGCAGCGTCGCCGCGCGCCTTTGGTGCCCGAGGTCTGCCGAGACGGCGCTGGCTAAAGCCAGTGGCGCGGGACCAGCGAAGCAGATCTCATCGGGCTGGGTGCTGCCCCCAAGCTGGTGGCGCTCCCGGTTGCCCTGGAGGCTGTTCATGGCGAGCATCAGGGATACCGGATTGGTCGTGCGCAGGGGCGCTGGCTGGTCGGCACGTGCCTGCTGAGCGGAGACATAGTCGTATATCGTCGCCAGGGCAGCGGCCTCCGGCCCCGCGGCATCCTGCAGGCCGTCCGCCAGCCAGAGCACGACCGGCTCTCCTGTCTCGGTGCTGTGCTGGCTGAGCGGCGGAAGCGCGCGCCAGGGCGCGATGGCGCGCAGCGGCGTCCTCAGGCCGGCGCTGACCCGCAGGGTGAACAGAATTAGCAGCGGGATAAAGAGGATCAGCGCTACGAGTACCGCTGTGTCGCTGTTGGCGATCAGGCTGGCGCCGTAGCCGCTCACAGCGTGCCTTTGGGCGGCGGGTTATGCCGCTGCCGGTCGTGCGCCGGACTGGGGGATGGCATGTGGCCTGCGGGTTGTCCAGGGGCATGGTTTAGCAGGGTGCGATGGCGCCGCAGCGTTTCTCTCTGTAACGGAGTGCACAGGGGTTCGGCCATCAACAGCAGTTGGTCCAGCACCAGGCGCCAGGGGTTCAACAACGCCAGCACTGCAGCGGGCAGCGGATTGGCGTGCGCGCGTGCACTCACGCTTGACAGCGGGTTGCCCTCCGCCGGGTTGGTCGTGCTGTCGTCCCTATGCTGCAACACGCCGCAGACCCCCTCCGGGGATTGTCTAGGGCCGGCGTCTGTACCGGCCGATCAGGCGGATAACGGCTGCCCGCAAAGCATGCCACATCCCCTGTTCGCGTTGCCCGATGGCCTGGATGGCGCTCAGGGCCACATCGCCAACGGACCGCTCAAAGAGCGTGAACGAATCGTTCAACACGCCCTCCAGCGCCGGCAGTGAAGCAGAGGTGCCGGATGCTTCCAGGGAGCGCGCGGCTTGCCAGCGCACCTCACCCTGCGGATCGCCTAGAGAGGCCCGTAACGTCTCACGCGCCTCCTTGCCGGGCAAGCGTCCAAGCGCCGCCAGGGCTGCGGTCCGGGTAAGCGCCGGGCCCTGCCGTGCCATCTCAACCAGCGGCGCCGTGGCGCGCCGGTCGCCGATCGCGCCCAGGGCATCGGCGGCGGCGCGGCGCACCCAGAGTGAGGTGTCCGCCAGTGCCGCGATGAGCTCATCGGTCGACTCGAGTGCGCCCAGCTGGCCGAGCCCTCTGGCAGCCGCGGCACGCACATCTGCATTGTCATCCGTGAGCGACTGCTCGAGCAGCGTCACGGCCGTGGGATGCGGCCACCGGCCAAGGGCCTCCGCAAAAGACGCGCGTTGCGCGGCGTCCGGCGCGGCGAGGCCCTCCCGCATCGCATCCAGAAGCTCGCTAAGCGTGATGGCGTTGGAGGAGCCCATGGTCAGCACCTGGCCCAGATCCTCAGGGCGCTGCAAACACTGGGCGGATTTTGCCAGCGCCAGGCTCGCCTCCCAGCGCACCATGGGGTCGGCGTCGCTCAGGCACGATACCATCGATTCGACGGCGGTCCGATCTATCTGTCCTGCGCAGGCTGCGATCTCGTCGCAGCGCACAATGAGGTCCCGTCGATCACAGGAGTCGGCGGCCAGGGCCTCCGGCGCCTCGTCTGTGACAATATTCATGTTGTTCAAGTTATAATCCATTTTGCTACATTCTTCTGTAAAGGTAACATAAAGAGTATAGCACGGCGGGGATAGGCCTGCAAGCCATCGGCCCCGGTCCTCGAGCTTTGACACTGGCCATGGGCCATGTTACCATCCTCCGTACGCTGTCTCCGGGCAGCGATCTGTTTCTGGAGGGGCGCCGTTGTGGAACGTTTGCTGGAGGGCTTGAATAGCGCGCAGATCGAAGCCGTACGGGCGCCCGACGGCCCGGTACTGGTGCTGGCCGGCCCGGGGTCGGGCAAGACCCGCGTGCTCACGCATCGCGTAGCCTATCTGATCGGCGAGCGCGGCGTCTCCCCTTACAGTATTCTGGCGGTGACCTTTACCAACAAGGCGGCCCGGGAGATGATCGCCCGGCTGAACAGCCTGATCGGCCCTGACTGCCAGCGGCTGACCATTGGCACTTTTCATAGCGTCTGCGTGCGCATCCTGCGTCGCGAGGCGGCCCACCTCGGCCTGGACAACAACTTCGTCATCTACGACGCGGACGATCAGCGGCGTCTGGTCACCCAGGCGATCAAAGAGCTGAATCTAGACAACAAGCAGTACCGTCCCACCGCCGTCCACGGCGCCATCTCGCGGGCCAAGAACGATCTGATCCGCGTCGATGCCTACCGGCCGCCCACCTACTGGCACGAGGCGGTGGCCCGGGTCTATGAGCGCTACGAAGCGCTCCTCGGCGAGCACAACGCCCTCGACTTTGACGATCTCCTAATCAAGACCGAAGAGCTCTTTCGCGAGCATACCGATGTCCGCCAGCGCTACCAGAGGCGCTACCGGCACATCCTTGTGGACGAGTTTCAGGATACCAACCGCGCCCAGTATGAGCTGCTCAAGCATCTGGTGGATGAGCGACAGGGGAGCATCTATTGCGTGGGCGACGAGGATCAGAGCATCTATAGCTGGCGGGGCGCCGATTT
>CAZMAI010000180.1:0-4958 GCA_964564195.1 uncultured Anaerolineales bacterium | reverse complement strand
GATCATGCGCAAGCTGCTGCATCTGGTCTACGGCGTCATCAAGACCGGCAAAATGTTCGATCCAAATCACATTCAGGCCCTGTCGGCTTGACAGTCAAGACGGTATCTCCAGCAGGGTCGGCTTCACACGCCTCTCCCCTCCGGCCGGGGGTGGCCGGAGGGGAGAGTATACAGAGAATATTGTGTTAGCTAGCGGCTTGTGACTACTTCCACAGGCTCCGAACATCCTTGCGCAGCATCATCGCGTCGCGTACCGCCTCGCCGATCTCACCGCTGGCGTGGCCGGTGCCGCTGATGATGTTATCGGTGCCCTCGTCCAGCACGATGTCCTTGCCGATGGCGGCCATTCACCTATCTCATTGCAGGAGCAACCATGGATACTCGCCTAATCGTCAGGGATACCAAACCCAGGCTGTTCGAGGTCGCTAACCTGATCATGGCGGGCAAACAGACGGACGCGCTCACTGCCTTTGCCAGGCTCGTGAGCGCCCTGCCCAGGGACGCAGACCCGCGCACCCGCGGCCTGCTGGCGGGCTTGGTCGTGGGCCATGTGAGTGCCAGGCAGAATCCGCCTGTGCCCACTCTGCGCAAGTTCGAGGATTCCCTCACCGCTTTTGAGGATCCCCTCACGGCCTTTGAGGACCCGCTGACCGCCTTTGAGGACCCCCTCACCGCCTTTGGCAGCCCCGAGATGGTGCGTCTGGCGCAAACCCTGCTGGTGGCACCCAGATAGTCACTGGGGCACTTTGTGGTGGCTCATCGGCCCGGCGGAACGAGACACGCAGCGCGGTGTTCTCACCGCGCTGCGTGTCGTCCTGTGCATGCTTGATGGACGGCGCGTCAGGCGCCGGCCTCGCGGCCCCTGGCCTACCTTGTGACCAGCGGCAGGTAGACCTTAAAGCTCGTCAGTTCCCGATTGATGACCGTTCGCGTCTCGATGTTGGTGGTCTTGCTGGCATAGTGCATATATGCCCTGACCTGGTAGCTCGCCTGGTCAGCACCGGTGGTGTCCCACACTCGGTTCATGACATGGGTCGCAGCCGGCGCCAGTGCCGCGACGGGCTCCGTATGTGTCTGCACGACGTCAGCGGTGTCCAGCCCGATCACCTCGATGATGACGTCGCCACTGATCGGCACGGGCCCCGTGTTTTGCACGGTCGTCGAGAGCTGGATGGAAGCGCCGGGCACAAAGGACGATGGCGTGGCGCTCAGCGCAGTCACCTGGGCCATGGGTGCGCCCAGCGCGAACGTCCGGCTGGCGCTCTGCAACAGGGTGCCCTCCTGGTTGTAGATGTACACGTTCATCAGATAGTCACCTGGAGGAGCTTCGGCGCTGTCCCAGGACAGGGCATAGTGACCGTCGCCTTCCACACCGGGCAGTCCGCCGATCTCCAGCCCGTCGAAGGCGATATCCGGCGCACCGGACAGGGCGATCGAGGCCAGCATGACCACATCCTCGGGAGCGCCGGGGTTTGTCACCCACAGGTCCGCGGCGACGAGGTCTCCGGCATTGTAGAATCCGTTGTCGAGTACGAACGTGTCGATGCTCACGTCGGTGACGAGCACGTCGATGTCAAAGGCAAAGTCGTCGCACCACTGATAGTTGGTGGTCGCCGCCTGGTAGTGGAAGGGGTTGATCGTGATCTCCAGCCTGGATGACCCATCGGGATGGTCGATCACCTCCCAGCGATAGATATCGTCCAGCCCGGGCAACCACTCGTCGTCCTCGATCGCCAGCGCAGTGGCCAGGCCAAAGGTGACGGCAGGCCCAGAGTCCAGCGCGTCTGTCGTTACAGGCAGCGCATAGCCGTCACCGCTGGTGCACCCCTGTCTTGAGGTCAGGGTGACATCCTGGACACGCGCTCCGGCGGGATAGACCAGCGTCTCAACCCAGTAGGGCACCTGCGGAAGGCCCGTTTCCAGCACGATTCTGCCGCCGGGGATCGTGACAGCGTCCAGCCCTTCTGGGGTAGCAGCGACCTCATAGCCCGGAACCAGAACCTGGTGCGTCGCCGCGGGCAGTGCCAGGGCCGCTGCCTCGACGACCGAGGCGGGGGCATTGTGCGGGCCTGCTGCGCCGAACCGGGGATCCCCGTACAGATTGTACATGAGAACCCAGTTTCGCTCCGGCCTTTTATAGTCACTCGTTGAGTACGTGTCTCGTTCGAGACGGGCGAACGTTCTACCTACTGGCTCACCGCTGGAAACATCCCAGTAGTCCCGATAAAAGGCCAGCGAGAGACTCCTATTGAGACTGGCTAAGGATTCCTCGGTCGCCCCGATGTATACGGCGGCGCCTCGATACATCACAGTCTCTGCCAGGCCCCATCCGGGGTAGCGTCCCGTCAGACAGGTGGTGGCAAAGACAAAGGGAGAGTAGTCGCCGAAGGAAAGGTTGCTCCACGCATCGACAGTGTTAAGGCCACCATCCCAGCTGGCAGGAGAGCCATGGCCTCTGAGATGGATGATGCTGTAGCCATCGTCGATCAACGCTTTCAAGACGCTGCCAGGGTTCGTCTCCGGCAGCGAGATTCGGAGCGCGTCGACTCCGACGCTGTCCATCATGACTGCGATATCTATAGCATCTTCCTCGAAACGGGTTTCTGTCGGAGAGGCAAACACGATTGCGGGACCGTCTGCGGTGTACTGATGTTCTGGTCTCCCCTCGGCGTGGGCGATGCTGGTCTCCAGTGTCGCTCTCAGCAATTTCAACCAGAACCCAAGAACACGACCCAGATTCAGCTCCGGGTGCATGTCCCCCCCGGTACTGGCGTACCGCTGATCGCTATAGTCGGCTACCACATGTATCTCATACTCAAGAGTCGGCCAGTACGAGTAGTAGTAGACCGCGGTTTGCGTAAACGCCGGCACGATCTCTGACTCACCGACGATGAGCACGTACCCGTTGTTTTCCCAGGTTCGGAACGCAGGATGCAGCGACTCGAACCAGTAGCCGTTAGGTTCCAGCAGGTCATCGAGCGTGGCAGTATCGTAGGTGTCCAAAAAGCCCAGGACGCCGTTGCGCAAGCTGGCCAGTTTCGCCATCGATCCATAGAGCGAGGGCAGCCACTGGGGATCTGGCATCCCGCTCAGTCTGGAGGGGTTGGTGACCATGATATAGTCGGAAGAGCCGATCGCCGTCTGTACCAAACCATTGTCTTGCCAGGGCCTGTCAGCGTACTTGACAAAGGTATTACCTTCCTTCTCATACTCGAGCCAGATAGGGTAGCTGCCGATGGCAGCATCCAGGTTGCCATCCTCGTGCAGGATGGGAACCGCGGTGTAGCGTACCGTCAAAGTCTCGCTCGAGGACAGCACATACCCATTGTAAAAGTCGACAGTGACCTGGCCGCTGCGGGCTGGCTTTCCCGAGGTCCCTAGAGGATAGGTGCCCACGTAGATCTGGTAGTTGAGCGCCGTCTTGTTGACCGGCATAAACTCACGCACCCAGTCTCTGAGCTCGTAAAGCGTCACGGGAGGCTGGCCAGGCGGCAAGCTGATGCTAAGCTCGACATCAAAGTAGGTGCCATTGCGTGTGACGGTGCGTCCCACGTTCAGCGGAGCCGGCAGTATCGGGTCGGGCACCACAGCCTCGATGCTAAAGGTTTGCTCGAGATGCTGAACGTTGGTCCAGTCGTCCGTGCCACGGATTGTCGCCCTGAGCGTGTGAACGCCTGGATCCAACTGGCTGATGTCGAGCATGTATTCGTACTGGTAGGTGTTTGGGACAGGGCTCGTCAGTCTGCTCTTCATGTAGCCGTCGACATAGATCTCTACCTCCTGGACGAAGGTTGCCACATCGCGGCAGTCTGTCGATACGTACATGCCCCCGACGCGCAGCTCTGGAGAGTATGTGCAGCTCTGTTCGAACTCGATGGCTTCGACGGAGATGAGCACCTCGGTGCCTGTGGGAAACGCGCCGTTCTCGTCGCCGTAAAACACCTGGTCCGGACCCGGGGTGATGATAAAGGCCTCGATAGGATGCTGATCCCATTCTGGCGCTGGCCGTGGCTCTACAATCGTGTGAACCACGTCGTCAATGGTGGTCAGCTCCGCCCGAACATCGAACACCGGCGCCATATACTCGTCATCGGTCAGGCCCAGCAGCCCCAGGTTGGTGCTGAGGGTATACACCGTCGATCCCATCGGGCTGAGCCGTGGCGTATAGCTCGTCCCCACGAGATATTCTCTCAGGGGCGTTCCGTCAGCGCTCCTCGGGGTCACGTAGAACGTGACGGACTTGACGGGCTTGACTGATGAATCTGCCTGAGCGGCAAGTTCATCCAGCGAGACCGAAAGCTCATATACCATGTACTGATCCGACACCCGGCTGAACCCCAGGGTGGGCTGGGGAAGGGTGACCGGGATCCCCGCTGTCTCAAAGAATCCTTCGCGACTGCTGGCTGTGTTGCCAGCCAGATCGGTGGATTCCACCCGGTAGCGATAGGTCTTGCCAGGCATGAGCCCGCTGATGGTGACAGAGTGGCTTGTGCCGGGCGGGTTCGGATCGTCCACAAAGCGCGTCATGATGGCGGCATTGGCAGCGTGGTACACCCGGCCTGTGGCAGGCTCATCGGTGTTCCATGTGATGACGACGTGGTTCGTGCCGACCTCGCTGATGATCGGACGGCTGAGCAAGGGGGGCGTGGTGTCGCATTGCCATGTCTCTGTGCGCGTATTGTTGTCCTCGTTCGCTTCCATGATCGCCTCGTCCACGTCGATCTCGAGGCGCAGGGTGTGCTCTGCGCCGGCGCAACTCCAGGCGATCCAACTCGTGTAACGCTCGCCCGGGGGCAATGCGTCACTGATGCCATGGTTGCCGACGAGCGCATCATCGACATACAACTCCACCTTGTGGCGGCCCGGCGCCGTTGCCTTGCCAATATTGCGCACCTGGAACCAGACCTGGCCGTCCTGCGGCCAGATGTCGGTCACGACCAGGTCGGGCAGCGGCTCGT
>CAZMAI010000179.1:0-4980 GCA_964564195.1 uncultured Anaerolineales bacterium | reverse complement strand
AGCGCTGGACCGCGGACGTCTCGTCCGCCCCTGCCACCAGGCGCACTGTGAAGCGCGTAACGACAGGTCCACCTGGTATCCCCGCTTCACGCTAGGCCCAGTGAATGGGGCCGTCGACCTTGACCACCAGCCTGCGGGCGGGGCAGTAGAAATCGACGATGCAAAAGCGAAAGGGGTGCTGGCGGCGGAAGGGTAGCCCGTCCAACTGGTGCCCGCGCAGCGCCTGCCACAGCACCTTTTCTGCCGGAGTCATTCTCTGCCGCAACTCCCGCGCCAGGCCCTGCATCCGCTCCGAGGTGCGGATGAGCCGGTGCTCCTGGGTGAAATCGGGGTCGCTGCCGTCGGGCAGGGGCGGTGTCCGACGTGTCATGGTAGACAGATTGTAGCGCCTGGTGTCGCCGGTGCAAGCCGGCCCCGGCCCGCCCACTCCCCCAGCGGTGTACTCACCGCCGGGGTGGGGGCCAACGCGCCAACGCGCAACGCGCTAACGCCCTCCCGTCCCCGCTTTCGCTTGCGCTCGGCCTCCCGCGGCGCTAGAGTAGGGAACAGAATGATCGAGAGAGGTGACATGGCCGACACGATCACACAGGAAGAGATCAACGCCATCCTCTGGCGCACATGCGATACTTACCGCGGCACGGGTTATGCGCGCCGGGGAACCAGGTCTGGCGCTGCCGAGAAACTGCGATGGCAGGCTGCCAGCGTTGAGTGGCTACTGCTCGGCGGTTGCACGTAACCGCGGTTACCGAAAAAGGGACGATGCAGCGGCTGCAGACGGGCGAGGCGAGGGTGAGGGCGTGAGGAAAGGGAGATTTTGAGGGACGGACCATGACCGCAGAAGCTATTTCGAGAGAACAGAAAGAACTCATTGACCGCTTTATCGCAGCTTACAACGGCATTCAGAAACGCCTGGCGCGGGAGTTGAGGGCAGACCCAGACGAACAACTATTCCGGCTCATCGACGCTTACGGTGGCGGGCATCGCTCGTGGGACAGTACCGATGGCCGCTGGCTGCGCGACATCGCTCCGCTACGCAACGTGCTGGTACATGACCGCCTGCCCGGGAGCCCCTATCTGGCTGTGCCCCTGCTACAGGTGGTCGAACGCATCGAGAGGATTCTCGATGCCCTGGCGCATCCCAGGACCGCTTACGCGGCCTTTGCGCGCGACGTGTTGGCCCTCGATAACAGAGTCACTATCGCCGAGGCGTTAGGCCATGTGCGCGAGTACGAATACTCCCAGTTCCCCGTGTACGCCGATGGCCGCTTTCTGGGTCTGCTCACAGAGAACGGGCTGACCCGTTGGTTGGCCCGGATCAGCGCCCATCCCGAGACCAGCATTGTCGACCTGGAGGAAGAGCCTGTGCGTGCGGTGCTCCAATTGGAGGAAACCCAGGACTCGTGGCGTTTTGCGCGGCGCGACACGCCGGTCGATGAGATTGCCACGCTGTTCGCCGACACGCCGTTACTGGACGCCGTGCTGATCACCCACTCGGGGCGCGAGCAGGAGAAACTGCTCGGCATCGCCACGCGGTGGGACGTGCTGGCGGAGCTGATGCGATTGCAGGGGTAGGATCGGAGGCAGAGCCTGCTGACGGGCGAGGTGAGGCTGAGGATATGATGCAAGGGGGGGCGATGCTAAACCTTTACTGGCGCTCAGGGAGCAACACGCGAAACTTGATCGAAAAGCCCTTTGCTAACGAGCAGCAACTCGAAAAGTACATTTTCGATAACCAGGAGATCCTGGGCGGCGATATCGTCATCATCCACCGCCAGATACGTACCGGGAGCCGGCAGGGGATACCGGACATGATTGGCGTAGACCAGGAAGGGCGCATCTGCGTCTTTGAGCTGAAGAACGTGGTCGCCGATGAGGGTATTCTGCCGCAAGCTCTGCAATACGCTATGTGGGCAGAAACGAGCCCCGACTCGATCAGGGCCATCTGGCTGGAGAGCAAGAACGCACCCGACGACATCGAGATCGACTGGCCTAATCTCGAGATACGAGTCATCCTGATCGCACCCGCATTCAAGCTGAATGTACAACGCATGGCGCGACGGATCGGCTTCGACATCCAGCTGATTCAGGTGCGTCGCTATTGCCTCGATGATGACGAGGTCTTGCTGGTCGAGGTGCTCGACGAGGAGGCCCCACCCAAACCTGGGTTGACCACGGTCAGAGGTGACTGGACCTGGGAGTACTATGAACAGGAGCACGGCAAAGACGCAACTGCCGAGTTCCGACAGGCGGTCGAGAGCGTGGCGTCCGTTGTAGAGCGTAGAGGGTGGTCGCTGCAGTACAATCTCAACAAGCGATACACTGGGTTCAAGTTAGGGAACAAGGTCGTGTTGGAAGTACGCTGGCAAGGCACCCACGCTTGGAAGCTCGCGGCCAAACTGGACGAGGGTGCCGCCGACGGATTCCACGGGATGCGCTGGGAGTTCCAATCATACAGACAACCGTTTCACCTCGCGCTTTTTGCGCCGTTGGCGGGCATGAATTCAGCGCAGGATATAGCAGAGATGGAGCCGTGGCTCGAGCAGGCCTACCGGAGGGTGTCGGGGAAGGATGCGTAAGGGCTGCCGATCGCTCGGGTGTGCCAGTACCCGACGCACGCGAACGCCGTGGCGCTGTGGGGCCACTGGCGAGCAGGGCGCGTTAGCGGAGCGAGCAAAACGTCTGCTCGGCAGCGACCGGACCGTATTATAAGATGACGGCACCTATCTATAATTGTTGTCCCGTCTGTGATATAATCCTGTGACAGCTTGAGGCTGGGGGATCGCGCCTGAGCAGGGAGACGGGAGATGAGGCCGCAGGATTTCGCCGAGAACGCACCGGGCAGGGTCGTCGAGGCCGAGTGGCAAGGAAAAGTCCACTGGGCATTTCTGCCGGACCGTCTGCCCCCCGAGCTCGAAATCGACTGGGGGCTGGCGGCGCTGATAGCCGAGGCCACGGGCGCGCTCAGCAGGCTGCAGGGTGCTGGCGCGCGCATGCGCAACCCCGATCTGCTTATCGCGCCCTTTCTTCAGCGCGAGGCCGTGCTGTCGTCGCGCATCGAGGGCACCCGCGCCGGCATGGCCGACCTCTACGCGGCCGAGGCCAATCAGCACGCGCTGCCTGAGGAGGGTGGGCCCGTCAGCCCGGACGTGCGCGAGGTGAGCAACTATGTGCTGGCCTTGCGCGAAGGCGTTGAGCGCCTTGACACACTACCCGTCTCGCTGCGACTGATCCAGGATCTTCACGCTACGCTGCTGCGCGACGTGCGCGGCGAGCGCCACCACCCTGGCGAGTACCGGCGCGTGCCCAACTATATCGCGGCTTCGGACGCCACGCCCATCGATGAGGCCCGCTTTGTGCCGCCCCCTCCGGTCGACATGCGGCGTGCCCTGGAGGACCTCGAGGTGTATCTGCACGCTGACAATCGCTATCCGGCCGTGGTCCGGCTGGCGCTGGTGCACTACCAGTTCGAGGCCATTCACCCCTTCGAGGACGGCAACGGCCGGATGGGCCGCCTGCTGGTGTCGCTCCTGCTGCTCGATTGGGGATTACTGACCCAACCCCTGCTGTACCTGAGCGCTTACCTGGAGGAGCACCGGGAGGCGTACTATGACCTCATGTACAGGGTCAGCACCCGTGGCGCCTGGCGCGACTGGCTGGCGTTCTTTCTCACGGGCCTGCGCGATCAGGCCCAGGCTGCGATCGGGATGGTGACGGAGCTGACAGAGGTCGAGGACCGCTGGCGGGAGCGATTGGCGACCGCCCGAGCCTCGGCCCTCGCTCAGAGACTGGCGGAGGGGCTGTTCGCCACCCCGGTGCTCACGGTTCAGCGTGCGGCCGAGTTGCTCCAGTCGCCCAATATAACCGCACGCTACAACGTTGAGAGGCTGGCTGACCTGGGAATTCTGCGCCGAGGCCGCACGGACCGGCGGCCCCAGTTGTACTATGCCGACGATATCCTGCGAGTCACCGGCGGCCATGCACCAACAGAGGCAACAGGATTATAGAATAGCGCCGCCTTTATATAACTACGCGCGCAGACTTATAGAACCTTATGCATTGCTGCCGATCGGTGCGCCGTCCTGTCCCTGTCCTCTCGCTTGGAGCTGCTCTCGCAGATCCCTGCCCTGCGGCTGCTGATGGCGCTGGGGCACCACTACCTCACGCTGGGGGAGCACCAGCGCTGCACGCGGCGCGGACCCAGGGCGCATCACGCTCAACCTCAAGCTGGTGCAGGTGCCGGCGCTGCTCATCGACTATGTCCTGTACCACGAACTCTGCCACCTGCTCGAGCCACACCACGGCCGGGCGTTCTACGACCTGCTGGGCAAGGTGCTCCCCGATTGGAAAGAGCGGCGGGAGAGGCTGAACCGGTACGAGTTTGGGTAGGTCTCCGAAGCGGACCGCGGACGTCCCGTCCGCACCGGCTGTGAGACTCGTCCCGGGGAGTCCTGGGTCTCCGTACCTCGGGCGCAGTTGCGATCGTCGCTCCGTCCGGACCTTCCGACGTTCGGACGTTCGGACCTTGAGACAAGTCCCCCCGCTACCGCCTCCCCGGCAGCGCCCTCCTCGCTATCGCGCGCTCTTCCGCGTTCAGCGCACCCAGGAGGTACAGCAGCGCCAGGTACAGCGCGCCGCCCAGGGGGATCGCCAGCAGGCTGGCGCGACCGGGGAGCAGCCAGAACATCAGGATCATGGGCAGCGCGCTAGCGGCCGGGCGCCAGAGCAGCCGCAGCCAGGGGACCGGCACCAGGTTGCGGCGCACGCCGACGTAAAAGGGGACCAGCAGCGCCAGTTCGGAGAATATCGCCACCCAGGCCGAGGCCATGAACCCGACCCGGGTGATCAGCACCACGTTGGCGAGGACGTTGAACGCCAGGCCGATGGCAAAGGCCCGCGTCAGGTAGCGCTGCTGGCCCAGGGCGATGAGCACGTACTGGGTCACCGAGTTGATGAACCCAAAGGGCATGTACCAGATCATCA
>CAZMAI010000178.1:0-4980 GCA_964564195.1 uncultured Anaerolineales bacterium | reverse complement strand
CGAGGGTTCAGCGACGAGTACGGGTCCTGGAAGATCATCTGGATCTCCCTGCGGAGCAGGCGCAGGTCATCGCCCTCGAGGGTTGGGATGTTGACCGTCTCGCCGTCTGCCCTTGTGTACAGTACCTCGCCGCTGGTGGGCTCGATGGCGCGCATCACGCAGCGCCCGGTGGTCGTCTTGCCGCAGCCGCTCTCGCCTACCAGGCCGAGCGTCTCCTTCTCACGAATGTGAAAGCTTACCCCGTCTACGGCGCGCACATAACCGACGGTCTTGCGGAGCGTGCCGCGCCTGATGGGAAAGTGCTTGTAGAGGTCGTTAACACGCAAGAGCATGTTGTTTGTGTTTTCTGCCATGTCCTCGTTCCTCTCTGTCACTGCTGGTAAAGGAAGCACTTGACTTCGTGACCGGGCCCAACCTCGATCGTCTCCGGTTCGCTGGCATCGCAGACGCCCGGCATAAAGCTGTTGCAACGAGGATGGAACGGGCACCCTGGCGGCAGGTTGTACGGATCGGGCACCATGCCTCTGATCGATTCCAGGCGATCAACGCGCTGCTGTCCCAGGCGAGGAATCGAGTTCATAAGAGCGCGCGTGTAGGGGTGCTTGGGATCATAGTACAGGTCATCTACGTCGGCACCCTCCACGATCTTGCCCATGTACATGACCACAACGCGCTTGGTCATCTCGGCGATTACACCCAGGTCATGGGTGATGAACATGATGGCCATGCCGAGATCTTGCTGCAGGTCGCGCATCAGCTGCAGGATCTGTGCCTGCGTCGTCACGTCGATGGCGGTGGTGGGCTCATCGGCGATCAGCAGGCTGGGGCTGCAACTGAGAGCCATGGCGATCATGCCTCTCTGTCGCATACCGCCCGACATCTGGTGCGGATAAGAGTCCACGGTCGTCTCTGGCTGGGGCATTCCTACCCGGCGGAGAATCTCGATCGCGCGACGGCGGGCCTCTTCCTTGTCTACCTGCTGGTGAAGAATGATGGCTTCCATAATCTGCTGGCCGATTGTATGGATCGGGCTCAGCGAGGTCATGGGCTCCTGGAACACCATGGCGATCTCGCCGCCACGGATGTTGCGAATCTCGTCGCCCTGGGGATCCAGCGCCGTCAGATTGACGGCCTCCTGAACCTCGGTGCCATCAGCACGCTTGTTGTACCGGTAGAATATGATCTCGCCCTCAACAACCCTGCCGGGATTGGGAACGATTCGCAGAATGGACTGCCCGGTTACGCTCTTGCCGCAACCGCTCTCGCCTACTACGCCCAGGGCCTCTCCCCTGGTGATGTGAAAGTCAGCCCCGTCGATAGCATGGACGGTGCCCTCTTCCAGGAAAAAGTAGGTTTTGAGGTTCTTTACCTCTAGAAGCATCTGGTCTTGATTCATGGATAGTCACTCCTGATTGTGGCACATTACGGGCGGATCTGCCCGAACGTATTGTTTCGCCGCTTCCTGATCGATTCTGCCTGGCGGTCTGCTCTGGTCACAGTCAACACTCCATTGACCACAGGCCAGGGCAAATCGGGGGTGGTACTAGGTCAGTCCGCCCGCCTTCCAGAGCAGATCCATATAGTGGGCCGCCAGCTTTGCGGCCTCCAGCGGATCCTCGATAGCATTGATGCGCTTGCTAAATGGTTCTGGTGTGACCGGGCCGTCATATCCCATCGCCGCGAGCTTTTTCATAAAGCCCGGCAGGTCTATAACGCCAGTCTCCATCGGAAGCCTGCGATCGTTATCGAGTTGTTCTTCGATCGCCAGTCCTTCCGGGGCATCGTTTACGTGTACGGTGACCACATCGCTGGCAGAGATCTGATCCAGATCATCGACTGAGCCACCAGAAGTGTAAAGATGCCAGGCATCCAGAAGGAGGCCCACGTTGCCGGTCCCGATCTGGTGTGCCATGTCCATCATCCCCTCGAGGGTGTAGATGAACTCATACTTGCGGCGGGCGCGACTGGTCTTGGGTCCGATGAACTCGATGCCAAAGCTGCTTCCGTTGTCAGCGAGAATCTGGGCTATCGGACGGAAGCGCTCGATGTGCCAGGCCAGGTTCTCATCAAAGTCGCGATCGTCAGACGCTGGAGGGCACCAGGTAGCCGAGCGCGTGCAGCCCAAATCTCGTGCCAGAGCCGCCAGAGCAGGCAAGTCCGCCAGGTCTTGTTTCCACTCCGCAACGTCAGCCTGCCAGCGGACAGGCGTTCCCCACTGTCCGGGGACGACTCCGGCTGTGGCAAAGAGGTTCTTTACATAGTCCAGATCGTGACTGGCGACCAGAGCTGCAACCTCACGGATGCTGATATCGATTCCGCCAAAGCCACTCTGGGCCGCAAGCTCGATGGCTTGTTCCAAGGAGCAATTTCTGATGCCAATCGCACCCGGACTCAGGTTCTTGAACATCCACCCTCCCGCAAGTTACAGATTACACCTCGGCCATCCATCAGGACTGCAACGCTATGCGCCTGGTTTGGCACTTGTGGCGCTGGTTCCCTCATTGTTCAGGATGGCGACCCCGCTCGAGGCCTGCCCAATCGTTGGTACAGGCCTCGAACAAAGGGTACTAGATCTTGTAAGGATCGGCCGCGTCGCGCAGGCCGTCGCCCATAAAGTTGAACGCCAGTACAGTTGCGATCAGGAAGGCACCGGGCCACATGATCCAGGGGTAGGTAGCCACTGTACGGATGTTGGTGGCGGCCTGGAGGAGAACACCCCAGCTCACGACGGGCGGGCGCAGGCCCAGTCCGAGGAAGCTGAGCGACGTCTCGCCCAGGATCATGCTTGGGATAGAAAGCGTCATGTCCACAATCAGAAAGCTCATAAAGGACGGGATCAGGTGAGTGGCGATGATACGCCTGTCCCTAGCTCCGGCGAGCTTGGCCGCCATCACAAAGTCATACTGGCTTACCTCCAGCATCTTGCCGCGCACGATTCGTGCGAGACCGCACCAGCCGCGTAGCGACAGGATGATGCTGATGGCAAAGTAGACCTGGATTGCGGTCCAGCTGGCTGGCACTGCAGCACTCAAGGCCATCCAGAGCGGGATCGTAGGAATCGAGATCAGGAACTCGATCACGCGCTGGATGAGCGTGTCTACCACGCCGCCATAGTAGCCGGAGATACCACCCAGGGTGATCCCCAGTATGAAGCTTGTCAGCACACCTACCAGACCGATGGAGAGGGAGATGGCTGAGCCGTACATGATACGGGAGAACAGGTCCCGGCCCAGATCGTCCGTGCCCAGCAAATAGATGTGCCCGGGCGCATCCACACCAAATAGGTGGATGTCGGTCTTGAACAGGCCAAGGAAGCTGTAGGTATCACCCGCCGTAAAGAACTTGACCGGGTGCCTGATGGACTCGTCGATTACAAAGGAGCGTGTGAACGTCTTTGGGTCAGAGGTGGCCGTGATGCCAAAGACATAAGGGCGAAGCGAGAACCCGTTTCCGTCATTGAACTGAAGCGTCTGAGGACGCATGTACATGTACTCGGAGCGGGTCAGCTTGTCGTACGGCGCCAAAAAGCCGTGGAAAATCGCAATGGCGTACATGATCATCACAACGATGGCGCCGATCACGGCGAGCTTGTGCCGTTTAAAGTGGCGGAACATCAACTGCCACTGCGAGGCTACGTATACGCGTTCCTCGTCTGTTAACGAGGCGTGAGCCGCGCTGGCCAAAGACTCGGAACCCGGGGCCGAAAGACTATCCATTTTCAACTCCCTACCGTAATGATCGGTACAGTTGCGCCAGGGGCGCAGCTACCGAGGCGATTACCCAACCTGGATGCGAGGATCCAACCAACCCAGGAGCAGGTCCGACAAAAGCGTCCCAACCAGCGTGAGGGCGGTCGTAATCATCACCGTGCTTGCTGCAAGGAACATGTCCTCGGTCATCAGGGCGCGCAACAGCACCGGTCCGATCGTCGGCAAGTCGAGTACGATGGCAACGATCGTCTGTCCTGAGAAGATGTTGGGAAGCTGCCAACCGATGGTGCTGGCAATCGGGTTCAGGGCGACGCGGATAGGATACCGGCGCAGCACCTGGCCCTCTTTGAGGCCCTTGGCACGTGCGGTCTGCACGTAAGGCTTGTGGATCTCGTCCAGCAGCGTGGCGCGCATGGTGCGCATCAGCCAGGCGGTGCCTGACAGACCGATGACCGCCAGCGGAATGGGCAGGTGCTTGAGCAAGTCAACGATCTTGTCCCAGTTCCAAGGGGCGTCCACGTACTCAAGCGAGAACAGGCCACCGATACTGACGCCAAAGGTACGGTAGGCGAACACCATCAGGATCAGCGCCAGCAAAAAGTTCGGCATGGAGACGCCAGCAAAGGCAATGATGCTAAAGATATAGTCGGGGATCGAGTACTGGTTGAGCGCCGAATATATCCCGATGGGTATGGCGATGATATAGGTGACGATGAGCGCAGCAATGGACACGATCATGGTCATGCCCAGTCTGGGCATCAGTACTTCAACTACGGGGCGGTTGTACTCAAAAGAGCGCCCCATGTTACCCTGGATAAAGCGGGAGACCCACTTGAAATACTGAACGGGCAAAGGCTGGTCCAGTCCGTACTGCCGGCGCAGCGCGAGCTCTTCTTCCAGACCGACATCCTGTCCCTGAGCCTTGAGGCGCATGATGTATGACGTCATATAGTCACCAGGCGGCAACGTGATTACCGCAAAAGACACGACTGACGCCATGACCATCATCAGCAGCATGTACAAGAATCGACGGGCAATATATGCTCTCATAGTATCCCTTTCTCCAATTTCCGAACCTTTACCCCGCTGCACGGAGCTACAAAATGGGCTCCACTTGTGACCGCGGCCGATCATCGCTAACGCTTGCGGCTTGCCCCCTCGGCTGGCGATCCGGCTGTTCCGAGCGGTCTGGCCAGATGCCTGTTGCCTAACCTCTGGACGTCGTCTCGTCCACCGAACTGAGAGTCAATACTGGGCGCACGGGGGGGGG
>CAZMAI010000177.1:0-4983 GCA_964564195.1 uncultured Anaerolineales bacterium | reverse complement strand
GTGCTGGCCAGCACGAGCCCGATCACCAGCGCGATCGCGCCGCGGTGCGGCCGCAAATAGCCCAGCAGCCGGGAGAAGCTCTGGCGCGGATCGCGCGCCTTTTCCATGCGCGGACCACCCTGCATCCCCTGGGTGGGCATCGGGCGCCCCAGCGCGGGCCCGCCGGCCTGTCCCTGGCCCGCCTGCCCGGGCTGTCCCGGCACGCCTCCGCCCTGCATCCCGGCCCCCGGTTTGCCGCCGCCCTGCATGCCGGCTCCCGCACCGTTCCCTTTGCCTGCTCCGCCGCCCTGACCCTGTCTGTCGCTCATGCTGCATCCCCCGCGCTCGCGCCGTTGCCCAGCTGCGAGTCATAGATTTCACGATAGGTCGCGCTGGTCGCCATCAACTCGGGATGGGTGCCCTCCGCCACGATGCGGCCGCGGTCGAGGACAATGATCTTGTCGGCCCCCAGGACGCTGCTGATGCGCTGCGCCACCAGGAGTGTGGCCCGCTCGCCGCCGGATCGCTCCAGCGCATCCTGCAGCGCCACCTCGGTCTCCACATCCACCGCGCTGGTACTATCGTCGAGGATCAGCAATCGTGGATCGACCAGCAGCGCCCGGGCGATGGCCAGGCGCTGGCGCTGCCCGCCGGAGAGGTTCACGCCGCGCTGCCCAAGCTGGGTGTCATAGCCCTCGGGGAATCCCGTGATGAACTCATGCGCCTGGGCGGCCTGCGCCGCGGCGATGACCTCTTCATCGCTGGCCTCAGGCCGGCCGAAACGGATGTTGTCGCGGATGGTGCCCGTAAACAGCACCGTCTCCTGCGGGACCAGGCCGATCTCGCCGCGTAGCGAGCGCAGCTTGAGGTCGCGCACATCCGAGGCGTTCACGGCCACCCGGCCGCCGGTCACGTCATAGAGACGGGGCAGCAGGCTGATGAGCGAGGTCTTGCCCGAGCCCGTGCTGCCCAGGAGCGCCACCGTCTGGCCGCGCTCCAAAGTCAGATCGACATCCTTGAGGACCGGTTCGTGCTCATCGCCATCGTAGGCAAAGACCACATCGCGCATCGCCGTCTGGCTCGCGGGAGCCCGGAGCGGCTCGGCGTGTGGAGCATCTACTACCGCCGGCTCCTCATCAAGCACCTCATAGATGCGCTCTGCGGAGGCAGCGGAGGAGGAGATAAAGCTCACCATCGTCCCCAGATGTCCCAGCACCATCAGCATCCAGAGCAGGTAACTGTTAAAGGCGATGATCTTGCCGATGGACAGGCCGGCGCGCACCGCCAGCAGCCCGCCCACCGCCGCCACAAAGACGATCCCCAGGTTCACCAGGTAGTGCAGCGTGGGCATCAGGATCGCCAGAAAGCGGCCCACCCGGATGGTGCGGCCCGTCAGGTCGGTGTTGGTGCGCTCAAAGCGGGCCTTTTCATAAAGCGCCCGCACAAAGGCCTTGACCACGCGCACGCCCGAGACATTCTCCTGAAAGATCGTGTTCAGGTTGTCCAAGCCTTGCTGGACCTGCATGTACATGTTCTGGGCGCGGCCGGCGTACCAGAGAAAGATCACCGTCGCCACCGGCAGGATCAGCAACATGATCAGCGAGAGGCGCCAGTCGGTCAGCACCATCATCGTCAGGGCGCCGACCGCCACCAGCGGGACGCGCAGGAACATGCGGCCGGTGAAAAAGACAAACTGGGTCACCTGCTGCACGTCGGAGGATAGGCGCGTGATCAGCTGGCCGGTCTGCCACTGGTCCAGGTTGCGCGCCGAGAGGGAGAGCACGCGGGAGAATAGCTCCCGTCGGTAGTCAGCGCCCAGGCTCTGGGACACGCGCACGGCAAAGACAGTGATGCCCACGGTGGCGCCGGCACTCACCAGGATCAGCCCCACCATGATCAGCGCCGATTGCAGCACCACACCGCTGTCGCCGCCGCCAATGCCCGCGTCGACGATGCGCTGCAACATGCGGGGCAGGGCCAGGTCGGCAGCGACCAGGCACGCCATAAACAGCCAGTTGTAGACCACTTGCCTGCGGTAGGGCCGCATGGCGCGAAGCACTCTCCAGATCGATTGCATGTTTCTCTGTCTCCCTGATTTCAGGATGCAGTTCGCACGGGTGCATGGGGACGGTGTGGCGGGCTAACCCGCCGGACGTTCAGATCGTCTCCGGATCAGCCGTACTGCTCCGACCGGACTGTCCGGACTCGTGGGCCTGGCGCGGGGGTCCGCAGCCTCCACGGGTGCGGCCCCCTTGCCGGACAGCCTCGGGTGGGCGCTCTGGCGCGACGCGCGGCGTGTCGTGGATGACCTGGAGCAATGCCTGGCCCTCCAGCAGCCGCGCGCGGTCGAGCCGGTAGTGCACGCGCGGCCCGTTGCGCTCGCCGTGCACCAGGCCAATCCGGCTCAGGACGCGCAGGTGCTGCGAGACCGCCGGCTGCGAGACACCCAGGCGCCAGGCGAGGGCGCGGACGCACTGCTGGTGTCCCTCGGGGAGGGATGCCAGCAGGCGCACCAGCGCCAGGCGGGTGGGATCGGCCAGCGCGGCGAAGAATGCGGCGGGATCGAGAGCAGTCATCGTGTTGGACTCATAAGTGATGGCTTATACATGGGATCATCATAGGCGGGGCGCGCGGGGTGTCAAACGAGGGAGGCGTCCGTGCTGATTCGCCCGCAGGGACGCAGCGCCGTCTGTGGCCAGGTTGGCCGACGGCCCTGCAGCCGGATCGCGGGCTCATAGCCCGCTCCTGAGATGGGTGCTTGCACCGGAGCGGACGGGACGTCCGCGGTCCGCGTGGATTGCATGCTGCGGTCGTATCGCGGGTCTGGGCACCCGCGCCCCACGGAGCGGACGGGACGTCCGCGGTCCAGTCGCCAGAGCCGTACCCTTGCTCTCCCGTCGCCCCGGGTCTATTATACTCCCGTGCAAGCCCTGCAATGGTCGACCTTGGACTTTCGACCTTTGACCCTTCAACCTTCAACCTGCAACCTGCAACTCTCTCGTCCGGAGGTTCCCATGCCTACCCATGCCCTCACGCCCATGCCGCTGGACCGCGTCACGCTGCTGCCCAGCGAGTACGCCCGGCGCGCGGACCTGAACCAGAAGTACATGCTCTCACTGCGCACCGATAACCTGCTGCAGAACCACTATCTGGAGGCGGGGCTGTGGGGTCCACGCGAGATCCCGCCCGACATCCATTTCGGCTGGGAGACCCCCACCTGCCAGCTGCGCGGGCACTTTCTCGGGCACTGGCTCTCGGCCGCGGCGCGCCGCAGCGCCAACACCGGCGACGCCGAACTGCGCGGCAAGGCGGACAAAATCGTGGCAGAGCTGGCGCGCTGCCAGCGGGAGAACGGGGGTGAGTGGGTGGGCTCGATACCCACGACCTACCTTGATTGGATTGCCCGCGGCAAGCACGTCTGGGCGCCGCACTATACCCTGCACAAGACGCTCATGGGCCTCTTGGACATGGCGCGCTATCTGCGGAGTGAGCAGGCGCTGGAGGTAGCGACTAGCTGGGCTCGCTGGTTCCACAAGTGGACCGCGCAGTTCTCGCGCGAGGAGATGGACGACATCCTGGATGTGGAGACGGGCGGGATGCTGGAGGCCTGGGCGGATCTGTACGCGCTCACGGGCGAGCAGGCGCACCTGGACCTGATCCAGCGCTATGAGCGGCACCGGCTCTTTGACAGGCTGCTGGCGAACGAAGACGCGGGCGGATCGGATCCTGGCGGATCGGATCCGCTAACAAACTGGCACGCCAACACGACGATCCCCGAGGCGCAGGGGGCCGCCCGCGTCTGGGAGGTGAGCGGCGACGACCGCTGGCGCGCCATCGTCGAGGCCTACTGGGACTGGTCGGTTACGCGGCGGGGCGCCTATGCAACCGGGGGGCAGACCTGCGGCGAGATCTGGTCGCCGCCGTTCGAGCAGGCAGCGCGCCTGGGCGACAAGAACCAGGAGCATTGCACGGTCTATAACATGATGCGTCTGGCCGAGTACCTCTGGCGCTGGACCGGCGACCTGCGCTATGCCGACTACTGGGAGCGCAATCTGGTCAACGGCGTGCTGGCGCAGCAGCATCCCACCACCGGCATGATCGCCTATTTCCTCCCGCTGGAGCCGGGTGCGGTCAAAGCCTGGGGCACGCCCACGCACGATTTCTGGTGCTGCCACGGCTCGCTCGTGCAGGCCCACACGCTCTATCCCGACAGCATCTACTACAGCGGGCCGAGCCCCGAGGACGGTCGCCCGGGCATCACCGTGGCGCAGTATATCCCCTCGCGGCTGCGCTGGCAGCAGGACGGCACGCCGCTGGAGATCACGCTGACTATCGATCCGCAGACGGGGCGCGTGCACCGGCCCGACACGCTGGTGGTGGACCTCGGGCTGGAGGCGCCCGCGCCGGCCGATTTCGACCTGCGGCTGCGCATCCCCTGGTGGCTGGCGGGGGATCGGGGCACGCTGGAGATCAATGGCACGGTCATCCCGCTGGAGCAGGGGCCGTCGGGGATGGTGGCCGTGGAGGGGCGCTGGTCGCACGACCGGGTGCGGCTGACGCTGCCCATGGCGCTCACCACGGAGCCTCTGAGTGATGATGCCTCCCGGGTGGCGTTCATGTACGGCCCGGCGGTGCTGGCGGGATTGTCGGAGGGTGATGAAGCCCTCGTGGGCGACCCCGCGCACCCCGAGACGATCCTGGCGCCGGACAACGAGCGCGAGTGGGCCTTTTGGCGGCCGGGCTGGCGCACGGCCGGCCAACGGCGCTCGACGCGCTTTCTGCCGTTGTACGCCATCGAGGACGAGCGGTACACGGTGTATTGGCCGGTGAGGGGAACGTCCTAAGGTTGGTACGCTTCAACGTCTGAACGTCCAAACGTCCATTTTCGGGGCGCGGAGTTGTACTCCGCGTGCGGGGCAGCCGTAAGGCGGTGACGCGCTGGACGGACTCGTGGACCGCGATCAGCCAGAGGTTGATATTCCGCGGCGCACGTGTAGATAGGCC
>CAZMAI010000176.1:0-5037 GCA_964564195.1 uncultured Anaerolineales bacterium | reverse complement strand
ACCGGCGTCAGCTAACGGGCGATTGCGCGCGCCGCAAGGGGCTCATCTTCGAGCCAGGTCTTGAGCACATGGCCGACACGCTGGAGGCTCCTGGCATCCAGTTTGTCGGGCGTGTCATCAAGCGTATGCCAGTACGGATAGTCAAAGTCTATGATGAGTACAGCGGGTATCCCAATCTTGAGAAAGGGCGTGTGATCGTCAGTGATGTGATGCTTGTGGGTCGCCTGAAAGACGTCGCTATAGCCCAAGTCTGCCGCGAGGCCCCACAACTCTTCTTTTAGCCAGAGCGACGATGACCACTCATAGAACAACTGCTGATCTGCGTCGCCCACCATGTCCACGATGATCGCATACTCTACCCTGTTTTGGGGCTCGTTGGTGAGGCGCTTTGCCAGGTGGTTCGAGCCCACAGCCCAATCCCAACCACCGATATCGCCACTATCCTCGCCATCGAAAAAGGCCAGCCAGATCTGCGAACCGGAGAACTCTTCCTGGTCCAGAGTGCGTGCCAACTCGAGCAGCACTGCCGTACCGCTCGCTCCGTCGTTAGCCCCTGGCACTGGCTGCGTCCGGTCTACAGGATCTCTGTCGGCGACTGGCCGGGTGTCAAAGTGGGTACCGACAAGGACAATCGGCCCCTCGCCCTTCTTGGCGATGATATTGCAGAGGTTCTCGCCCCCATAGGCGAAGCAGTCCTTCTCGACGTCCCAACCGTAGCGTTCCACGTGTGAAATGATGTATTCGGCTGCTTCCAGGTTGCCCTCTGTGCCCACTGCGCGTGAACCCATGCGCACCATTCGCCGCACGTGCTGCAGGGCCCGGCTACCCGAAAAGCCGTCAGCGCTGCTCCCGCAGGCCCCAAGCGAAATCAGCAGTGTGGCAATCGCCAGCGCGGCCAGGCAGCGCCTCAACATGAGACTTCTTCCACAATGTCATCCAGTACATGGCTCGCGCTAACAAAGGCATCGAGATCGGCCAGCGCACGCTCGCCGTAGGCCTCCCCTCGCTGGCGCTTGCCCCGGGGGGGGCCAGCGAGCGGCGGCAACAGACCCAGGTTTGGCTTCATCGGCTGGAACTGTGTCTCCTGTGGCGTTGTCACATACTGCAGCAGGGCACCCAGCATGGTCGTTGCCGGTAGTGTGACCGGTGGTGTGCCTCTCATCACCCGTGCGGCGTTGACTCCGGCGGTCAGCCCACTGGCGGCTGAGGCCATGTATCCCTCGGTGCCCACGATCTGACCGGCAAAAAACAGCCTGGCGTTTGTTCGCCATGCCATGCTCGCGTCCAGCAGGTCGGGCGAGTTGATGTACGTGTTGCGATGCATCTGACCGAATCTCACCCATTCCGCATGTGCGAGCCCCGGAATGAGGCCAAACACACGTCTCTGCTCATCCCACTTGAGGTTCGTCTGGAATCCCACCAGATTATACAGCGTTCCCGCCAGATTGTCCTGGCGGAGCTGTACCACCGCGTAGGGTCGTCGTCCGGTGCGCGGGTCCGTCAGTCCCACCGGGCGCAACGGGCCGTATGCCAGCGCATCCGTCCCTCGACCAGCCAGGACCTCGACGGGAAGGCAGGCCTCGAAAAAGTGGGCGTCCTCGCGCTCAAATGAGCGTAACGGTGCCCGCTCCGCCGTGACCAGCGCAGCGACAAAGGTCTCGTACTCGTCTTTGCGCATCGGACAGTTGATATAGTCCGCCTCGCCCTCTTCATAGCGGGAAGCGCGAAAGGCTATCTGCATATCGATCGAGTTCGCCGTGACGATGGGTGCCATGGCGTCGTAGAAATACAGCTGGCTCTCTCCCGCCAGTGCTGCTATCGATTCCGCCAGGGGTTCTGACGTCAGCGGGCCGCTGGCGACGACAGTTACGGGCCCAGACGGGATGCCTGTCACCTGCTGTCGCACGACCTGGATCATGGGATGTGTCGTGATGGCTTGGGTTACACTGGCGCTAAAGACATCCCTGTCTACCGCCAGTGCGCGTCCTGCTGGCACGGCCGCCTTCTCAGCAGACCGCAGAATCAGGCTGCCGAGTCTGCGCAGCTCTTCCTTGAGTAGCCCCGGTGCGCGGCCAATCAGCGTGGAGCCAAGCGAATTGCTGCAGACGAGTTCGGCGAGGAGCCCTGTTTCGTGCGCAGGCGTGGACACCTCCGGACGCATCTCGTACAACGTCACCTTGATGCCGCGGCGTGCGATCTGCCAGGCCGCTTCGCAGCCTGCGAGCCCGCCGCCAATGACGCTCACTGACCGATGCATATCTTCCATAAGTGGTTTCGACTATACCATAGGAAATGTGGCGCTCCAACCGCTGTTTGGGATGCCAGCTCCGGCGCGCAACAAAAAGGCACGCCGTGCGCCGGCGTGCCCTGTACGATGCGCATCCGTTTGAGACCGCGAGATCACGCCACGCGCGACTGCAGTTCCTTGACGGCCTCATCGCTGGCTCTCTGGTAGTGTGAGAACTCCATCGTAAAGCTGCCGCGTCCCTGCGTCAGCGACCGGAGCGTTGTGGCATAGCCAAACATGTTGGCCAGAGGAACCTGCGCCTGGATCGCCTGCCCACCTGCGCTGCGAGGGTCGATCCCGTTGATGATCGCGGCTCGCCCGCTCAAATCGCCGATGAGATCCCCGGTATAGTCCTGAGGAGCGATCACCTCGACCCGCATCATGGGCTCTAGCAGGATGGGCCGGCCGCGCTCGATCGCCTCTTTCAGCGCCACGGACCCCGCCGCCTGGAAGGCGCGATCCGACGAGTCCACTTCGTGGTACTTGCCATCGACCAGTTTGACCTTGATGTCGACGACGGGCTGCTTTGCGTAGGGTCCCTCGCGCAGGGCCTCGCGGACGCCCTTTTCCACGGAGGGGATATATTCTCGAGGGATAGCCCCGGCGGTGATGGCGTTCTCAAAGACAAAGCCGCCACCCTGCTCCAGGGGTTCTACTTCGATCTCCACGACGGCATACTGACCGTGGCCGCCGGACTGCTTGACCAGCCGCCCGGTGACGTTCACCGGCCGCGTGATGGTCTCACAGTATGCGACCTTGGGCTTGCCCACCACTACGTCCACATTGAACTCGCGGCGCAGGCGATCCACGATCACATCGAGGTGTAGTTCGCCCATGCCGGCGAGTGTAGACTCGCTGGTCTGTTCATTGTACTTGACCGTCAGCGTGGGATCCTCTTCGAGCAATCTCGCGAGTGCGTTCCCTAGCCGTTCGTCGGCCGTCTTGTTAGCGGCCTTGATCGAGAGTTCGATGACCGGGGTCGGGAAGGAAATCTCCTCCAGGATCACCGGTCGCTCGGCTGTCGCCAGGGTCTCACCCGTCTTGGCGATCTTGAGTCCCAGCACAGCGCCGATGTCGCCCGCCTTGATCTCGTCCACTTCCTCACGACGATCGGCATGCATTCGCACCAGACGCCCCACACGTGCGGTTTCGCCCGTATTGGCGTTGCTCACCTCTGCCCCGCGAGTGATGACGCCCGAGTAGACGCGGAAGAAGGAAAGCTTGCCCACGTAGGGGTCGGTGGACACCTTAAAGACGAGAGCCGCTAGTGGCTCCATCTCGTCAGCCTCACACACCACCGGGTCCCCGTCGATCGCGGACTGGCCGGTGATCGCCGGAACATCCAGCGGCGAGGGCAGGTACGCGAGCACGGCATCGAGCAATGGTACGACGCCGACGTGCTTTAGCGAGGAACCGCATAGCACCGGGATCGCGCGCCCGGCGATCGTCGCTGCGCGCAGTGCCCGGTCAAAAGCCTCGGCGCCCACGGGCTCGTTCTCGATGTAGAGGAGAGCGATCTCATCATCGACGTCGGCAAGAGCTGCGACCATCTGATCGCGCCGCTCGGTGGCCTCTGCCAGGAGCTCATCAGGGATCGCGCTGGCCTCTACATTGCCCTCGGCGTCGCCGGTGAGCGCCAACATGCGTACGAGATCGATGACGCCCCGGAGTGTGTCCTCGCGCCCAATCGGCATCTGCACGACAACAGGATGGGCCTTGAGGCGGTCACGGATCATCCCGGCCGTGTGATCGACGCTGGCCCCGGGCCTATCAAGTTTGTTGACAAAGGCGATTCGCGGGACGCCATACCTGTCTGCCTGGCGCCACACCGTTTCAGACTGCGGCTCGACGCCAGCGACGCCGTCAAAGGCGACCACGCCGCCGTCGAGCACGCGCAGGGCGCGCTGCACCTCTGAGGTAAAGTCAATGTGCCCTGGCGTATCGATCAGGTTGATCTGGTGCCCGCGCCATTGGCTTGTGATGGCGGCACTCTGTATCGTGATGCCGCGCTCACGTTCCTGAGGCATAAAGTCGGTCACCGTGTTGCCGTCGTCCACATTCCCCGAGCGGTGAATGGTCCCCGTATGAAAGAGGATGCGCTCGGTCGTGGTCGTCTTGCCCGCATCGATGTGCGCAATGATGCCGATGTTTCTGATCTTTTGTAGACGTTCAGTCGTCATGTCTCACCCCGGACGTATCGATTGCCATACTTGAGATGGCATGTAAAAGGGTGGCCGCGTGTCGGCCTATGCCCGCAGTTGGGCAGTCCGCCACGACATTGCCACCCCGCAACTACACTAACCGCTCGTCATGCTGTGCACATACGCGCGAACTCTGTATGCTCAGCCTTCGCCGATGTCCGCACGACCGAATGTTAAGTATAGAGGGAACCGCATGTCGGGTCAAATCACGGGGGCATTCCTTTCACGCGATTAGAATGGTGCCGCGACGCAGCTGGATGGGGACCCACCCCGGTTCATCGGAGCGCATCTCCCGATGCCGGACCGGCTATCTACACGGGCAGCGTAATCATAAATCTGCTGCTGATTGACGGAGGGGGCGCCGCAGGGTAAAATGTGGGTCGGGTGGAGGCCAGACGTTTGGCGCGTCCACTCTTTAGAAAGGGTTAACATCATGAGTCTGCATAGCGAGTTTAGGGCTCGTCTCGCTGGCGCGGGCGGCTCAGAGCCGCTGTTTCTCGCAGACCTGACAGCCTGGTACCGGCGCAGCCTGCGACGTAACGAGATTCC
>CAZMAI010000175.1:0-5042 GCA_964564195.1 uncultured Anaerolineales bacterium | reverse complement strand
GCCGAGTTTCATCAGCCGGCCGCGTTGCCGCGGGTGATGGCTTTGACCTGGGCCATGACGTCCTCCAGCTCAAAGACCCGCTTCCAGTCGGGCTGGAAAATGGTCTGCTTGGCGCGCTCCACCGCCAGCCGGGCGCCGTCCGAGACCTGCGCATCGATCAGGCCAAAGAGTATGGCGATGCTGACATTGAGGTGGCCCAGGATAAAGTCGGTGGCTGCCTCGCGCGGCACACCGCGCGAGACCACTTCGTCCACCGCCTCTTTGATTACCGTGAGGCAGGTGAGTGCCACAGTCTCGGCCATGGCAGGCTCTAGCAGGGCCATCTGCTCCACGGTGACGGGATACACCGCCGAGACCGGCGCGAACATGTCACGGCAGAGCGCCTCCCCCCGGGCATAGTCGCTCTCGGGGCCCTGCATCAGCGCGCAGACCAGGGCCTGCGGGGCAACGCCTCCGAAATAGTCCTCCAGGGCCTCACGGGGGAGATCCTTGTTGGCCAGTGATGGGTGGCAGGGATGGGTGACAAAGTAGGTGATGTCCGCACGCTCGGGCAGATCACCCGCGTACGCCGCCGCGGGGTCCAGCGTGAGGACCATCGCCCCGGGCTTGAGCGCGGGAACGATCTCGGCAGCCACTTTGCCAATGGCGACGTCCGGTATGGCCAGGATCACCGCATCGGCGTCCTTCAGGGCCTGTTCAGGGGTGGCTGGGGCAAGTCCCGCTGCTCGCAGGCGCTCGACGCCGCTGGCACCTGCCTCGACGTAAGCGACTTGATACTCGGGCACCGATAGCAGTGCCCCGGCGATGCGCGTCCCCATCTTGCCGGCTGCCCCGAAAAGCGCGATCTTGATCATCAGGCCTCCCACTTCGCCAGTGCATGGCACTTTCGCTGTGTCTCTCATCTCCGATCTCCGCTACCTCTAGTGTAGGATCGCGATTCCATCTGTCAATCCTCTGTGTGGTCCGGAAGAAGCGTGCTGGTGCTTTACATGCTTTGAAGGGGCGACTATAATCTCGCGTGTGGTCTGGATGTGTCGTCGCGACGAGCAGGGCCGATCCGGACCGCAAGCGTGAACAGGGTGTAGAAATGTGGATCGAGTCAAGGAGGCGAGTTAGTATGGCGAAAAAGATGTGGGCGATCGTACTCATTTTGGTGCTGCTGGCCACGTCAGGGCTGGCTGGTTGTGCCAAAGAGGCAGATCTGGGTTCGGCGGACCATCCGTTCCAGATCTACTTTGTGCCGTCCGTTGAGGTGTCGGTGATCGTTGAGAGCGGTGACGCGATCGCCGATTTCCTCGAAGCTCAGACCGGATACAAGTTCGAGGTCAAAGTCCCGACCACCTACTCCGCCGTGGTGGAGGAGATGGGCGCGGCTGAGGGTGACGCAATCGCGTTCATCCCTGCCATGGGCTATGTACTGGCATCTGATACCTACGGGGCGGACGTCTCTCTGGCCACCGTGCGCTACGGTTGGGGATTCTACTGGGCGCAGTACCTGGTCGGGTGCGACAGTGGTATCACCAGCCTCGAGGATCTGAACGGCAAGAGCTGGGCCTATCCTGACACCAGTTCGACATCGGGCTATCTGGTGCCGGCTTCTTACTTTGCCAAGGTTGGTATCGTCCCTGGCGATCAAGTGACGGCTGGCGGCCATCCGCAGTCCGTGATCGCGGTCTATGAGGGCCAGGCCGACTTTGCGACGACCTTCTTTAGCCCTCCGGGTAACGAAGGCGACTGGAAGATCGGCGATCCTCCGCAGCCCGCGGGTGAGATCGAGGTAACGACCGAAGGTGACAGCGTTCGAGGCTTTGCTGGTGGTATGCGCATTCGTGACGCGCGCAGCAGCGTGCTCGGTGACTACCCCGACGTACTGGAGAAGGTCTGCATCCTCGCGATTTCCGATCCTATCCCGAATGATACCGTCAGCTTCAGCAAAGACTTTCCTACCGAGGCGAGGGAGAAAATCGTTCAGGCTCTGATCGACTATGCTGCGACCGACGAGGGGCTTGAGGTTCTGGCCAATGACGAGTTCTACGACATCACGGGCTTTTCCCGCGTCGATGACTCTAACTTTGACCCAATTCGCGACATGATCACTGGGCTGGGTCTCAAAGAGGAAGACATCCTCAACTAAGGGACCATGGGAGGCGTATACAAGCGCCACTGACTGAGCAGAGAGGGGCAGCCTGGGAAAGTCAGGTTGCCCCTCATTTGCAGTCAGCCTCAACAAGATGAGGAGATGCCTGTGCTAGAGATTCGACATCTCACCAAAGTATACGATGGTCGCGTGCGTGCGCTTGAAGACGTGAGCTTTACCGTGGACAAGGGCGAGTTCCTGGTCATTGTCGGGCTGAGCGGCTCAGGCAAGTCTACTCTGATGCGCTGCATCAACCGACTCGTCGAACCCACATCCGGCCAGGTATTCCTCGACGGCGTGGACGTGACAGCAGCGTCGCCGGAAGAGTTACGACACATCAGGCGCAAGATCGGCATGGTGTTTCAGCACTTTAACCTCGTGAAGCGCTCGACGGTGCTGACCAATGTGTTGTCTGGCAGGTTAGGATATGTGAATGCGGGCGCAAGCCTGCTGCATCGCTTTCCGCCGGAAGAGGTGGATCGTGCCATGGCCAACCTGGAGCGGGTGGGTATTGCAGAAAAGGCACAGGTCCGTGCCGATGAGCTTAGCGGCGGGCAGCAGCAACGTGTCGGCATCGCTCGCGCCCTGATGCAGGATCCCGAGATGATCCTTGCAGATGAGCCGGTATCTGCCCTGGACCCGGCTACGTCGCATTCTGTGCTGCGCTATCTGGAGGAGATCAACCGCGATGATGGCACCACGATCATGTGTAACCTGCACTTTTTGGATCTGGCCCGGCGCTATGGCACCCGCATCATCGCACTCAAGGGCGGACGCCTGATATTCGACGGTC
The DNA here is from genome assembly GCA_964564195.1 of uncultured Anaerolineales bacterium. Taxonomy (GTDB): domain Bacteria; phylum Chloroflexota; class Anaerolineae; order UBA1429; family UBA1429; genus JAAYED01. The sequence continues at coordinate 2,112 of CAZMAI010000175.1, read as the reverse complement.
TACCGAGCGAGATCGACCGTGACCGATTCCGCGAGATCTACGGCGAGGAAGCCGTAGAAGTCGGCGTGTCTTAGGAGGCGCGATGGAAACAAGAGAAAAAGGTTGGGCCGCGCCACTCAAGGCACTCGCGCTGGATTGGCTCATATGGGCCTATGTGCCAGTGGCCATTCTGTACTTTTACCGAAATCGCGTGCACGGGCATCCTTATACCGTCTGGCTGTATCTGGGTGGTATCGCACTCGGACTCATCGTCGCGCTGGCGCTCGAGCGCATAGGGATCACCCTGGGCGAGCGCATTGCCGGGTTGGTGCCTCCGGAGCCTGAGGTCGAGGGTGTCGTGCCGCCTCGGGTACCCTGGTACCGCACCCTGGTGGGCATCACGGGCTTGATCCTGGGTGTCGTAACCCTGGTGCTCGGTTGGAATATTACCGAGATCAATCTGTACTATGTGTTTACGCGTGCCGATCGCATGGCCAATATGACGGACCGCCTGATGAGACCCTATTGGGCTGTCTTTCCGGTGCTCATCGAGGGGATGATCGAGACCATCTTCCTGGCGCTCATGTCTACGGTCATCTCAGTGCCCATCGCTGCGCTGCTGAGCTTTTTCGCGGCGCGCAACCTGATGCAGCGTATCACGTCGCCGTACGGCACGCTGGTGGCGGGCTTTGTCGGCGCCATCGTCGGCGGAGTTCTGGGCATCACCCTGGCAGGGTTGATCCTCGGCCCACTGGACAGCGGCGTCCTGGATATCGCTTTGATTAACGGCATCGTCAAGCCGCTATTTCTCCTCGTTGGTGCGATAGTCCTGGGCCTGGTGTTCTCGCGGGTGATGAAGAGACTGTCCGATGGTCAGCATCCGCAGGGAGCGCGGATTGCCACCATCGTACTGACGGCCGCGCTGGGTGTCATGCTCGCGTATGTCCTGGTGTCACTGGGCACAGCGGTGATCTATGCAGGCTCGTGGACGCTCTTTGTGCGCGATGGCGGTCCGTGGCCATACATTCTGCTTGCTTTGGGAGGTTTGGCAGGGGCGGCGATCGGAGCACGTCAGAAGGTGACGTCAGAGTTCCCCCTGGGACAGGTCGTGTACAGCGTCATGCGTTTTATCATGAACATCACGCGCTCCATAGAGCCGTTTGTGTGGGCGCTGATCTTTGTGACCTGGTTCCGCTTGGGCCCCTTCCCGGGCATGGTCGCCCTGATGGTGCACTCTGTGGCAGCGCTGGGCAAGCTCTATTCCGAGCAGATCGAAGGGATCGATCCAGGTCCCCTGGAGGCGGTGCGCGCGACCGGTGCGAACGAACTCCAAACCATCGTGTATGCCGTTGTGCCTCAGATCATCCCGCCGTTCATCTCGTTCACCATCTATCGCTGGGATATCAACGTGCGCATGAGCACGATCATCGGTCTCGTGGGCGGTGGCGGTATCGGTCAACTGCTGTTCCAGTATCAGAACCTGGGCCAGTGGCGCAGCGTCAGTGTCGCCGTGATCTTGATCGTCGCGGTCGTCATGACGCTGGACAATGTCAGTGCCCGTATACGGGAGCACATTATCTAGTCTTTTGGGTGACTGTGCTCATTTAGGTTTACACATAGCTTTGCCCAATACAATGGAGGTTTGGCATGTACTATGGCGCGGACTATTACCCCGAGCATTGGCCCGAGGACAGGTGGGATGATGACGCCCGGATGATGCAGGCGGCGGGCTTTAACGTCGTCCGGATGGCAGAGTTTGCCTGGACGCGGATGGAACCGCGTGAGGGAGAGTTCAACTTTGCCTGGCTGGACCGCGCGATTGAACTGCTAGCGCGCTATGGCATCAGCAGTGTGCTGGGCACGCCAACGGCTGCACCGCCAGCGTGGATCATGGCGGCGCATCCCGATGCCACGCTGATCCGGGAGGACCGTCAGCCGGTGACGTATGGCAGCCGCAGGAACTATTGCCCAAACAACGCCGCCTATCGAGCGCACAGCGCCCGCATTGTGCGCGCCATGGCTGAGCACTATGCCGGTAATCCCAATGTCATCGGCTGGCAGATCGACAACGAGTTCGGCGGGCGGTGCTACTGCCCGACCTGCCAGGCAGCGTTTCAGCGCTGGCTTCAGCAG
>CAZMAI010000174.1:1849-5133 GCA_964564195.1 uncultured Anaerolineales bacterium | reverse complement strand
GACCGCCTCCGCCAGAGCGCACAGAGGCGGTCGTTGTTCACTTATACTGGAGGCCGGGGCCCTTGTCCACTACAACGCTGTGAGCCGGGCGCGCTACAGGCCCCACTCTCCACGCTGCAGCCGCGCGTACCGGTCCAGCACCAGCTGCCCCAGCGGTTCGTCGGGCGAGATCTCGCAGATCGCGAGCATGACGGCGTCGACCCCCTCGCGAGCGATCCGCGCCTGCAGCTCCACCGCGGACAGATCCTCGGGCGCGTCATATCCCAGCGCGCCGGCAATGCCCCAGGCGAGGCCATCGGGGCTCAGATTGGCCGCCTCGGCGACGCGGGCAGGCCCCACCAGGCGGTCGCCCGGCGCCAGCTTGCGGATCGGGTCGCGCGCCAGGCGCCGCACCGGATCGGCCAGAGCGCGGTTCGCCAGCCGGGGCCACAGGCGGGCCACATGGCCCATCAACTCGCCCACGTCAAAACCGTGCACCGCCGCCAGGCCGGCCTCCGCCTCGCCCAGCGCCGCCGCCAGCAGCGGGCGCACCACCGGGTCCTCCAGCGCCTCATAGCCGAACTGTAGCCCGCGCCGGTAGCCGAGATAGCCCATCAGGGCGTGGACCGCATTGTGCAGGTACAGCTTGCGCGCCATCCAGGGGCCGATGGGAGACACCGTCTGCATTCCCATGATCTTGGGCGGCTCGCCGATGAACCCATCACGGTCCACGTTGATCTCCGCATAGGGCTCGGCCAGGATCGCCGTGACGTCCTTTTCGCGCATCTCCCGCGTCGGCTCCGGCACCATGCGGCCGATGACGACGTTGGCAAGGCCCAGATGCGTGCGGGCATAGTCCAGGGCCTGCGCATCCAGATGGGGCTCGATGAGCGACCGCAGCGTCCCCGAGGCGTCGGGCATGTTCTCGCACACCAGGAAATTCAGCGGGGCATCGATCCCGGCCGCCATGCGGCGCACCATGCCACCGGCGATCAGCGGTGCGATAGCGGGCAGCGCCCGGGCCCCCACGGCAGTGCCCGCCAGGGTCGCGCTCTCCAGTTCCGCCACCACCGCATCCATATCACCGCTCATCAGCGCTCGCACCGGGTTCACCTGCACCTCGCGCGCGCCGGTGTTGTCGACCAGCGTCAGCACATAAGAGCCTCTCTCATTAAAGGCATCGACCAGGGCTCTAGCGATATCCACAAAGGTCACCGCATAGCCCGAGGCCGTAAACAGCTGACCCATGAGCCCGCGGCCGATCGCCCCCGCGCCAAACATGACTGCGTTGTCCATGTCACTCCTCCCATCGCGCCATACGGCGCCTGCTTACGGCGCAGCCTGACGCGCACCGCCACTGGCCACGCGCCCGTGCTCTAGCATCCCGGCAACCCTCAGCCCGGCCAATCCCCCCGGCGCAGCCGCGCGTACCGGGCGATGACCAGCTGTCCCAGGGGCTCATCGAGGGAGATGCCGCACACCGACTCCATCACCGGGCCGATCCCCTCGATCGCGATGCGTCCCTGCAGCTCCTCGGCGCTGGCGTCATCGGGCGCGTCATAGTCCAGCGCACCGGCAATGCCCCAGGCCAGCCCGTCCGGCGTGACGCCCGCGGCCTCGGCCAGGCGCGCGGGGCCCACCAGGCGCTCGCCGGGCACCAGCTTGCGCAGCGGATCGCGCGCCAGCCGCCGCACCGGGTCCGCCAGGGCCATGTTGCCCAGGCGCGTCCACAACCGCGTCATGTAGCCGGCCAACTCGCCGGCGTCAAAGTCAAAAGCGTGTACCAGGCCCGCCCGCGACTCGGCCATCGCCTTTTCGAGAATGCTGCGCACCACGCGCTCATCCAGCGCCTCGTACCCGAGGTGCAGGCCCCGGCGGTAGCCGAGGTACCCCATGAGCGCATGGGCCGCGTTATGCAGGTAGAGCTTGCGCGTGATCCAGGGACCGATCGGCGATACCGCATGCATCCCCATGATCCGGGGCGGCTCGCCAATGATACCATCGCGATCCACCGAGATCTCAGCATAGGGCTCGGCCAGCATCGCGGTGACGTCCCGCTCGCGCATCTCGTGCGTGGGCTCGGGAATCACCCTGCCGATGACGACGTCCGCCAGTCCCAGGTGCGTGTGCGCATACTCCCGCTCCTCGGCTCCCAGGCGCTCGTCGACCAGATTGCGCAGCGCGCGGGCGACATCGGGCATGTTCTCACAGATCAGCAGGTTGAGTGGCGTCTCAACGCCGTCGGCCATGCGCCGGCGCACGCCCGCGGCAAGAAGGCTGGCGACCATCGGCAGGCCCCGCGCACCGACGCCCGTGGCTCCCACGGACGCGATGGCCAGTTCGTCGACGATGGCCTGCACATTGTCGGTGAGCAGCCCCTTGACAGGCCCCACCTGGACCTCACGGCGACCGACATTGTCGACCAGCGCCAGGCGGTAGACCCCGCGCTCGTTCAGGGCAGCGATCACCGGTTCGTCATTGTCGACAAAGGTAACCGCATAGCCCGAGGCAGTGAACAGTTGTCCCATCAGGCCACGGCCCGTGGCCCCTGCACCGAATATGACTGCATTGTCCATCTAGTTCATCTCCTGTCCACCGGTCACATTGATCGCCTGACCCGTCATATAAGAGGACTCGTCAGAAGCCAGGAACACCAGCACGTTGGCCACATCCTCATAGGTGCAGCCGCGCTTCATGGGCACCTGCGCCACATAGCGAGCCCGCACCTCCTCCTCCGTGATCCCCCAGCGCTCGGCGTACTGCGCATAGAGGCTGTTGACCCACAGCGGCGAATCCAGCAGGTTGCCCGGGCAGATGGCGTTGACGCGGATGTTGTCCTCCGCCAACTCCAGCGCCAGCGACCGCGTCAGGCCGATCCCGCCGAATTTGCTGGATGCATAGGCCGAGTTCTTGTAGCTGCCCTTTTTGCCAGACTTGGAGTTTATCTGGATGATCACGCCGCCGCCCTGCCGCTTCATGATCATGGCCGCGGCACGGGCTACATGGTAATAGCCGGTGAGGTTCACCGCGATCACGGCGGCCCAGCGCGCCGGATCCAGCTCGTCCACCGCGCCGCTGAACAGAATCCCCGCATTGGAGACCACGATATCCAGCCGGCCCAGCCGCTCCGCAGCCTCCTGGAGCGCGGCAACTGTGCCGGCGGCGTCTGTCACATCCGCGTGCACGGCGATGACCTCCATGCCGGTGGACTCGGCAATCTCGGCGGCTGTGTTGTGGGCCGCCTCGTCGGCGATATCGGCCACCGCCACCCGGCAGCCCTCGGCGGCGAGGCGCTCCACCAGCGC
>CAZMAI010000174.1:0-1749 GCA_964564195.1 uncultured Anaerolineales bacterium | reverse complement strand
AACTGGCTCTGGATCACCCCCGCCAGGCCTTCCTTGGCGGCGCTCAGCCCGGCCACAGCAACCACGGAGAGGTTGGGGTCCAGTTCGCCGCACTCGGTGACCTCCAGCATATGCCGCAGGTCGTCGATCAGCGAGCCGCTGCTGCCGGTGAGCCGCACGCCAGACGCTGCCACGCCGCTCAGATCCAGCGGCGCTCGCGTGCCCCGCGGCAGCCCGGCAAAGATGTTCATTACCCCGCCCGGGGCCATCATCGCCATGGCGTCCATCACCACCTGAGTGCTGGGGGCCAGCACGATGACGTCATCGTATCCCTCGCCGCCGGTGCCCACTGCGGCGTCGAGCAGTTGCTGGTTGAACGTGGCGGGGTCGCGACCCGCGGAGGCCATGGCGAGCACCTGTGTCTCGCCGCTGCGGGAGGCGATCAGTTCGGCGAACTTGGCCGGGAGGAGCGCCAGGCGATCCATCACGCGGGAGGTAGCCACGATCAGGCGAGGCGGCTCCGCGGCCTGTAGTGCGCGCTGAAAGTGCATCTGGCCCATGGGTCCCGCCGCGCCCAGCAGCGCCATCCGCCCGCCGGGCAGGAACTCGGTGCGAATGGGCGCATATCCCGCGCCGATCTCGCTCCCAGACGTGCCCATGAGGGCGAGGCGATCATAGTGGAGTCGCCCGATATCGACCTGCGCGGCCTCGGTCAGACCGCTGGCGCCCACGAGGTTGAGGGTGGCGCCGGTAGCCGCCAGGGGCTCCAGCCGCTCGTACAGCGCGGCGCCGGCGCCCAGCAGCACCAGGTCGTCAAAGCGGGCATCGCCGAGGGCATCCAGGGACGCGGCCACCGACAATGACATACCCCGCTGATCCGCCTCGCGTTCCAACTCGGCCAAGAGCGCCGCAGGCACGCCGCAGGCCACGATCTCGGCCGGCGCCCCGGCAGGGTCAAAGGGGTCGCCCAGCGTCGTGGCGGCGTCAGCAGCGGGGCCCGCGGCGACCAGCACGCGGCCGCCAGGCTTCCAGGCGTGGCGATACGGGATGCCGTAGGAGGCGACCACGCAGGCCCAGGGCTCGGTGAGGGCGCCCTGCGCATAGCCCGTCTCCTCGGCCATGGGGATCAGGTAACAGCCCTCATCGCCGTTGAGGATCTCTTCACCGATGAGGTTGTACTGCGACAGACCGCCCTGCAGAGCATAGCCATAGGCTAGCCCCACGCCCTGGTAGTAGATGTCGGCCTGCATGATGAACCGGTCGCCGCACTGGTACCGGTCGCGCAGGTTCTCTCCCACCGCGACCACGGTCAGCGAGACCTCATGGCCCAGCACCACCGGATTCTCGCGCATGTTGCGCCCATTGAGCCGCGGGTGCGCCTCGCCCACGTTGATGACCTTGGTGTCCGAAAAGCAGAGGCCCACCGCGTCGTGCCGCACCAGCAACTGGTCGGGCCCGGGCATGCGCATCGGCACTTCGATCGGGCCGTCGTCTCGTCCCAGGTTCTCCAGTCCCTTGCCGTAGAGCGGCCAGAGCCAGTAGCGCTCCGGCAGACTGCCCTCGCCGCAGTGGTAGGCCTCGATCTTGTCGTTGGTCACGATGTGCACGCTCCTGTTATTCGCCGGCGAGTGCCCTCCGGCGGTAGAGTTCGTCCGGTCGCGTGTGGATGCGGTCGACATTAGCCTGCGTCAGGAAATGCGGGCCACCCAGCGCATAGGTACCCAGCAGCACCCGGCAGGTCTTGACATACATGGCGGTGATGTTGTCGAC
>CAZMAI010000173.1:0-5138 GCA_964564195.1 uncultured Anaerolineales bacterium | reverse complement strand
ACACCGGTGGCGAGCCCTTTATGCATCAGTACACGAACCGGTCGGTCGGCGCGCGACCGTCAGGTCCCAGGGGCACCCCCTCCAGCGCCAGCAGGATGCGCTTCATCTCCAGCCCGCCGGCGTAGCCTCCCAGGCTCCCGTCCGAGCGCACCGCCCGGTGGCACGGGATCAGGACGGGGAAGGGGTTGCTTCCCAGCGCGCTCCCCACCGCCCTGGCCGCTCGCGGGTGGCCGATGTGCGCGGCGATGCGGCCGTAGGTGCTCAGGCGGCCGCGCGGGATGGCGTGCTCCGCTCGCAGCACCAGCGTCTGGAAGGGCCCGCAGCGCTCCAGCGCCAGTTCCTCCAGCGGGAAGGTGATTGCCTCCCCGCTCAAGTAGCGCGCCAGGCGCTCGGCCATCGCGTCCAGGATCGGATCGCTGCCGGGGTGTGCCAGCGGGTCCTGGGCGTGCATGCGTTGCTCAGAGCCCTGTTGCGGCAGCGTCAGAAAGGCGCCCTCCAGCCGGCCGAAGGGATCCGTCGGGTCGCGGTACAGTGTCACCGCACCCGGCTCCCAGGGCACTACCACATACAGGCGAGTCATCATCGCGCCCGTCACACGGCCTGAGGCGCGTCGCGATGGGTGGGCACGCCCTCTTCTTCAAAGATGCGGTCGATCTCAGCCTTGTCCGCCTCGGTCAGCTTCCAGTCGGCGGCGGCCACGTTCTCGTGCAACTCCTTCGGGTTGCGGATCCCCACCAGCCCCACAGTGACGCCGGGGTTGCTCAGTACCCAGGCCAGCGCCAGCTGTGCCACCGAGTGGCCGCTGTCGGCCGCCATGACCTTGAGCCGGTCCACCGCCTTGAGCGTGCGCAGGAACGCCTCACGCTCAAAGAGCGGCAGGCCAAAGGCGGTGCCCTTGCTGCGCCAGTCCCAGTCCACAAAGGTGGTCTCGGGGGTAAAGGCGCCGGCCATCAGTCCAAAGGCCAGCGAGCCATACGCCATGTATCCGATCCCGTTGGCCTGGCAGAAGGGGATCACCTCCGCCTCCATGCGCCGGTCCAGCAGGTTGTAGCCCACCTGGTTGGCGGTGAGGTGGCCGTACTTTTCGCACTCTTTCATCATGTCCACGGTAAAGTTGGACACGCCATAGTGGCGGATCTTGCCCTGCTCTTTGAGCGTCTCCAGCGCGCCGACGGTCTCCTCAAAGGGCGTCTTGTGGTCAGGCCAGTGGATCAGCAGCAAATCGACATAATCAGTCTGCAAACGTTGCAGGCAGCCCTCGGCGTGGGTCAGGATCGTTTCCCGGCTCGAGTCGCGCCCCTGGTTGACGTTGTTCTCGTCCACAAGGAAACCGACCTTGGTGACGAGTACGATCTCCTTGCGGCGGTTGCCCAGCGCCTTGCCCAGGATCTCTTCGCTGTAGCGCGGGCCATAGACCTCCGCCGTGTCGATGAGCGTGATGCCGGCATCGATGGCCTCGTTGATGGCCTTGCTGGCCTCCTGCACGTCGATCTCGCCGTACTGGGTGGTGCCCAGCTCCCAGGTGCCGAACCCGAGGGCTGAGGTCGTCAGATCGCTGTCTCCGAATCGTCGCTGTTCCATGCTTGCCTCCCGAAACTAGATATAGAATCGATCAAAGGATCTCGCGCCTTGCGGCGCGTCGCATCGTCTCCATGATGTCCTGTACGGATGGCAACACCGCCGCCTCGAGGGCGCGCGAGACGGGCGGGGGCACATCGGCGGCCGAGACGTGCGCCACCGGTGCGTCCAGGGTGTCGAACCAGCGAGTCTGGATCTCGTCCGCCAGGCGCGCGCCGATCCCCTGGCTGCGCGGTGCCTGCTCCACGATGAGCGCCGCGCCCGTGCGCGCGAGCGATGCACCGATGGCGCCATAATCCATGCCGGCATAATCCAGCGTGCGCAGATCGATCACCTCAATCTCGAGCCCCTCTGAGGTCAGCGCTTCCGCGGCCTGAACGCAGGCGCTGACGCCGGTCAGGTACGTCAGCACGGTCAGGTCGCGGCCGTTGCGCACTGTTTGGGCCTGGCCATACGGGATGCGATAGTCCAGATCGCCGGCCGGAACGGGCGCTGAGTGGTCGTAGAGCATCCCGTGCTCCATGATCAGCACCGGGCCCTCGCAGGCCAGCGCGGTGTTGAACAGCCCGATATAGTCGGCAGCGTTGGCGGGCGCCAGCACGCGCCACCCGGGGAACAGCCCAAACAGCCCCGCCGGATCCATGGAATGTTGCCCGCCATAGCCATAGCCCAGCGCCACGCGCGTGCGCACGATCAAGGGAAAGCGCACCTGTCCGCCGTACATATGGCGCAGCTTGCCGATCTGGTTGAACAGCTGGTCTGACGCCATCAGCGCAAAGTCGGGGAACATGACCTCAACCACCGGGCGCATCCCCAGCGCGGCCGCGCCGCCGGCCATCCCCAGAAAGCCTGTCTCCGAGATGGGCGTGTTGAACACCCGCTCGGGGTAGGCCTCGACCAGGCCGCGCGTGGCGCCATAGGCCCCGCCACGCAGGTTGGCCACCTCCTCGCCCAGCACGATCACGCGGTCGTCGCGCTCCATCGCCCGGCGCGTGACGGCGGCGATGGCCTGCACCAGCGTCATGTCCTGTGTCGCCGCGGCGACAGCGGGCAGGTGCGCCACGGGATCCGGTCCGCGCAGGTGCTCGACGGCGGTCTCCGCCACCGGCCAATACGCCGCCGGGATCGTGCGCCGGCCGTCGATAGTCTCTGTGCAGCGCGCCGCGGCCTCGTCGACCAGGCCGTGCGCCCAGTCGGCCAGCGACTCGTCATCGCCTGAGGCGATTCTTCCCGCCCGCTCCAGTTCGGCCGGCAGGGTGGCCAGCGGATCGCGCGCCAGCCACGCAGCCTCTTCCTCTGTGCTACGGTAGCCATAGGCGCTGCCGCGCAGGCGCCCGGCGTGATGGTAGAAACGGTAGGTCTTGGCCTCGATCAAGTGCGGGAATGGCTCCTCACGCATGCGCGCGGCGATATCTCGCACGGCCACATAGACAGCCAGCGGATCCATCCCGTCGACTATGGTGCTGTCGATGCCATAGCCCAGCGTGCGCTGCGCCAGGTCGCACACGTACGAGGACTCGCTGGTGCAGGTCCCCACGGCGTACTGGTTGTTCTCGACGAGGTATAGGACGGGTACGCGCCAGAGGGCGGCCATATTGGCGACCTCGTGAAAACAGCCCTGGTTGATGGCGCCGTCGCCAAAAAAGGACACCACCACGGTGTCACGTCCGCGCAGCCGCTCCGCCCAGGCGGCGCCGGTGGCCAGCGGGATGCCGCCGCCCACGATTGCGTTGCTGCCCAGGTTGCCCGAGGCCCTGTCATACAGGTGCATCGAGCCCCCGCGGCCACCGCACCAACCCGCAGCCAGGCCCATGATCTCGGCCAGCGTGCGATAGATGGCGTCCTGCATGGCCGGCGTCGTCTGGCTGTGCAAGGGATCCCAGTCATCTGGGGCATAGTGCATTAACGCCTTGGCCAGGAAGTGGCCGTGGGCGCGGTGGGTCGAGCCGATCAGGTCGGTGGCGCGCAGCGCCGCGGCGACGCCGGCGGCGACGGCCTCCTGACCTACCGAGGTGTGGGCGGGCCCGTGCACCAGGTCGGCCTCCTTCAGGTCGAGCACGCGTTCCTCAAAGGCGCGCACCAGATGCATCAGCGCCAGCATGTGCAGGCTCGCGAGGCGCGGCAGGGCGGCACGGTCAGCAGGGTCCAATTCGAGCCGGCAGCAGCACGCCGGTGGGGGTAGCTCGATCCTCGTGGCCATGACATCCTCGGAGATACGGGGCGCCAGCCCCTTTTCAAGGAATCATAGCCGCAGACAGCAGGGCTGTCGACTCGCTGTTCGTGATGGGGCCGACGCAGAGTTCTTGATGCGATAATGATCTGATCTTCACGTTCTGCTCACGCCCACAACAGAGCGTTCTGCTACGATAAGATCAGTTTGGTGACGTTCCGCTCTGCCCTGCGACCGTACAACGACCTTTGTAACGCGATGAGCAGATGTTTGGTGAAGGCATCGATATTCTGTAAAATCGTTGTTTGGCCGGTTCGGCCAGGGCCCAGCTCTTTTCGGGGGGTCCTGGAGAGATGCAATCCAAATCCGGACATAGGAACCACTTACTGATGTCGGTATCGCAAGGTATGAATGGCCTTCGAGCTGAGACCATGGCTCGAAGGCGGCTGGACGAGACTCTTAGCGCCGCCCCCGTTCTCGAGTTCGATGACCATTCGCGTTTTGTCTTTTTCTCCGACCTGCATCGCGGTGACAACGGCCCTGCCGATGCCTTTCGCCACAACCGCGCGATCTTTCTGAGCGCCCTCGGGCACTATGAGCGCGAAGGATACACCTATGTCGAGGTGGGCGACGGCGATGAGTTGTGGAAGAACCGGAATCTGGCGGCCGTACAGGCCGCGCATAGGCCGGTTTTTCGTATTCTGGACCGGCTCAAGGCGGCTGGCCGCCTGCTAATGCTTGCGGGCAACCACCAACTGGTGCGGCAAGGGTGCAAACTTGCCTGTGTCGGGCCCGAGTACGCAGAGGCCGTACTGCTCAGGCACCGCCAGCGCGCTGTGAGGTTTCTGGTGACCCATGGTCATCAGGCGGATGCCACGCACGCGCGGCCGTATGGGCTCATCCGCCCCCTCGTGCGGCACTTTTGGCGGCATCTGCAGAATCATGGTCTGAGCACGAGCTTGCCACAGGACGACGAGCATGTGTCCTTTGGTCCTCTGGCGGGGGCCATGGCTTGGTCGCGTTCTAACCAGGCTGGGATCGAGCGTCGCATCGCGGCGTGGCTCCAGGATGCTGACGGTCTGGGCATTATCTGTGGGCATACACACCGTCCCGCCTTTGCCCTGGCCGGCGCATTGCCCTACTACAACACTGGAAGCGGCATCCAGCCGGGAATGATCACTGGTCTTGAGATCGCGGACGGCGCCATCAGTCTGGTTTCCTGGACGGACCGTCCCAAAGAGGGTCCGGGTGCCATGTCGCTGGCCGCCAGTGTGCGACGCACCGTGCTCGCAGGGCCGCAGCCCCTGGGTTAGCTCCAGCCCCACCACCATGACTGCATATCAGGGCGGCGTTATCGCCGCCCTTTCTGCTGCCCACGAATAGATGACCC
>CAZMAI010000172.1:0-5184 GCA_964564195.1 uncultured Anaerolineales bacterium | reverse complement strand
GGTTTGTGTAGGGGCGCACCACCGTGTGTGCCCACGTTCGCTGTACGCAGCGTACGCGCCGCATATGGTGTCCCCTATCCTCTGCTTCCTGTATATCTTGTTGATTCCCGCGGCTGTTGCCCGCTCACCTTTCCTGACCCGATTTGGAGCTGCACGGCCCCTGCCTATACTTACGTCATCTTGAACACTAAGCAGGCTTAACGAATGACCGATACCTCTGCTTTCCGCACCGCGCTCCGTGACTGGATGAAGGCATTCATGCACCGCTCCATGCACGGCATGATGCTGTACGCCCGGCGCAACGGGTTCTCCATGCCGCAGCTCCGCACGCTGGCTCATATCTCGCGAGGCACCCGCGGTGTTCACGATGTTGGAGATGACCTGGAGATCACCACCGCTGCCGCCAGCCAGATGGTGGAGCGCATGGTCCAGCAGGACCTGATCACGCGCGAAGAAGACCCCCGAGATCGCCGGCTCAGGCAGTTGATCCTGACCCCCAAAGGCCAGCAGGTGGTCGATGAAGCTTTCCAGGCAGGGCACGCATGGGTGGATGACCTCGCGCTCACCCTGTCACCCGAGGAGCTTGAACAGGTCACCGGCGCCCTGTTGATCATGATCGACAAGGCGAGCGTGCTGGAGCCCCCGCCTGAGGAGTAGCGCCCACTGGTTCCGGGCAGCCCGGCCTATGCCCCGTGACGATTCCTGGCCCATGCCTTGTTCACAACCTAGTGATGCCGAGGGAAAACAGCGACTATGAGGCGACTCAGCAAGTATCTGAAACCGTATCTACTCCTGATCGTGCTCGCCGTGGGCCTGCACTATTTCCGGGCCAACGCTGAGCTGGCGCTGCCCGACTATATGTCGCGCATCGTCAACGTGGGCCTGCAGCAGAACGGCGTCGAGAGCCCGATTCCGGAGGCGATCCGCGCGACCCAGCTGGAGCGACTGCTCCCGCTGCTGAGCGAGGGGGATCAGGCCCTCGTACGGGAGAGCTACACCCTGGTGAAGGCCCTCTCGGCAGAGTCGCTGCCGTACGTGCGCCGCTATCCGGCCCTGGAGCGCGAGGCGGTCTATGTGCTGCGCGAGTTGGATGCAGCGCAACGCGAGGCGCTGGAAGGCGTCATGGGCCGGGTGATGGTGGCGGCGGCCGGCATCCAGCAGATGCAGGCGGACCCGGAGCGGGCCGCGGCGGCTGCCGAGGCACTGGGGATGGACCTGTCGGCGCTGCCGGCGGGGGTGGATCCCTTCACCGTGCTGGCGGGCCTGCCCGAGGCGCAGCGACAGGGGATCGTTGAGGCGATCCGCACGCAGATCGCCGCCATGGGCGACAATCTGGTCTCGCAGATGGGCGCGGCGGCCGTACACGCCGAGTACGTCGCTCTGGGCATGGACATCGTGGCGCTGCAGCGGGCCTATATCCTGCGCATCGGCCTGCTGATGCTGATCGTCTCGCTGGCGGGCGGCGCGGCCACCATCGCGGTGGGCTATGTCGCCTCGCGCACCTCCGCCGGCTTTAGCCGCGACGTGCGCCAGGCCGTTTTCGAAAAGGTCGAGTCCTTTTCCAGCGCCGAGTTCGACAAGTTCTCCACCGCCTCGCTGATCACGCGCTCCACCAACGACGTCACTCAGGTGCAGATGGTGGTGGGGATGTCGATCCGCATGGTGGCCTATGCCCCGATCATGGGCGTCGGCGGCGTGATCCGCGCCCTGGGCAAATCCACCAATATGTGGTGGATCATCGCCCTGGCCGTGCTGGTGCTGATAGGCGTGCTGATGCTGGTCTTTGCCATCGCCATGCCGCGGTTCCGTATCATCCAGAGCAAGATCGACCGCCTCAACCTGGTGATGCGCGAGCACCTCACCGGCATGATGGTCATTCGCGCGTTCAACAAGCAGCACGACGAGGCCGAGCGCTTTGACGGTGCCAACCAGGAGCTGACCGACGTGATGCTCTTTGTCTCGCGCGTGATGGTGGTGATGATGCCCGTGATGATGATGATCATGAGCGGACTGTCGCTGGCCGTGATCTGGGTGGGCGCGCACCAGATCGCCCAATCGCAACTGCAGGTGGGCGACATGATGGCGTTCATGCAGTACGCGACCCAGATCCTGATGTCGTTCATGATGATGTCGATGATGTTTATCAACCTGCCGCGCGCGGCCGTCTCCGGCGACCGCATCGCCGACGTGCTCGAGACCGAACTGGCGATCACCGATCCCGCCGAGCCGCAGCCGCTGCCCGAGCCGTTCACGGGCTCGGTCGAGTTCCGCAACGTCTCCTTCCGCTACCCCAACGCACCCGAGGACGTGTTGCACGATATCAACTTTACGGCGCGCCCCGGCGAGACCACAGCGATCATCGGCTCCACCGGCTGCGGCAAGTCCACCCTGGTGAACCTGATCCCGCGCTTTTACGATGTCACCGGCGGCCAACTGCTGGTGAGCGGCGTGGACGTGCGCTCCGTGCCGCAGGCCGACCTGCGCGACCGTATCGGCTATGTGCCGCAGGTGGCGACACTGTTCACCGGCACCATCGACAGCAACCTGCGCTATGGCGACCGCGAGGCACCGGATGAGGTGCTGGACAAGGCGGCGCGCATCGCTCAGGCGGCGGAGTTCATCAGCGCGCGCCCCGAGGGGTTCGAGGCCGAGATCTCCCAGGGCGGCACGAACGTCTCGGGCGGGCAGCGGCAGCGCCTCTCCATCGCCCGGGCGCTGGTCAAACAGCCGCCGATCTTTGTCTTTGACGACTCGTTCTCGGCGCTGGACTATCGCACCGATGCCGCCCTGCGCCGGGCGCTCAAGGAGGAGACCGCCGACGCCACCGTGATCATCGTCACCCAGCGGGTGGCGACCATCCGCGGCGCCGAGCAGATCATCGTGCTGGACGAGGGGCGCGTGGTGGGGCAGGGGACGCACGATGATCTGATGCGCACCTGCCAGACGTACCGCGACATTGCCTATTCGCAGCTTAGCGAGGAGGAGCTGGCATGACACAGCAAAACGCCAACCGGCCCTCCACGCAGCGCGCGCTCGGCTCGACCCCGGTGAGCGGGCAGCGGCCCACCACGACGCAACCGCGACGCCCCGGCCCCGGCGGCGGCCCGGGACGCGGCGGCCCCATGGGGCTGATGCGCGGCGAAAAGGCCCGCGATTTCAAGGGCACCATGCGCAAGCTGATCGCCTATCTGGGCTCGTACCGCCTCTCGATCCTGATCGTGATGCTGGTGGCGGCGGGGTCCACCGTGTTCAACATCGTCAGCCCCAAGATTCTGGGGCGCGCCACCACCCGCCTGTTTGAGAACGTGGCCGCAATGATCAGCGGCACCGGGACGGGCGTTGATTTCGACTATATCGGCCAGGTGCTGCTCACCGTGCTGGCGCTCTATCTGGCCTCGGCCCTGTTTGGCTACATCCAGGGCTGGATCATGGCGGGCGTCTCGACCGACATCGCCTACCGGCTGCGGCGTGACATTGCCGAAAAGGTCAACCGCATGCCGCTGCGCTACTTTGACGGCACCAGCCACGGCGAGGTCCTCTCGCGGCTGACCAACGACGTCGACACGGTCAACAACACGCTCAGCCAGAGCCTTTCGCAGATGATCACCTCGGTGGTCACCGTGGTGGGCGTGCTGGTGATGATGCTCACCATCTCCTGGCAGATGACCCTGGCAGCGCTGCTGATCCTGCCCCTCTCCGTGGGAGCGATGACCTTTGTGGTGACCAAGTCACAAAAGTTCTTCCGCGCGCAGCAGGAATACCTGGGGCACGTCAACGGCCACGTGGAAGAGATGTACGGCGGCCACCTGGTGGTCAAGGCGTTCAACGGCGAGGCCGAGAGCCTGGAGCGCTTTGACGGGCTCAACCGCGAGCTCTACGGCTCCGCCTGGAAGTCCCAGTTCCTCACGGCGCTGATCTTTCCCATCATGGGGTTTATCGGCAACATCGGTTACGTGGTGGTCTGCGTCGTGGGTGCCTGGCTCGCCACGCAGGGGCTCATCACCGTGGGCAACATCCAGGCCTTTATCCAGTACGTGCGCTCCTTTACCCAGCCCATCACCCAGATCGGCAACATCTCCAACATCCTGCAGCAGACCGCCGCAGCGGCTGAGCGCGTGTTCGAGTTCATGGAGGAGGCGGAGGAGGTCCCCGATACCGCGTCGCCGGTCATCCTGGACGGCGTGCAGGGCCATGTGGAGTTCGATCATGTGAACTTTGGCTATTCGCCCGACAAGACGATCATCAACGACTTTTCCGCCGTCGCGCGGCCCGGCCAGCGCATCGCCATCGTGGGGCCCACCGGCGCCGGCAAGACCACCATGGTCAAGCTGCTGATGCGCTTTTACGATGTCGATCAGGGTGCCATCCGCGTGGATGGCCACGACATCCGCGACCTGCGCCGCGCCGATCTGCGCTGCATGTTCGGCATGGTGCTGCAGGACACCTGGCTCTATAACGACACCATCCGCGAGAACATCCGCTACGGCCATCCCAGCGCCACCGATGAGGAGGTGGTGGCCGCGGCGCAGGCCGCCCGCGTGGACCACTTTGTGCGGACCCTGCCCGAGGGGTACGACCTGGTGCTCAATGAGGAGGCCACCAACCTCTCGCAGGGTGAAAAGCAGCTGCTGACCATCGCCCGCGCCATCCTGCTGGACCCCAAAATGCTGATCCTGGACGAGGCCACCTCCAGCGTGGATACGCGCACCGAGGTGCTGATCCAGGAGGCCATGGGCGAGCTGATGCAGGGCCGCACCTCCTTTATCATCGCCCACCGGCTCTCGACCATCCGCGGCGCCGACCTGATCCTGGTGATGAACGAGGGCGACATCGTGGAGCAGGGCACCCACGAGGAACTCCTGGCGGCCAACGGGTTCTACGCCGACATGTACAACGCCCA
Organism: uncultured Anaerolineales bacterium; assembly: GCA_964564195.1. Taxonomy (GTDB): domain Bacteria; phylum Chloroflexota; class Anaerolineae; order UBA1429; family UBA1429; genus JAAYED01. Next base: position 284 of record CAZMAI010000172.1, on the reverse strand, counting down.
GTTCGAGGGCACTGCGGCGTAGGACAATTCACATCGATAGACAGGATGAACACGATTAGGACGATCGTGTGAACGTGCAAACGTTGCAGTCAGAACGGCTTAACGTGTGAAGGTGTGAAGGTCAAAGGTCGAAGGTCGAAGGTCACAGGTCCGGACACCTCGTCCTGGGCCGAGAGCCCGATTTTGGCCGGCGGGATTCATCCCGCCGATGTGTGCCCCTGGTTTCGTGTGGAGATACCGTCTTGGTTGTCAAGCAGGCAAAGCGTGAGCGTGACATGGATCGA
>CAZMAI010000171.1:0-5218 GCA_964564195.1 uncultured Anaerolineales bacterium | reverse complement strand
TAGCGCGCTACCCTCACCGCGGGTCTATCCTAACCACCAAAGCGAGGTAGCTGATGGCAGAAATACGCATCGACCCGGGATCGCTGGAAAAGTTCGTCGCCGCTGTATTCGAAAAGGCTGGCTTTACCGCCGAGGACGCCGCCACCGAGGCGCGCGTACTCGTGTGGGCCAATGTGCGGGGCGTGGACTCGCACGGCGTGCTGAGGGTGCACCAGTACCTGGCCAACATCCGGCGCGGGGGGATGAACCCGCACGCGCAGGTGCGCATCGAGCGCGAGACACCCGCCATCGCGCTGATCGAAGCCGACTGCGCCTTTGGGCCGGTCGTCACCACCTACGCCATGAACGTCGCCATCGACAAGGCGCGGCAGGTGGGCATCGGCTGGGTCGTCATCCGCAACACCACGCATCAGGGCTGCATGGCCTACTATCCCATGCTCGCTGTGCAGCAGAACATGGCGGGCCTGGCATTCGTCTGCAACCCGCCCAACATGGCGCCCTTTGGCGCCAAAGCCGCCGGCGTGCACAACAGCCCCCTCGCCATCGCGGTCCCCGCAGGCGAGCGCGATCCGCTGGTGCTAGATATGGCCACCAGCATGGCCGCCTTTGGCAAGGTGAACCTGGCTCAGGACAAAGGGATACCGATTCCCGAAGGCTGGGCGCTGGATGCCGAGGGCATGCCGACCACCGACGCCAACCAGGCGCGCATCCTGCTGCCCTTTGGCGGGTACAAGGCCTCGTCGCTGGCGCTTATGTTTGAGACGCTGTCCAGCGTCATGGCAGGCAACGGGATGTTGACCCCGACACTGCTGGGCGGAGAGAAAACACGGCCCGGGGCGCAGAACAGCGTGGTCGCCGCCATCAACATCGCGGCCTTTACCGATGTCGATGGCTACAAGAAAGAAATCGACCGCCTGATCGCGGGCATCAAGGGGCTGCCCCCGGCCGACGGGTTCACCGAGGTGCTGGTGCCGGGCGAGATCGAGAACCGCGTGCAGGCCGAGCGCACAGCCAACGGCATTCCGCTCCCCGAGGGCACGGTGCTGCATCTGCGGCAGGCGGCCGAGGAGATGGGCGTGGAACTGCCCACGGCTCTACGCCCCTAGAAAAGTGCGAGATGCAGAGGGCGCCCCGCAGGGCGCCCTTTTTCGTCAGGCGTGTGATGCCTCGTGGACATGGGCCGGCTCACAGTCGTCTCCACACGCTACCTCTCGCATCGGGCACGTTTCGCCTTCGAACTCGAGCTCAAAGGTGGTGTGCGCCACCGCATCGTCATCGATCGCCTCGCGGGCCGCGCACTTGATCGCCACCAACTGCTCAGGGGTGGTCCCCTCAGGCACCACCAGATGCGTCGAGAACACATGGCGCTCGCCATCGAGCGACCAGAGATGGGTGTGATGCGTAGAGAGCACGCCCTCAATAGCGCTCAACCTCCCATCCAGCGCCTGCAGGTCGACCCCGGCAGGCACGCCCTGCAGGAAAAGCCCCGCAGCCTGGCGCACACCCCGTATCGCGTTATAGAGCACCCAGGCGCTGATCACAATCGAGATCAGCGGATCGAGGATGGGCGCTGAAATGAACATCATCACGATGCTCACCAGAAGCACCGCCGCCCACCCCAGGACATCCTCCATCAGGTGCAACGTCACGGCCTTGGCGTTGAGGCTCCTGTCCTTGCTGAGACGCAAGGCGGCCACGCCGTTGATGCCAATCCCCAGCAGCGCCAAACCCAGCATGCCCGGCGCGTTGGGCTGCACAGGCTCAGTCAGGCGCGGGATCGCCTCGGAGAGCACATAGCCGGCACCCACTACCAGGATAAGGGTATTGGCCAGCGCCCCCAGCAGAGAAAAGCGCCGGTAGCCAAAGGAGAAACGAGCGTCGCCCCGGCGCAGGCTGAGGCGCTGCAGCACCCAGGCCAACGCCAGAGCGATGCTGTCGCCGAGATCGTGCAGGGCGTCAGAGAGGATGGCCAGGCTGCCCGTGAGTAGGCCGCCCACCAACTCGACCAGCGCAAAGCCAGCGTTGAGCAGAAAGGCGACCTTGAGATTGGCGGTGCCATCTGCCGCGCCAGGATGTATGTGCCCATGCGCATGGGCGTGGCTGTGTCCGTGGTCGTGCGTCACCGTTGCCCCCGTTGCAGAGATCTGTTTCCCTAGATTATCTAGCCACTGGTCGTTTGTGCCAAACGGCCTGCTTCACGCCACAGGCGGCTCCGAACCACACTAGAACAGTACGGCCTGCACAGCGGCGACGGGCGGCTCCCAGGGTGGGACCCGGGTGGCCAGCCCATAGCGCGCCACGAGTTCGGCAAACAGTTGCTGCAGGCGCGGAGCCCGGTCGCTGGGGCAGTCATAGCGCTCGCCGTAGCGCCGGCGGTAGCGCTCGCTTAGCCCTGGCCAGTGCCGGTCCAGCGCCGCATAGTAATAGTCGCGCTGCCGGTCGCGCATGGTCATGGAAAAGGCCGGGATCACGTAGGTAGCCCCTGCCTCCGCCGCGCCAATGACCACGTCACGGACGTTCTCCTCGGTGTCCTCCAGATAGGGCAGCACGGGCATGAGCGTCACACCGGTCGTCACGCCGGCGGCAGATAGCGCCCGGATCGCGGCCAGACGCCGGGCCGGTGAGGGCGCCCGCGGTTCGACAATCTCCGCCAGGGCGTCATCGGTGGTCGTGATCGTGAACGACACATAGCAGGCGGTGTCCGCGGCAATGCGCGCCAGCAGGTCGGCGTCGCGCACGACCAGGTCGCTCTTGGTAATGAGATGCAGCGGGAACCCGTGCCGCGCTACGATCTCGAGCGCGCCGCGCGTGAGGCGCAGATCGGCTTCCACGGGACCGTAGGGATCGCTCATCGAGCCGGTGCCCACCAGTCCCTTGATCCGTTTGCGCGGCAGTTCGTCCGCCAGCCGCTCCAGTGCGTTGACCTTGACCAGGATCTCGTCAAAGTCCTCGATCCCATAGCACAGGCTGCGCGAGTCGCAATAGATGCAGCCGTGCTGGCAGCCGCGATAGATGTTGAACGTGTACCGCAGCCCAAACCAGGGATCCGGGTGGGCATGGGACGACAGCAGTGTCCTGGCCTGGATCTCGCGGATCGCCACGGCGCTGCCCTGTCAGCGTCCCGCCGGCCCGATTGGCTCGCGTCGCTCGACCCGCTCCTCGTTCAGCACATAGCCCAGGCCGGCGCCCTCCGGCGGGTAAAAGTAGCCCTCGACCGGGCGGAAAGTGGCCGCGTTAAAGTACTGGACGTTGGCGTTGATCTTGATGCCCCACTCGCACAGGGGCGCGATCGACGGTGAGGCGCTGAACAGCAAATGCGGCACGATATAGCCCGACTCGTTGCCGTGCGGCACAATGGGCACGCCATAGACGGAGGCCAGCGTCTGTATGCGGCGCATCTCGCTGATCCCGCCGGCCACCATCGACTCAGGCTGCAGCACGGTGGCAGCCCCCAGTTCCAGCAGTTCCTTGAGCTGCCAGCGCCCGGAGAAATGCTCGCCGTAGGCCAGCGGGATACCGGTGGCGCGCGCCAGGCGCAGGTGTGCGTCCTGAGCGTCAAAGGGCAGGGGCTCCTCGATCCAGGTCGGGTGGTAAGGTTCCAGCAGACGCGCCAGCCGGATGGCGTACAGCAGCGAGTTCTCGGTGGGGTCCGCCAGCAGCCAGTCCACCATGATCTCGATGTCGTCGCCCACGGCCTCACGCACGGCACGGATGGTGGCGACGTTGTACCGGAGGCCCTCGTCGCCCGCCGTTGCGTTGTAGGTCAGGTACCATTTGAGCGCGGTAAAGCCCTGCGCTACTGCCTGCAGCGAGGCTTCCGCGGCGCGTTCCGGCCGGGTGTCATAGCCCAGCATGCCGGCGTAGGCCCGCACCCGCTGCTGCGTCGGCCCGCCCAGCAGCCGGTAGACTGGCTCACCGCGCACCTTGCCCGCCAGATCCCACAGCGCGCAGTTCAGGGCCGACAGCGCAGGCAGTTGCGCCAGCCGGGTATACGTGCCGGTGTACATCTTGTCCCACAGGTACTCGATCGCCAGGGGATCCTCTCCCACCAGCGTCTGGCCCAGCGCCGCAACCGTGGGCGACCCGCCGTACACCAGTCCGGTGATCCCAGCATCGGTCTCGATCTCGGTAAAGGCTGCCCGGTAGGGCGTCACTTCGTAAGGGGCCAGGCCCAGGCGCTCCATCTCATACAGCGCCTCGCCGCTGCGCTGTCCACCCTCGACGCGAAAGACGTTCACTGCGGTGATCTTCATGCCGCTGCTCTCCTTGCCAAGCTTGTTTCAGTATAGAGCCGCGTTCACGGTCCATCAAGGCCGCGGCACGCAGGTCTCGCTGGCACGCACGGCGATGCTGGCGTACACTACCCTCGGCACCTGGTGCCAGATTCATCAGAGGAGCAAGTCATGCGTGCAGCTTATTTCCGCGGCAATCAGGTCATCGAACTGATCGATGTCCCTCGTCCCGAATTAAAGCCGGGCGAAGTGCTTATCAAGGTCGCTGCCAACGGCGTCTGCGGGTCAGACCGCAAGATCCTGCGCGGCGGCTTTGGCCTCATCCCAGGCCATGAAGTCTCAGGCACGGTGGTGGAGGTCACCCCTGGATGCGAGATGCCCATCGGGGCCCGCGTGGCCGTGTACATCCCGCGCCATTGCGGCGAGTGCGTCTATTGCCGAGCAGGGCGGGGCAACCTTTGCCCGCACAAGCCCGGCCTGCTGGGCTGGTCCACCGATGGCGGCTATGCCGAGTATATGGCCCTGCCCGAGCGCAACGCGCTGAGGCTCGATGACCGTATCTCGCCGGACCAGGGCGTGCTGTTGCTGGACACACTGGGCACCTCCAGCCACGGTCTCCGCCTGGCACGCGCCGCCGAGGCACAGACCGCGCTGGTGATCGGCGCCGGGCCGGTGGGCATGGGCGCCGTAGCCTATCTTCGAGCCGTGGGCGTGCCCGAGGTGTACGTCTCCGAGTTCTCCGACTATCGCCTCGAGATCGCGAGGGGGTATGGCGCCACACCGGTCAACCCCAGTCGCGAGGACCTGAACCAGCGCATCCGCGACAGCCACCCCTACGGCGTGGACCTGGTGGTTGAGGCGGTGGGCACACTGCCGACCATCTGGCAGTCCTACGACATGGTAGCGCCAGGCGGGCGTATCTCCCTGCTGGGCGAGTACTGGGGCAAGGTCGAGCTGGAGGGGGCCAAGAACAGCTGGATGATCAA
>CAZMAI010000170.1:0-5223 GCA_964564195.1 uncultured Anaerolineales bacterium | reverse complement strand
ATCGAGAATGTGGGCAATCTGGTGTGTCCCGCCGGATTCGCTCTTGGGGAGCACACCAGGCTGGTGATCTCCAGCGTCCCCGAGGGCGATGACAAGCCCTACAAGTATCCCAAGATGTTCGCCAACGTCGATGCGCTGGTGATCAACAAGATCGACCTGATCCCCTACCTGCCGTTTGATATCGAGGCCTACACGGCACTGGTGCGAGGCATCAATCCAGAGATCGAGGTCTTTGCGGTGTCTTGTGTCAGCGGAGAGGGGATGGAGGCGTGGACTGGGTGGTTGCGCAGCCTCGTGCGAGCAAAGTAGAACCTGACACCACCGTACAGGTGATCAAGGTCACCGGGGTGGTGCAGGGGGTGGGCTTTCGCCCGTTCATCTTTCGGCTGGCGGAGCGCCATGGCCTGGCGGGGTGGGTGCGCAACACATCATCGGGTGTGGAAATCCGGGTCGAGGGCACCGTAGCGGATCTAGAGAGTTTTGCCCAGGCGATCCGCGACGAGGCGCCTCCTCTGGCGCAGATCGAGACCCTGTCGGCGGAGTTTGTCGATGATGTTCCTTCCTGTGAGGGCTTTTCCATTCTCGGCAGCCAGCATGAGGCGAATGCCTACCAGCTGATCTCGCCAGACATCGCCACCTGTCCGGATTGCCTGCGGGAGCTCTTTGATCCTCATGACCGGCGGTACCGGTACCCGTTCACAAACTGCACGAACTGCGGGCCGCGGTTCACGATCATCCGAGCGATTCCATACGACCGGCCTGCGACGACGATGAGCGGCTTTCGGATGTGTCCCGATTGCCAGCGCGAGTATGATGATCCACGGGACCGCCGCTTTCACGCGCAGCCCAACGCCTGCCCGGCTTGCGGACCCCGCTTGACGCTTCTGGATACTGACGGGCAGCTCCTGGCAACCGATGATGAAGCGGTGCGCGAGGTCGTCCGACGGCTGGATGCGGGCGAGATCGTTGCCATCAAGGGACTGGGCGGGTACCAACTCGCCTGCGATGCGAACAATGCGGAAACGGTGGCCTTGCTGCGCACGCGCAAGGGGCGCCCTCACAAGGCCTTTGCTGTGATGGTACGTGACCTCGCTATGGCCGAGTCGCTCTGTACGTTAACAGAGGCCGAGCGTGCACTGCTGCAGAGGACCTCAGCCCCCATCGTCCTCTGTGCGATGCGGGCTGGGGCACCAGTTGCGCAGGAGGTCGCACCCGGCGTTGATACACTTGGCGTGATGCTGCCCTATACACCGTTGCACCATATCCTCCTTCGGGATATCGACAGGCCCCTGGTGATGACCAGCGGCAATCTCACGGAGGAGCCTATCGCGCAGGAAAATGATGAGGCACTCGCGCGGCTGGGTGCCCTGGCGGATTGCTTTCTGGCTCACGACCGGCCTATTCATTCCCGTTACGATGATGGCGTCTGGTTCGCGCCGGCGGGTCAGCCGCAGCCTGTGCGCCGTGCGCGAGGAGATGCGCCTTCTCCGGTGACGCTGCCTGTCGTGACGCGCCCGATGCTCGCGATGGGTTCTGAGCTCAAGGCAACCTTTACCCTGACGCGGGATCGCTACGCCTTTGTGAGCCAGCACATCGGAGACATGGAGAACCTCGAGACGCTGGAGCACTATGCGGCGACGCTGGCGCTCTATGAGGAGTTGTTCGACGTACAGCCTGAGGTGGTCGCCTGTGACATGCATCCGGACTATCACACGACCCGATTAGCCGCGACGATGGGGCTCCCGGTGGTCCGGGTCCAGCATCATCATGCACACCTGGCATCCGTCCTGGCGGAGCATGGGCTGGACGAGCCCGTCCTCGGGGTCATCTGGGATGGCACAGGTTACGGCCTCGATGGCGATATCTGGGGCGGCGAATTCCTGGTGGGAGATGGCCGCGGCTTTGTGAGGGCAGCGCACCTGGAGTACCTGCCTCTGCCGGGAGGCGACGCGGCCACGCAGCGACCGTATCGCATTGCCTGGGCCTATCTCGCAGAGACGCTGGGCGAGTCTGGATCAAGCGCAATCCCAATGAGCGCCGACGAGCGCGCGATGCTGAGCAGCATGCTCGCAGCGCAAGTGCGCATGACGCGCACCAGCTCCGCGGGCAGGCTGTTTGACGCGGTCTCCGCCATGCTGGGCGTAAGAAGAGTCGTAACCTACGAGGGTCAGGCGGCCATGGAGCTCGAGGCGCTCGCGCGCACGGGAGCTGCGGCGAGACCGTATCCCTGGGACGCCTGCAAACGAGCGGGCATCGACGGCTGGGGCGACACGAACGGCAGGCTGGGGTCTACGCTCAGTATCGCGGTGGCCCCGCTACTGGAGGGCATCCTGAGTGATACAGCCGGCGGTGTCCGGCGAGAAGACATCGCCCATCGCTTTCACCTGACGATGGCAGAGCTGCTGGTATCCGTCTGCTCGGAGCTTGAAAGCGAAACCGGTCTCAATCGCGTGGCGCTGAGCGGTGGCGTGTTTCAGAACCGGCTCCTGCTGGAGATGGTCATTCCCATGCTGGAGGCTGCCGGGCTGCGCCCGCTGCTCCATCGCCAGGTGCCGACCAACGATGGAGGCGTGTCCCTGGGACAGGCCTATGTAGCGCACTTTGTACACGCCGGGGCCAAGGCGGATCCCCGGTCTGAAAGGTAACAGACGATGTGTCTAGCGATCCCGGTACGTATTGAGGAGATCACGGGCCAGATGGCTCGCGTAGAGCTCGGCGGGGTGAGCCGCGAGGTTAGCCTCGTGCTCACGCCTGAGGCGCAGCCTGGCGACTATGTGTTGATCCACACCGGTTACGCAATCAGCGTCATCGATGAGGCTGAAGCGCAGGAAACCTTGCGGCTCTTTGCCGAGTTGGAGGAGGCGTCGCGCGAGATCGAGGCTGAGGAGGCTGCCGTGCGCGAGCAGTCTTCAGGCGAAGGCGCAGGACCATCGTGACGCACATGGCGGACTTTCGCGATCCTCCGACGGCGCGGCGGCTCATCGATGCGATTCTGCGGCAGGTGACCGGCTCGCTGCGGGTGATCGAGTTTTGCGGCGGGCACACCCATGCCATCATGCGCTATGGTCTCCGCGATGCGCTTGCACCGAGGGTCACACTGTTGTCCGGGCCGGGCTGTCCTGTCTGCGTCACCGCCAGCGCCGATATTGACCAGGCCATTGCGCTGAGCCAACAGCCGGGGGTCACCTTGGCTACCTTTGGCGACATGATCCGTGTCCCGGGTACGAAAACGAGCCTTCAGGGCGCACGCGCCGGCGGCAGCGACATTCGCGTGGTCTATTCGGCACTCGACGCACTGCAACTGGCGCGCGAGTTGCCCGAGCGGGAGATCGTTATGCTGGGCATAGGGTTTGAAACCACGGCTCCGACCATCGCGGCAGCTATCGCGCAGGCGGCACGCGAAGGACTCAAGAACTGGACTGTGTATTCGATGCACAAGCTCACGACGCCCGCCATGCGTGCGATTCTGGACGCAGGCGAGGTCGCGGTCGATGCGGTTCTGGGGCCGGGTCATGTCGCAGCAATCACCGGCTGGGAGGCCTGGTCGTTTCTCGCAACAGAATACGGTGTGTCCTGTGCCGTGGCCGGATTTGAACCGACGGATATCCTGCAGGCTCTGTTGGCATGTGCCGAGGACAAGGCTGCTGGCCAGGCTCGGGTGACGAACAGCTATGGTCGCGGGGTGAGCGCCGAGGGCAACGTGGTCGCGCAAGGTCTCATGGCGCGGGTGTTCACAACGGCCGACGCGGCCTGGCGCGGGCTGGGAATCATCCCCGATAGCGGGTTGGCTATCGCTCCCGAGTATGTGGCGTTCGATGCACGCGCTCGATTCGCGTTGCCTGGGATGGCAGAGGGACCTCTGGACGCTGAAGCGGCGCTGGGATGCCGGTGCGGCGAGGTGCTGCGAGGCATCGTGGAGCCCGCGGACTGCCCGTTGTTCGGCACCGCCTGCACACCGGCCCATCCGGTGGGGCCGTGCATGGTCTCGGCAGAGGGCTCATGCGCAGCCCATTACCGCTACCGGGGGGTACCAGCGTGATGACCGATGGGGTGGTACTCCTCGCACACGGCAGCGGGGGCATCCTGAGCCAGGAACTGATCGAGAGCATGTTTGTGCGGCATCATGCCAACGATGTGCTATCGGGCATGGAGGACGCCGCGCTCGTTTCTCTGGAGCAGGGCGAGGCTCGTCTGGCGATCACCACGGACTCGTTCGTCGTGCAGCCTCTGTTCTTTCCGGGAGGAGATATAGGCAAGCTCTCTGTGTGCGGCACGGTCAATGACCTGGCCATGCGCGGCGCCCGCCCGCTCTATCTGACGAGCGCGTATATTATCGAGGAGGGCTTTCCGCTTGCCAACCTGGATCAGATCGTCGTCTCGCAGGCCGCCACGGCTCGGGCCGCCGGGGTGCGCATCGTCGCAGGCGACACCAAGGTGGTGGAGCGCGGGAGCGGTGACGGTGTCTTTATCAATACCGCGGGTGTCGGTCTCGTGCCCGACGGCGTACACATTTCTGCCGCCAATGCGCGGGTGGGCGACGTGGTATTGCTTAGCGGCGCGATCGGCGACCATGGCCTGGCCATCATGACGCGTCGCGAGGGGCTGCAGTTCTCCTCCCCGCTCACCAGCGATTGCGCCCCGCTCAACGATCTGGTGGCTACGATGCTAAAGGCGTGTCCGGATATCCATGTCCTGCGGGATCCCACGCGGGGCGGGGTCGCGACGGCGCTCAATGAGGTCGCCCAGCGCTCAAGAGTCGGTATCGAGATCGATGAGGCTCAAGTGCCGGTGCATGCGCCCGTGCAGGCGGCGGCGGAGTTGCTGGGGCTGGACCCGTTCTATGTGGCCAACGAGGGCAAACTGCTGGCGATCGTGCCGGAGAGTGCTGCCAGCGCTGTGCTACAGGCGATGCAGGCCCACATGTATGGCGCAGAGGCTGCCGCGATCGGCCGCGTGGTGCCCAACAACCCGGGTCGTGTGGTCCTCAGGACGCCTTTGGGCACGCGACGGCTTTTGGATATGCTCAGCGGTGAGCAGTTGCCTCGCATCTGCTAGAGAGCGCAACGAGCCAGGCGATCCAACAGGAAGGTATCAAGACATGGAGCAGACCGCACTTAACACGCTGATCGGTGAGGCGTTGGCGCATGCCCTGCACGACACCTGGTACGGCGTCGCCCCCATCCTTCTCGCTTCAGTGAGCGAGCCTCTGGGGCTGGGCAACGC
>CAZMAI010000169.1:0-5239 GCA_964564195.1 uncultured Anaerolineales bacterium | reverse complement strand
GACCACAGCCCCTGGACGCCGGGCTGGTACAGACGCTCAGTGTCCAACGCGCGGACAGTGTCGAAAAAGGCACCGCGTCCCGCCTGTATCCGTGCTAACAGCTGGTCTTTCGTTGCAAGATGGTCCATCGGTCCCCCCGGGGGGCCGCACATGAGGCCCGCCGTCACACTCTCGAAGGATATACTCAGTATGCTGTCAACACTGCCACGGCGTCCCGGCGGCCTGGAGGTCGTCACCGTAGCCGCGCAACGCTGCGGCCTCCGTCCCCGCAGTGGGCGCTACCATCGCCAAGCATAGCCCCCGAGCGCCTGATAGTCAACGGCACCCGGACGGATTAATGTCCCCGTTCCGGGTGCCGGCGCGTGCGTACGCGTTTGTCTAGTACCGCAGCACGGCTGCCACGACCCCGCCGCCGGGCATATCCTCTGGCGGCAGACCGTAAACCGAGCCGCTGTTGCGCAGTGTCAGCAGCGCTGCCAGGTCAACCAGGTCGCCGTCCGCTGGCTCGGCATCTGCGTGGATCTCTACCTCGCCGGTTTCGCTGTCGAGGCGGCCCCACACCTGGGCGCCAACGGCCACAAAGAGCGCATCCACCCGCCCGTGCTGGGCGGCAGTTACGACCTCGGCCACGTCGGTGGCGGTGCGTCCCGTGCCCGCGAGTTGCGCGTAGCGCGCCTCGGCCGAGGCGCGGCCAGCCGAAAAGAGCGGCTCAACCAGCGTCCAGGAGCCGGCGTGTAACTCGTCAGGTCGCAGCACCTCCGGATTGCCTGGGACGCCCTCCTCAACGAGGTGCGGGTAGGTGTTGGCCTCGCGGTAGAGCGGGAACAGGAACTCGACGCCCGCCAGCACCAGCGGCGACTGGCCCCCCTTGATCAGCTGGCCAAGCTCATCGTCAATCTTGTGGAACCAGCGCAGGATGCGGTCTTTGGCCTCGTCACCGGGGTCACTGCCGTGGTACGAGGCGGGGCGCCGCCCATATCCCGATGACGTGCCGGTGTGGAACTGGAGCTGGCGCTCATACTGCTCATACTGCAACGCCTCTGCCAGCGTGGGCGGGGTGTGTTCAGCGTCCATCTCCTCGACCGTATGCCGCGTGGCATCGAGCAGGCGCACCTGCTTCTGGCTGAGCGCCAGGATGTAATAGTGGCCATCGCTCGCCAAAAAGGGCATCAAGGGCTTGACGTGGAAGCGCCGCGCCACCACCAGCAGTTCAGGCACCTCCAGGGTGAGGCGGAAGGAACGGAAAAAGCCTTCCCCCGCAAAGACGGCCAGACCGATGCCGCCGCTGGACCAAAAGAGGGGATCCTGCAACAGCGCCTCGGCCGGGGCGAGGATGGCGCGCGCATCGGGCGTCCGGAGCCCCTGCGCCCGCAGCCGCTCCTCGGCGTCCCGCAGCATGTTCCTGAAACGAATCGGGTCTTGCTCGGTGTCGCGGAGCGGATGGGTGGGCATATACAGCGAAACGCACCACCCCCCTTGAGCCTCTATCAGCGTCTGCAGATCCTGAACGGTAAAGATATCCATCTGCACGTCCTCCTTGACGGCTCCGGCGCCGGAAATGGGGCGCCAGGCGGTGTCGTTCAGCCGTCGACCCGGTGACCTGTGGCAGCCGTTTGGCACATGTGGTCGTTCGACTGTGACTGGAGTATACCAGAAGGAGTGCGGGGTTGGCCAGCGCCAAAGGGCGGAATTTTCCAGCCCTAAGGATGCGCAGACTGAACTGTGGGTAACCGGCGGGCCGCGCTATCTATCCAGGACGCTGTCCGCCAGGTTATCTGCGTGGTCGCTGATGCGCTCCAGGTTGCGCAGGGCCTCGACAAAGATCAGGCTGGCCTCCGCGCTGCAGTCTCCCTCCTGGATGCGCTCCATGTGCCGCTCGCGCGAGCTGAGGTTGATGCGATCCATCTCGTCCTCCATCAAGCGCACCTGCTCCGCCAGCGCGCGATCGTTCCCCTGGAGGGCCCGCAGCGCGCTGCTCAGGGTGGCCTGTACATGGTCAAAGGCATTCTCCAGGTCCTGCACGGCGCGGTCGCTGAAAGGCACCCCGTGGTTGTAGCGGTCTTGCGCCGCCTCAGCGAGGTTCTCAGCGTGGTCGCCCACGCGCTCCAGGTCCACATTGACGTTCTTGATGCGGAAGCACTGCTGCCGCTCTTGCTCGGCCAGGTCCTCGGCGATGACGCTGTTGATAAAGCCCTCGATCGAGTCGCAGAGCGGGTCCAGCACCTCGCGCTCCAGCCGCACGACCTCTTGCGCCTTGTCCATATCGAGATCCAGCAGCGCATCGCGGCTCTGGGCGAGCATGTCCAGCGCCATCTCGCCCATGTGGGCCAGCTCGCGCTGTCCCGCGCCGATAGCGATGGCCGGCACGCCCTTGAGCTGGTCGCTGAGAAAGCGGGCGACGGCGACACCCTCTTCCGGGGGCGGCTCGGGCACGATCCAGGCCGCCAGGCGTTCGATTTGGGCCACAAAGGGAAACAGGATCGCGCTCACGGCGATGTTAAAGATACTGTGGGCATTGGCGATCTGGCGCGGCAGATCGCTCGAGGTGTGCTGCAAGAGCCCGGCGTAGGGTGTGACAAAGGGCGCAAAGAGCAGCACGCCAAAGACGTTGATCAGGATCTGCGCGATAGAGACGCGCCGCGCGGTGACGGAGGCGCCCAGCGACGCGATAAAGCCCGTCACGCAGGTGCCCACGTTGGCCCCCAGGATGATGCCGATGGCGCAGGGCAGCGTGATCAGCCCGCTGGCGCCGAGCGCGATCGTCAGGGCGGTGGTGGCCGAGCTGGACTGGACGAGGGCCGTCAGCACCGCGCCGGCGATCATCGCCAGCAGCGGCGTCTGCCCCATCGCGGCGAGCCAGTCGGTGACCACGGGCATGTCCGCCAGCGGCCGCAGGGCGGCCGACATGGTCTCCATCCCTGTAAAGAGGATGCCAAAACCCAGCACCACCTGGCCATAGCGCTGCAGGTTGCGTTTCTTGCCAAAGCGGGCCATGGCAAAGCCCGCGGCGATCGCCAGGTAACGGATATCGCCCACGCGAAAGGCGATGATCTGGCCGGTGAGGGTGGTGCCGATCTCCTGGCCCAGCATCATGCCGATGGTCTGCGTGAGCGTCATCAGGTTGCCGTTGACCAGGCCGATCATGGTGACCATGAGCAGGCTGCTGCTCTGGAGCACGGCGGTGGCCAGCGCGCCAAAGCCCGCGGCCTTGATCCTGCGGTCGGTGGCGCGGTCGAGCCAGTACTGCAGCCGGCCGCCGGCCAGTTGCTCCATGCCCTGGCTGAGCATGTGCACGCCATACAAGAACAGAGCCAGCCCGCCCAGCACCATGAGAACAGTCAGCATGAACACTCCCCTGAGTGGAATACGCGCATTGTTAACAGCAGGTTAACCGTCGCTATTCTAGGGCAGGCGGGGATTGTGTCAAAGCACCACAGGGAGGCAACCACCATCTGAGGAGCGCACGGCCAAGACGGAACAACACTGTTCAGGGTGCTTGTTTATCGTATCTATCTGTTATAGAATACTTGTGAGTCGCGTAAGCACGGCGCCCAGCGGTAATTGCAGCGAGGGTGGCTGCGCCTTCCGGGTCGTCGCGGCGGACTCGTTGCGTCGGCGGCCTGGCGGGCTGGTCGATGTCTTGGCTGGTCCCGCGGCGGTGCGGATGGAGACGGTCTGCGGAGACTGCCGCACTCGCGCCGGGATGTGTGAAGGGAGGTGCCTATCGCAAAGAGCATCCTCAGCGATGATCAGGCACTGTGACCTCGCGACGGCTTGTGCCCACGAGGCCCCCGGGTTGAGAGGAGACGACGATGAAGTTCAGTCTGTGGATGACCCTCAAGGCTATCGTGTGTGTAGTATTCGGGATTCTGTACATCGTGCTGACCCAGTTCGCCCTGGACATCTTTGGCATCTCGGCCCCGCAAGGCGGCATGGTGATGTCACGCTTTTTCGGCACTGCCTTTCTGATCCTGGGCCTGCTGCTCTGGCTCTGCCGCAACACCGGTGACGAGGGAACGCGGCGCGCATTTCTGGTATCCATCACTGTCGGGGATGTCATCGGCCTGGTAGTGGCGGTGATGGCGGTGCTCGGAGGCCTGACCAGTGCCATGGGCTGGCTCATCGTGGCCCTGTGGCTGATTTTCGCCGTGGCGTTTGGCATGATGCTGGCGGGCAGATCGACCTGATCCTGCGTCACGGGCGAACCGTTCGCGCCATTGGCGTCGCGCGCCAGCGACAGGCTATCTCGATGCCGGATTGCGGCGGCGCCATTCCGCTGGCCAGGTGGTGATATGGCTATCCCTGACGCCAACGCTTCCGGGCGCGGCGGCAGCGACGCGGCACGTCTGAACGCGAGAACAAAACGGCGGCGCACCGGAGTACTCCAGGACGCCGCCGTTCGTGCGATGTTTGACGCTAGCGCATGGGGACGGGCATATAGAACGTCGTGCAATCCTCGGTGTTCAGCTCGGGCTGGTAGACCCAGCCGTCCTTCTCCACGCCCGTCACGCAGAGGGTGTAGGTGCCCACACCCGCCCACAGCTCGAACCAGGCGATCCCCTGGAACTGGGTGATGGCCTCCTGCTCCACGGTGACCCCCTTTGGCGTGGTCCACACTGCCGTGACCGTCGCGTCGGTCACGAACGCAAGATTCGTGTCCCGCACGTGCACCTGTCCCACCATCCGGTCCGCCGAGTGGGAGGAACGGCCATTGTAGGCGATCTTGACCTGGCTCACCCACATGGGAAGGTCACCGTCGTCGGCCGCCACCGGCACCGCGATCGCCGCCATCAATACCACCACCGCCAGCAGGGCACTCCATACGCGCAACTTGCTCATGATCCTCTCCTTCGTCAAGACTCTGTCAGAGAGTATAACGGAGAGGGCGGGGGGCGTGTCGGCGCGAAAGCGCACGCGCGCAAAGACTCACCGGGTCTTTATGGCAAGGGGATGGGGCGTTCACGGGGGCGTCACGCGCGCTTCGCACCGCCATTCCGATGGCCAGCGCGAAAACTGCAACCTGGAACCTGCAACCAAGCCCCTACAGCAGCTCCCCCTGCGTGGCGCCGGGGGCTTCCTCCCGCTCGGCGCGCGTCAGGGTGACATTGGCCTGGGGATAGTCGAACATCTGGCCGGCGAGCAACTGCTCGATGGTGCGGATCTGGATGCGCGGGTAATCGCGGTTCCAGCCGGGGGAGTGGTACACCCCGCGGCTGAGGGCGTCGATCTCCATGGGGCG
>CAZMAI010000168.1:0-5243 GCA_964564195.1 uncultured Anaerolineales bacterium | reverse complement strand
AAACGTATCTACATCATTTGGTGTGATGTTTACAGTGCTGTACACTTCTTCATCACCAATTATCCAGATGTTGTCGATGTAGAATCCGATGCTGTCCCAACCTGCTCCGCTCATTGCCTGTATTTTGAAGGTGTGTTCGCCTTCTTCAATATTGGTGAGGTCAATTGAGTAGCGGTTCCATTCTACTGCTCCATAAGTGGTGAGGGGAATGGAAATCTTCTCTTCTCCGTCAAGGAATACTTTTACCCATTCATTATAGCCGTAGGCAGCTGGTGCTGCAGCGTTGAAACGTAGTTCTTTTGCCCCGTAGGGTATGACAATGGTTCGTTCGGCAGCAGATTGTATTGAGGCGGGGTTGCAACCGATGCTGTATTCACCTTCATAGACTGTCGTGTTGATCAGACCGCTGTTGGTCAGTGTCCAACCTTCAACCGAGTCACAGGAATCCTGCCAAGGACGCACATTAACCGTGATATAATCTACTTTACTAACTGTATCACTATTGTCAGGACCAGAAACCGTCAAACTCACGGAGTAGGTACCTGGGGTATTATATATCCAAGTTGGATTTTGTTCAGTACTATCTATTACGCCGTCGTCATTGAAGTCCCAGCTCCAACTAGTTATATCTCCAGTGGATCGGTCAGTGAACTGCACAGTTAAAGGAGTAATACCTTTGGTAGTGTCCACAGTGAAGTCTGCAAGTGGAGCGCTGGTGGTTTCTTTGGTAACTTCTATAATGGATGCTGCGTAGTTGAAGTAGCTAGTGCCTCCAAAGATTTTTAATTCGTTAGTCCCATTTTGAAGGGCGTTGGTAACATTGAAATATACGAACGAAGGGTCGGATCCGCCAACTCCTGTGTAATTGAATGTTTGACCGTTAAGGGCAATGAAGCTTACATCACCCGCCCCATCACCAGATTGGGGAATTATGGTGATTTTGGAGGATGCAACGTTGGTGATGGACACATCGTCGATCATGGTGTAGCTGGCTACAGGATCGTCTGATCCGTAAAGTAGGCAGTCACTGCCTTCGTTTATCCATATTTGTCGGTAAGGTTCGCTCGCAGCCTCATATATTACTATAAGATATGTGCCGTAGAAAGCATACTTATTGCTGGGTAAACTGTTTGTTGATGTGAGAATGGCTGTGTTGACTCCTGTTGTTTTTAAGTAGGATGTCACGTCGTATACATCCTGACCGTTGATATTGTCGGCATATTGGGCAACAGCTTCCTGAGTTTCATGGTCGTTGAACTGTAGAACAAATCCTGGATTTCCGTACCAGCTCCATCCCTGATAAAGACGAGCTGAAAGTATGGTTGCACCTGCAGGTATGTTTAGGTCGTTGGCATTAAAAGTTCTATTTAAAGTTACACCCGGTACATCATAAGCACTGCCATAACTTCCGGATATTGCTACTGCCACTCCTATATGGCCTTTCTTATAAACACTGGTATTCACTAAGTCCTGACCTGCTGAGAATCGACCTCCTTGGTATTTATTTCCACTTGCTGGTGTAACATAGGTCCTTTTTTTGAATAAGGAGATGTTTCCACCTGAGTCAGCCGCGATGAAACAGATAGTGGTGGTTCCTGGTGGGAGGCTTATAGGAGCATTGTATGGTGTGCTGTTGGTAGTAGGATTGCTACCATCAAGAGTGTAGTAGATTTTTGGTGTGGGGTCTAGGTTGTCTGTGGCGGTTAAAGTTATTGTATCCCCTTCTTTGGTGGCGTTTACAACCGGTGCTACATTATCAACAACGATGAAAGTTCCACTTTCTATTGGTGAGATGTTACCATTGGTATCTACAGCAATGAACTTCAAGGTAATTGCCACTTTATTTGGGAGAATTACAGGTCCAGTGTAGAGTATGCTGTTGGTGGTTGGGTTGCTACCATCAATGGTGTAGTATATTGTTGGTTGGGGGTCTATGTTATCTGTGGCGGTTAAAATCACTCTACTACCATTTTGAACACCAGTCACGGCTGGTGATATGGTATCAGGAATAGTATAGGATTCCATTCCTATAGGTGAAGTGTTACCACAGGCATCCACTGCTATAAACTTCAATACGACGGTTCCACCTATGTTAATAGGACCTGAGTATGGTGTGCTGTTAGTGGTTGGATCGCTGCCATTGGTGGTGTAATAGATCTCAGGATTAGGGTCTGAATTATCCGTTGCAGATAAAACAACCTGTTTAGCTGTAGTATAATCCCCACCTACGGGATCGGCAGTTATACTTGGTGCCTCATTGTCCGGCAGTACAGTGATGTAGTCAACTTTTACCATTTCATCATTACCGAAAGGTCCTTCCAGGGTTAGTTTAACCGTGTAAATTCCAGGATTTTTATAAGTGAATGTAGGGTTCTTTTGAGTACTATCGATAATTCCGTCGTTGTTGAAATCCCAGGAATAACTGGTTATGGTGCCTATAGACTGGTCAGTGAACTGAACAGTTAATGGTGACATCCGCTCAGTTGGTGAACCAACAAATCCAGCAACAGCCGGGCCATCCTTAAAGGCATAAACTTTACCATCCGCACTTCCGATATACAAAGTACCGTCCGCACCAATCACCGGCGAACTATGATACTCGCTTGAGGTGGCTCCGATGTAATAATTCCATTTGACAGTTCCATCTGGGTTTAAGGCGTAAAGTTGACCGTTGTTGCTTGCTATGTATATGGTCCCATCTGCACCGATACCAGGTGAATCATTTATTGAATTTCCAGTGTTGTAATTCCATTTGAGCGTTCCATCAGGATTCAAAACATACAATTTACCATTGGGGCTTCCCACGTAAATGTTTCCATCAGCACCTATCGATGGAGAACTATAAGTTTGGCCACCGATGTTGTAACTCCATTTTAGTGTTCCGTTAGAATTCAATGCGTATAAATAGCCGTCATAACTTCCGATGTATATGGTTCCATCTATACCAATCGAGGCTGTACTGGTGCCAATAGGATTGTAACTGCCAAATTGATATATCCATTTGGTTGTTCCGTCAGGATTCACCGCGTAAACTCTTCCTACAGAATCTCCGACATAGATGGTTCCGTCAGTATTTATCGCTGGAGTATCAAATACATTGTTCACGGTTCCGTAAGTCCATTTCGTTGTACCGTCAGGATTCAGTGCACACAGATAGTTTCCAAAGTTTCCGATGTATATGGTTCCATCGGCTCCTATGGTTGGCGAACCATAAATATATTGTCTATATCCAAAGTTTTTACTCCATTTCAGAGTACCATCTGGGTTTAAAGCATATAAATTACCGTTAAATGTTGCGGTGTATATGGTTCCATCTGCTGCAATTGCTGGAGCTGGTGAAAAAACATATGAAGCAGTTCCTACACTGTAGTTCCATTTGGGAGTGCCGTCTGAGTTTATGGCGTAGAGTTTACCGTCGTTGCTTCTGATGTATATGGTTCCGTCTGTTGCAATCGATGGTGAACCAGTTATATCTCCTCCAGTGGTGTAGGTCCATAGTAGGGTGTTGGTTGATGGTCCGTTGTACTGTGATTGGCTGGTCTTTTGGTTGTTTCCACCGTATTCTGGCCATGCTGAATCTGCAAGTCCGCCGGTTCCTATTACGTAGTTTTGCAGGAATAATGGGCTCCACTTACCATCGGAGCTTACCGCTGCATAACGAAGAGTGGTGGTGTTGTTGATGGCTATAGGACCAGTGTAGGTGATTCGTGTATCGCTTGTACGTGGGTCTGTTTTATCAACGGCATAGTAAATTGTAGCTGTGGGGTCATCAGATGTTAACGTTACACTTTGAGCAGTACTATAGGTTCCGCCAGGCAAACTATTATCTACACGGGGTAACACGATAATGTAATTATCCTTAACTAGGGTGTTACTACCTGCAGGTCCAGATACAGTTAAATTCACCGTGTAAACTCCAGGTATGGTGTAAGTGTATGTTGGATTTTTAAGTGTGCTTTCTACTATTCCATCATTGTTAAAGTCCCAGGCCCAACCAGTTACTGTCCCGGTGGATGTGTCTGTGAAGCTAACATTAAGTGGTGAAACACCACTGGAGATGTTAGTGGTGAAGTCTGCCACTGGTGGTGCAATTGGCGCTTCTCGTATGGTGAGTGTGGCCAGGTTTAGTTTGAATGATGATCCCACATTAGTGTAGGATAGGGCGCTGTCTTCACTGGCGTTGATGTTGCTGGTCACATCCCAAGTGTGTTCTTTGTAGTAACTGCCGGTTTCCGTGAGGTTACCTTCTTTAGCATTGCCGTTGAAGGTATAGGTCCCATCTGTGCTGGTTAGTGCCACGGTGTTGAGTGTTGCGCTGGTGACCTGTCCACTGAAGCTGCTGATGTTGAAGGTTGATGTTGAAGTTGGTGTGTCTGCGTTTATCCAGTCCTGTCCATTTAAGACCCAGTAATGCACCTTATCATCGTCTCCGTCGTTGTATGCTGCTACTAGGGCGATTAATTTAATTCTACCGTCGTAGTCATCACCGCCCATATTTTCGGTTTTCACGTAGATTGATGGGTTGGTGCTGGTTATGAGGTTGGTTACGTCGTACCAGACTTGGTAGTCCGAGTAGACTTTGTTCCAGTGAGTCACTCCCTCCTTCCAGTAGACAGTGCCGTCTGTACTGCTCTGGATGTCCATGTCTTCGACACCTAGTAGTTCGCCGGCGTCGTCGTAGTCTCCATCACCGTTTCCATCTATTTTGGTGGTGGTGCGCACGGGCCAGTTATTGGTACCTGAGCCAGAGTACACGTTTACGTAGACATATGCCGAGTCGATGCTGGTGTAGGTGGGTAATGTGTTAGTTTGAATAACCTCATTGGTTTCTCCTTGGGTTGTTTGAGCCCAGGGGTTAGATGCGTTGTAGTACAAATCCCCAGAGACTGTGCCTGTCTGGTTTTCCTGGAGGGGAGTTCCAGCAGACGCCGCGCCACAAAGTACCAGGGCGAAAATTAGGGTTAAAACTAGTAATGTGGGTGTTTTTGTTTTCATGGCTTACTCACCCCCTTTATTTTAAGTAATTTCATTTTATTATTCTCCTTAATATTTTATAGAATAGATATTTTATTTTATGAGATTTTTATTAGAAAATATCGTTTATTTATTAGAATAAAGACATTTGATTAAGTAAAATAAAAATTATACATTTCCCTCATCTTCCTATAACCACCTCCCGTAGTTGAAGTTACTCAACCACATTTTAGTGATAGATGGCTAGTTCAATCAAATATATAATACTT
>CAZMAI010000167.1:2452-5354 GCA_964564195.1 uncultured Anaerolineales bacterium | reverse complement strand
GAGCGCGCGGTGCCGGCCCGGATGGTCAGCTCGCCCTGCCCGATGCACGCAGCGGCGCCGTAACGGTCGTCAACATACGACCCCGCCCCGACGATCGGTGAATCGCCCAATCGCCCGGGATACTTGAGCGCCCATCCGCTGGTGCTCACGCCGGCCGCCATGTGACCGGCATCGTCGCGAGCGAGATACACTGTGGTCCCATGAGTGTGCATGGGATCGGCGGCGCGCCAGGCGAGGTCGGCGAGCGAGCCCGCCGAGGCAGCCTCAACCCTGTCGCCAGTCACGCTCTCATCGCGCCAGCGCTCCCAGAACGCCCTGGCCTCTGGCGTGAGGTTTTCGCCGGCATCTGCCCCGCACTCGGCCGCGAACCGCGCCGCACCTTGACCGACCAGCAGCACGTGCGGCAATTGCTCCATTACGCGCCGGGCAACGCTGATCGGATGCAGGTAGCCCTGCAGTGCACCCACCGCTCCGGTGCGCAACGTGCAACCGTCCATGATGGCGGCGTCCAACTCCACCTGTCCCAGCAAGTTCGGCCAGCCGCCAGTCCCCACCGTGTGGTTGTCCGGATCCGCTTCCACCGCGCGGATGCCCCGCTCGATAGCATCGAGTGCGGTGCCGCCCTCACGCAGCGCACCAGCGGCCAGCCCCACGCCAGCACCGCCCCCCTGGTTGCAGATCACGATTGCCATCGGTGCCTCCTCAGATCCCTTTGCCTTTACCGCCCAGCTCTGATGCAATTGTACCCTGTAGCAACAGGGCACGCATTTGATTGCGTGCCCTGTAGTCGTCACTATTACTTTGTCCGGGCTTTAGCGCTTGCGATTCCCGGCCCGCGCTCAGATTGCGTAGGTGTGCAGAAGCTCCTGCGCCACAAACAACGACTCTCGGGCGGCCCCCTCCGGGTCGTCGTTCTCGTTGAGATCCACCGTCCACCAGGAGAGCTTTTTCAGTTCCTCGCGGAGGTAGTATAGGTCCGTTTCATAGTCGATCTTGCCCTGCCCCAACGCCACGTGCGAGCTGCTCTCGCTGCGCGGCGATATCGTGCCGTCCGTGTCCGACAGGTGCAGGTGCCCGATATAGTCCTGGATATCGCGCCCCAGGGAGACGATGCCATAGGGCAAGGTCTGCTTGATGCCCGGCTGGCGCGCGCCCATGACCGTCATCATGTAGGCGTGACTCATATCCAAAATGACGTGCATGTTGCGCTCGGGCATGGCCTCGAGCAGGCGGCGCACCTCACTGGCCTTGTTGATCAGAAAACGAGGTTCAAACTCCCACTGCAAGCCGACACCGATCTTTAGCCCTGCCTCGGTGGCCTTGTCCCAGTTCACGACCACCCGGCGAAAGCGCTCGGCGTATTCCTCCGCTGTCAGCTCCTCGGGGGGCACGCCAGTGTCCACGCGCAGCACATCGGTGCGCACGCCGACACAGAGCTCCATGGCCTTCATGATCTCGGCCAGATAGGTCTCTTCGTCGGTGAGCGCAGCCGGTATATGGCGCAGGTCAGGGGCATAGCCCGATACAGCCAGACCGCGGCTCTCGATCATCGCGCGCAATTCCTGGCGCTTTTCGGGCGTGTCATAGTCCTCGTAGTGAGCGTGTGGGCGATACCCGCTCAGCTCGACGCCTTCGTAACCGACTTCCGCCGCAAAGTCGAGCACGCGCTCAAGACTCCACGGATTGTCTGCATAAGGCCCTCGCAAAAAGGCCCATGTTCCAAGCGATATCTGCGGCATTCTTTTCTCCTCGTACAACACATCTGCGCTCTTTGCCAGGCACGGCTCAGGGCCCCTCTGCCCGGAGCGACGCCTGCCTCAAGGCCTATATTGTAGCGAATGGCCGCACCTCCGGCAAACAGCGAGGAGCATCAGGCCCGAAAAACAGTCCGGCACAGGCAAGCCGGCCGCCCCAATGAGCGACCGGCCCAGACAGATTCAGACGTTGCCGTAGGGCGCCCCGCTCGCTATCCCCGGCCGAGGTACTTTTGCTCGAGCGGTAGCACGATCGCTTCCAGCATGTTGGCCTCAGGTGGCAAAGTCACCATCAGCAGTGCCGTCCGCGCGATGACGTCGACGTCGAACATCGGCTCCTCATCAGCGGCCCGCCCATGCTGCTGGCCCAGGGCACGACGCTCGACGAGCGTGTTGCCCGGATGCAGGGCACTCACCGCGATGCCATAGTCGCGACCCTCCAGCGCGGCCGATTGGGTCAAGCCCCAGACGCCGAACTTGGTCGCGGTGTAGGGTGCCGACCGCTCGCGACTACGCTGCGCCGAGATGCTGCCGATGTTGATAATGCGCCCGCCGCCAGCCGGCTTCATGATGCGAAAGGCCTCGCGAATGCAGAGAAAGGGGCCTGTCAGGTTGGCGTTCACTACGTTCTGCCATGCCGAGAGCGGGATGTCCTCGATCCACCCGCCGTCAAAGGCGCCGGCGCTGTTCACCAGGATGTCCAGCCGGCCGTACTCTTGCATGGTACGTGCGAACAGCGCCGCCACCTGATCTTCATCGGCTACATCGCTCGGGACTGCCATCGCCTGGCCACCCGCAGCCCGCATCTCCTCGGCGGCGGCTTCCAGGCGCTCCGCCTTGCGTCCCGCCAGCACCACGGCACACCCTTCGCTGGCGAACAGGGTTGCGATGCCCTTGCCGATGCCACTACCGCCGCCCGTAATGATCGCTACTTTGCCGTCCAGTTGTCCCATGTCGTCCTCCAGTGCTTACTTGTCTCAGGCCATTCGTGCGAGCATCTCGCGGGTCACTGCATACCGCGGCACCTTTCCCTCTCGCCACTCGCAGAAAGCCTCCATGGCATAGTCCGCCAGCCGGCCCACCTCATTGTTCAAAGAGCCAGCGATATGGCTGCTCAGATGCACATTGGGCAGCCGGTAGAGCGGCGA
>CAZMAI010000167.1:0-2352 GCA_964564195.1 uncultured Anaerolineales bacterium | reverse complement strand
TACCAGCCGCACGCCCAGGTCGGCCGCGTCAGCCTCGCTGAGGAAAGGATCCACCACGAGGATCTCCAACCGGAAAGGTCTCAAACGCTCGATGACGGCGCGTGCCACCTGGCCGGCGCCAACCAAGGCCACCGGCACGTCATAGATGCCCGGGCCGCGATAGCACTCGTGCGGCGTCAGGCCCGTCTCGGGGCGATAGTCACGCACGTTGCGAAAGTAACCCTTGCAGGCCAGCAGGATTTGCGCCAGCACGAACTCGGCCACCGGTATCGCGTTGGCCGCCCAGGCGCTCGTCAGGAGAATGCCCCGATCCAGCAGAGGCTCTGCGAACGGCTTGACCGTACCCGCGGCATAGAACACGGCCCGCAGTTTCGGCAGCCGCTCCAGCGCGGCTGCGTCCAGCACGGGCATCCCCCAGGTGCAAAAGATCACCTGCAGATCACCCATCTGCTCCAGCAGGTGCAGATTGCCCCCGTGTACGTCCTCTGGATAGAGCTCTGTCCATTCTCCAATCCGCCGGCGCCTCTCGGGTCCGTAGACATAGTCCACCTGGCTCTGCCGGCCATAGATACCCTGTCCTCCAAAGAACGCCGCCCTCGGACGAGCACCCGGATCCATCATCGACATACTCCCTCAGCCGCCCAGAAGCACACCCATGCCCCACTCCGACATGGGGATCGTGGCCACCTGCCCCTCCACGACGGTTTCGATCACCACTGTGCTGTCGCTCAGCAACTCGCGTCCCAGGTCGCCAAAGGTGCCGGGAGGAAATCTCAGCGTCACCGACTCCGCCTGATCACAGAACACAAAGACCATGGGCCGGCCCAGGGTGTACCCGGTGCGCACATGCACGTCGCGCGCCGCGAGCCCCTCCGGTGACACCACCTCCGCGGGCAATTCCACGCCCGCCTGCTGAACCAGCGCCGCCACAAAGCTCTCAAAGTCGGCGGCGTAAGGTGCATAGGGCGAGTCCTTGCTGGAGGAGCCCTCAAAGTATGCATCGCCCATGATGGCACCACAGAGAATGACCTGGCCTTCACCAACGGGTACCCGGACAAACAAAGGGCCATCGGCGGTCTCGCTCAGGACTTGGCCAGCACCGGCACCGAACGGCGTGAGCCATTGCTTCGCGGGTAGTTGCAGGTCCTGGCTGGCGACGCTGACATTAACGGCATTGCCCACCAGAGTCCGTCGCCCTACGTCGGCGATGCCGGTGAGATCCGCCAGGAAGCGATCCTCAGCGTAACGGTACAGCCCGTTGCGGCCAAAGGCCCCGCACTCGGCTTCGGCCACCAGCGTACCTCCGCTCTCCAACCAGTCGCCCAGAGCATCCGCCTGCTCAGCATCGATCACCAGCGACCGCGGCATGAACAACACGTCGATCTCATCCAGACTCTCCAGATGCTCTTCCTCGACAATCGTGTAGGGAATGTGACTCCGGAACAGAGCGCGGGTGTACCCGAGCAGGGCGTTCTGTGGCAGATTGGCGTCGCCCTCCTGGTTCCAGTGCAGATAGTAGCTCTGCGGGCTGAAATACACGCCGACCGATGGCACATGCGGGGTATAGGACGCGACCTCATCGCGATACTGGTCCAGCACGCGTGCTGTCTTGCGCATGGCAGCCAGGCGCGGTTCGGCCAGGCCATCGGAACCGATCAACCCAAATCCGGATGACTCGGAGCCAAAGACCTCATCGCGCCAGCACCAGAAGAGGATCGTGTCGGCGCCGCTGCTGATGCCGGTCCAGATCCAGCGCTGCTGGTTGGCAGGCTGCACAGGATCGTGGCTTTCGAATCCGCGCGCCGCCCTGCCGCCCTGCAGCTCGCTCAGCCAGACCCGCTTACCGCGCGCGGCTGAGCGCACGCACTCGATGCGCATTGCCAGGTCCGCATCGGAAAAGTGGAACCAGGTGGGGAAGCTGGAACAGCCGATACCGTCCATCTCGTCGGCAAAGAACCAGTCATTACCGCGGTTCAGCGAGGTCTCGGGGAATTTCATGCCATAGAGCACCGTGGGGGCGCCGCCATGGACCGTGACGGGGTGATCGGGATCGAGCTCCTTAACCACGTCGTAGCGGGCCAGTCCCAGCTCGGTGGCCCGCCAGGTGAGAAAGTGCTCCCAGGCCATCATCGCGGTATAGGGGCTGCGCGGGAACTTGCCCGGCAGAATCTGCCGCCACTCGGTGTAGCGGGTGTTCCAGGCCGCGTTGAGGCCCTCCAGCCCGCCGTAGGTCGCATCGAGCCAGGCGTGATACCGGTTCACGGTGTACGGGCAATGGCATACCTGCCCGTCGGCGTTCACATTCCAGCGCAACTCGTTCCAGGCATCCCAGCCCACCAGGTTGGGCGCCGA
>CAZMAI010000166.1:0-5575 GCA_964564195.1 uncultured Anaerolineales bacterium | reverse complement strand
ACGCAGGATCCACTGGGATGCGCAGAGGCACGTTGCGAATGGTGCGCACGTTCGCCGTGATGTTTTCGCCTACACGGCCGTCCCCTCGGGTGGCCCCTCTGACGAGCAATCCATTCTCATAGGTCAGCGCCACCGCCAGCCCGTCGATCTTGGGTTCAGCCACGAAACAGGGCTGGACATCCTCATTCAGCAGCCGCTCTACGCGCCGGTACCAAGCGCGCACCTCCTCCTCGTCAAAGGCGTCCTCGAGGCTGGTCATGGGCTCCGGGTGCAGCACGCGCTCAAACTCTGGGAGCGGCTCTGACCCAACGCGCTGCGTCGGAGAGTCCGGCATGATCGCCTCAGGGTGACGCGCCTCCAGTGTCTCGAGCTCACGCATCAGTGCGTCGTACTCAGCGTCAGAGATCTCGGGAGCATCGAGCGTATAGTAGCGGTAGCCGTGGTGTGCGATCACGGACCTCAGCTGTGCGATCCGCTGCATATCATCGTTGGACATCGTTCGCCATTTCTCCTGACAGTGCGCAAAGCGCCCGGATGCGCCACAGGGGCCGCATTCCGGGCGCCAGCATAGCGTCACAGACCGCGCCAAAAACCAGGGGCTGCTCCTACTGCTTGATCAAAAAGTCCTCAGCCGCCCAACCCGAAGTGCCGACATCGTCGCGCAGCTGCCACCAGGTATAGCCACTGGCTTCCCGCGGGCCTCCGATGACCTCCACGACCTTGCCCTCTGAAAGCATCTTGACGACCGGATGCTCTGTCCCAGCGTCGGCGCGCATGCGCAATCCGCTTCCATCGGTGCAGCAGACCTCTGCTGTGTCACCTATCGTCAGGGGCTCCCTCGGCGCAGCTTCCTCCGTCTCGCGAGCGGCCGCCTCTGTCGTTTCCACTGTTTCCGCCTCTACCTCTGCGGCCACCGCAGTTGCCGGCGGAAGCGTAGGCAGCACCGTGGTGGCCGTCGGCGCGAATGCCTCCAGCGTCGCCTGCTCCGTTGGCGACTGCGTGGGCTGCCCGATGACACCTACCGGTCGCGTGGGCGTTGAAACCGCAAGCGAGTCCTCCGCTGGCGGCGGCGAGAACAATGCCCACCAGAGGCCGATTACCACAAATACAACCAGTGCAGGCACCGCCACGTACATCCATCGGGGCCACGCTTCCTGCACGGAGCGCGTGCCCCCGGTACGACTACTGTCTCTTCCGGGCATGGACCCCTCCTTTGTTGCGGACTGCTCGATCGCCCATGATTATAGATGCGAATAGAAGCCTGTCAACGCCAATTGATAGTCCATCGGCCCGATCCACTCTAAATGGCACCGGAGATGAGGCTGCCAGCCGCCGTCCGCGACGACCGAACACCAACGCCTAGTGATCCCCGTGTGCCTCGACGTATCTGGGAAGCGCCCGAATGAAGGCCGCCTGCGCATCAGTCAACGCCGGGTAGAGCGACAGGTCGGCATGCATCTCCTCATGCTCTGTCAGCCAGCGGAGAACGTCTTCCGCCTGAGCGGTCTTGACATTCCGATGCTCAAGATAGCGCCCAGCCCAGGCCACAAGCTCTTGGCCCCAGGGGACACCGTAATCCGTATGGGCGGACTCGCGAACCTGTGCCGACTCTCGGCGTCCGTCCGTGGCGCCCCGGGTACTGCTGGCACCCGCGGCCGCCCTCGTGCGGGAGTTTGCGCGCTCTCTGCGATCGTCGCGCGCATCTGTACTCGGGGTCCCGCCATCGCCCTGCCGGCGCCGGACGCGTACGTGTCCCTCATCGTCGATATAAGGCTCGTCGACAAACTCGTGCCTGCGACGATCATAGGAGCACCAGATCGCCTCAAGCCAGTAGAGATACCGGCCGACGCCAAAGTGTACCGCAGCCCGCTTGAGGGCATCGGACACCGCACTCTTCCAGGGATCGGCCTGCTCTCGATCGGACAGAACGTACTCGCCCACGTCCTCCCGGGTGACGCCCATCACAGTCAGGCTCGACTTGACCACAAGGCGGTCGCCCTGCACCCCCAACGGCTCCCAGTGAAAGGACCACTCACCGCCCACCGCCTGATCTAGCCGTTCAGAGACCACCCGTGGATCCACGTAGGCGACCGCCAACGCCCTGCCCGAATCGGACACCACCTGCGGCTTCCAGCGCACCTGATCTGGGCGAAATGGCTCGGCGAGTTTGCGCAGAATATCGCGATCAAGTTTGTCACCCATCATGCTCCTTGCTGATACCACAACGACAATGGGTCATCAAATCGATCACAGTATAGAACTAATGTTCTAACATGTCAACCGTTTTGGGTCTAGTCCAAGCAGGAACTGCTACCGCGTAATGCTTGCTTACAGAGAGGCCCGCCAGCCCCCATCCACATGGATGGTTCGACCGGTCACATAGCTGGAGGCACCGGACGCCAGATAGACAGCAGCACCGATCAGGTCCTTTGGATCTCCCCACCGCCCGAGAGGCACGTTTCCCTTGACCCACCGGTCAAACTCGGGATCCTCCACAAGGGGGCGCGTCATATCGGTAATGAAATAGCCTGGCGCTATTGCGTTCACCCTGATGCCGTGGGGTCCCCATTCGGTCGCCATGGCCCGTGTCAGGGCGTCCAGCCCTCCTTTGGCCGCCACATAGTTGCCGATAGAGGGCCGGGCCGCCTCCGCGTTGATTGATGTTATGTTGATAATGACGCCACCATGTCGCGCACTCATGGCCCGAGCAACGGCACGTCCAACGGTGAACGCGGAACTCAGATTCGTGCTGATGACTGCTTCCCATTGCTCCGCGGTCATGTCCATCAGCGGCGAGCGCCTGTGTATCCCTGCGTTATTGATGAGGATGTCGATGGCCCCCTGCTCCGACTCGATGCGGGCCACCTGGGCCTCTACGCTGACCGGGTCTGTGACATCAAAGGCGTATCCGACCGCATCATGACCTGCCGCAGCGAGACGTTCCACCGCTGGCGCCACTGTCTCGTCACGGGTCCCGTTGACGACGATTCGCGCTCCGTGCTCTGCCAAACCCGTGGCGAAGGCCAGGCCCAGGCCGCGCGTAGACCCCGTCACAAGCGCTCTCAATCCGGTGATGTCGAACAGATTCGCTGGCATGCCCCACCTCCATTTTTCGCCCGGCAATGCCGGCACCGTTTCGACTCAAGACCCCAGAATCACGACCGGCACGCCATACCAAGACTAGCCGTATATCGCCCGATTGTTCTCACACAGCAACTTGAGCGCGAGTACGCTGACATCGCTGGCGCGCAGACGTCCGTCCTCGAAACGCTCCGTCAGTACCTTTGCTACGATGTGTCGCCAGGCCAACTGCGCCCCGAGACTCTCTTCGGGCACCCAGCAGTCACTGCCCCAGGTGATGCGGTTGATGGAACAAGAGACATCGATCAGATCATGCAGCGCCCGAACAGCCGCGGACGTGCAGATCGTCGCCGTCCAGGTGAGCGAAGGGAGCACATTGGCATAGTTATGCGCCAGTCCGGCAGCCTCCGCCGTCCACGGATAGCCGGTGTGGAACAGAACAAAACGCGCCTGCGGATAGCGCTCGAGGATCGGAATCAACTGCATTGGGTTGGAACCTGCCAGATCCGCCAGGCCAGTGTGAATCTGGAATGGTAACTCGAGTTCCACAGCCAACTCGCAGCACCGGTGGAAAATATAGTTGCTGAACAAACGCTTTGCCTCGGGCGAGACGAGCGACGGGTGCTTGCCGAACACCGCTGCGGCGGCCTCCCTGTCGTCTTCAGCCAGATCGAGGCCCCGATTATAAGCCTCGGCGCACTTGAGCGCCGCCACAAGACCCGCAGCGTGGCGCTCGCGCACCGTGTCAAGCATCAAGGCAACATAGTCATCCAGCGTCCCACCTGAGAAGCTATAGTGCTGCCAGGGGTAGATGTCGTCCGGGGCAACCTGGTCTGGATGGTAGCCATACAGAAACTTGTCGATCCTAAAGGTGGGGACAAAGGCCTCTGGATGGCCCATGTTGTCGCCCGGATTCCAGTAGGCATCCTGAATCATCCGCTCGTACCCGTTCTTGAGCAGGGCCTTCCAGTGTAGATCAGGGTCCTCGGCATAGTGGCTGGCGAGCAGGCTCGAGAGTTCATCCCAGTTCTCCAGCGTGATAGCCTGTGTGACGCCATGCATCTGCTGAAAGCCACGCTCGTACCAGTAAAAGTACGAGTTGAACCGCACATTGTCCAACAACGCGGCCCGCGACGCCTCGGTGCCGTCGGGCACGAATCCTGTCCATGCCACATAGGACCGCTCCAGGGAGCGATCCAGCGTCATTCCCTCCGCAAAGAACGCATCGGGTAGATGATGTTCATGATCAGAGTATACGGGCAAGGCATCGATCTCAGCCGAAATGGCTTGAAGACTGGTCACTGGCACGCTGAATGTTCCCCTGTCCTGCGTTCGAAATGAACCTATGCACGCAATCATAGCAACGGTTCGGAGCGCCTGCAACCGGTTATTGACCGGACACACACGCCATTCAACCGCGCAATTGTGCATTGGCAGAGCGTTGGATCCGCAGCCACGGGAAGAAAGGAACCCGCTTCCAAGTCGGAAAGCGGGTCCTCAACTACGTGAGCATGAGCTGCACTCAGCGCCAGCGAAATGCCCGTTGCTTGCTGATGATGCTTAGCTGATGCACCCCGGGCGTCCCCTCCGATATTCGCACGACTGCCACATCCCACAGAAACCGATCATCGCGCCGGTTCTTGGGGTAGAGTTCCTCGTCCAGACGGAGCGAAGTGGCACGCGTCCGATAGATCACCGGGTCAGTGCCGGCATCGGGCGTCCAAAGACGTACCTGATACCACTCATCCGCTCCGAGTATGCCCACCGAAGTCCACTGTAGCACAGGCACCGTGTCGTCGCCTTTGATCACTGCGCCGTTGACGGGCAGCAACAACCGTGGCTGGCGGTACGTCATGGTAACAGGACGCGTGCGATAGGGGAAAGGGGTCGACGTAGGGACGGCCAGCGAGGTGGCGGTAGGCTGAGGCTCCGTCTCGGTGGCTTGCGGACTGGGCGCGGCCGTCACTCCCGGAATCACGAGCTCCTGACCGATACTCAGGACGGCGTTCAGCGACAGCCCGTTAACCTGCGCAATGTCCGCCGAGCTCACCTGATAGCGGACGGCGATACCGCCCAGCGTGTCGCCCTGCTGCACCACGTGAATCTCCGGGGCGGGCGTAGCCGAACCGGCCGGCTCGGGAGTCACGACCACGGCAGTCACCGGTGCACTGGTCGCGACAGCAGTTGTGGCCTGCGCCGTTGCAGGCGCTACGGCGCCCTCCGGCCCCGGGATAACCAACTGCTGACCTACCTGCAGAATGGCACTGACTGAGATACCATTGGCGGCTGCGATCTGGTCCATACTGAGATCATAGATCGCCGCGATGACGCCGATGTGTTGACCCGACTGGACGGTATGCACACGCAATGTCGGAGCCGGCGTCGGTGATGGCAACGGCGTCGCCGTTGCGGCCGGGGTGGCGGTGGCGATCGATGTCGCGGTGGACCTTGCGGTAGGGACTGTCGTCGGTTGCGACAGCACGCCAGTTCCCGC
>CAZMAI010000165.1:0-5704 GCA_964564195.1 uncultured Anaerolineales bacterium | reverse complement strand
CCGGCAGGCAGCACTACGGCCAAATCACATGATCCGCTGAGCAGCGCCTTTGCCGGGTTCCTCGCGCGGATCAGATGACTCAAGCGCTAACGGTGTCCCTGCGGCGAACGCTGTAGGGGCGGCGGCGCAACGCTCGTTACCAGGGAGTCGAGCACGACTGTCCGGCTCAAGTCCGCAAGCCGAATGATCTCCAGCCGCTGGGCTCCTTCACGTCCCACTGCCCCGCTCGTTTCCCACGACTCCAGCCAAACGTACGCTATCTCGGTGCCGTCAGCCGACCAGACGATGTCGCGAACCCAATCCGTCGCATCCAGGAGCGTGCGGTGCTGGAGACCATCGGCAGTGCCAATCGCCAGACCTGAATGCTCATAGGTTCCCTCGGAGAGGCTATGGGCGATCCATCCGCCGTCCGGGGACCATGCCTTCATGTACTCACAGTTTTGCGTTTCTGGCACGCGACCTACCTCGCGGGGATCTGTACCGTCCAGACCGGAAACAAAAACCGACCAGCCAGGGGATGCATACGCGGTGTAGGCCAGGCGGTCCTCTGCGGGTGACCACAAGGGACAGAGCGGGCCCAGAGGCGCCTCCAAGCGGGTCAGCCACGGCGAGCCCAGACTGCTGCTATTGTCGAGCACGAGGATGATCTCCCTGGGACGATCCATGATCATCGGATCCTCGCCAAAGAGCCCCAGCGCCGCAAGTCGGGTGCCATCCGGCGACCAGGTCAGTTCACCTCTGACCAGCCCCCCAGGCGAATAACACATGACCTGCCCGCCTACCACAGGGTGAATGCACACTTCGTCGCCACCGCTGCGTACGAGACTTGACGGCCTCACATAGCCGATGCGGGTGCCGTCAGGTGACCAGGCCGCACGAACATGCCCAGAAGCGCCTTCTGAGTCAGGCAGGAGACGCTGGTTGCCGCCGTCTCGCGACATAAGGTAGATCCCCATCAGACCTGGAGCGTCGCTGTCTCGTTCCGAGAAGAAGACGATCTGCTGACCGTCCGGCGACCAGGCCGGCTGCCCATCGCCCGCAGGATCGTCCGTCAGCCACGTAATAGCGCCGTCTGCGACGGAGAGTAACGCGATATCCTGCTGCCCGTCCCGATCCATTGACACAAGCAGCTCGGTAAAGCCCGGCGTGGCGGGAACCAGAGTCGGGTCGATGCTAATGACAGGCGTGGGCGTCAGCTCTGGCTGCGGCGTGGCCGGCAACTGCACCAGCTCGCCGACGCGAAACTCAAGGCCCATCTCCTCGGGAGAGGGGAGTGCGGGCGGGGGCATCAGACGCTGCTCCCCAGCCGGGGGAGCAGCATGGGCTCGCCTTACTAGGCTGCTGATAAACCACTCGACACGATCCAGCAGATTGCGCTGGTCGAGAATCCGAAACGTGCCGGTGACCGGTGTACTAAAGTAGTGCCTGTCCGGGTAATTCTGACGTATGTCGGGAAAGAGGGCCTGAGCCGACCATCGGTATTCGCCTCTCTTGAGTCCGTGCCAGAGACCGTCTGTGCCAGAGGGAGCAGGCAAGGCGTACCAGGTGGCAGACGTTACAGTGACCCATCCTGTGTCCAGTACCTCATCTAGAGTGTCCACCGACCTTACCGTAACTCGATATCCGTGAAGGGACGACCACTGTTCTGTCGTGATGTAGACCAGCGCTGGAGGACCGCCCGACACGTTCCGCTCTGGATGCCACGGCAGCACATCGGCCGCATCGCGCACGCTGATCACGGGGCGATATGTCGTCTGGTTGGCGCTTCGGAGGACTCCCGAGCTTGCCTCGTTAGCCAGCTGAGCCTGATCAACACCGAATGGGGTTCCTGCCTCAGGAAAACGCAGGTCCCAGTTCCGCAGCGTGCCGCTGCCAGTGGCTGGCGGGCGGCCTCCTGCCCAGAACAGCTCCATGTGAAGGTGCGTCCCATAGGCATTATCGCTGTAGGTCGGAGCCGCCCGGCACAAACCCGTCACCGGATCCGTGTCGCACGCTGTACCGGTTCCGCCCATCTCACCCAAGGGGACACCCTGGGGAATCCAAACGTCGCTGTAATCGGGATCGATTGACGAGCCGCGAACCATGTGTGCGAGGCGCACAGACCACCCGCCAGTCGTTCCCGCGTCCTGAGTTTGAACGTCGACGTATGTCCCATAGGGGCCAGTGATGCTTTCGGCGAGCTGCACGTATCCGGCTGACGGCGAAAGTACCGTAGCGTCGTTGCCGGCAAAGTCCCACTGCATTCCCGGCGTGGTGACCCCTCGGCTCCAATGATCCACCCAGTCATCAGTAAGGTATAGGGTAGGTGACGAATCGCCGTCCCACGGCAGTCGGAACTCCTCCAGGTCGGCGTAGTCCGCCTGACTCGGTGCCCGCGGCGTTACCGTCGCTGCTGGGGCCTGAGCATGTATGGCAAACGGAGGGCTTACACACAGACAGCAGGCGAGGGTCACGATACTGACGAGGCTCCGGTGAGCAGCTGAACTCATTAATACATACCTCTAGAATCATGCATGAGCTACAACATTGCTTGGGTGTGCTACCCGCTGCGGCCCTCGCGCTGTTGTCGTCGGCCAGCGGCAGCGCGTTATTCCACGGTCCCAACAGGCCAGCTCCTCCGAGTTTTGCGATAGGGCCACAGCGGTATCTGCAAATGGGTCGTGGCGGCGATGCCCTTGTCTGACGCTCGGGCCACGGTTCGCCCCTTCTCCGGCTTTGTTAGTTCCGACCCCAGAGCACCCAAGCCATGCGATATTCCGTGGCTTTTCTATACGCGCCCAGTAGCAGCTTCGGATTGACGCGATACCCCGAAAACACCGCGGCCAGCGAACCGGAGCTGGATATACCGGGTGGACGTGCGACTACCATTCCCTGTCATGGTCAGGCTGGTAACTCATGGGGCAGAGTACGGTATACCGCCCAATAGCCGGCTAGTGTTATCACAGCAAAGCCGTACCAGCTGAAGGTCCAACCCAGAGCTCTAGCACCGTATGTGTAAGGCCCCGAGGCCAGGTACGCTGGCAACGTCTGCATCAGTGTCACCCCTGCGTAGACGAGCCAAGGCATCGCCATACGGCGACTCGGCGATCTGAGCGCCGATACCGCTGGTATCGCGATCGACGCAGCAGGCAGAAGAAGAGCGAGATACTCCAGCATCTCCCAACGCAACCAGACATATGACTGTAGCAGAACATACAGAGTACAGTAGCATATCGCAGGGGTACGCAGCCAGAGTCGGATCGTCTCGTCTCGCGTGAATGCCCAGCCGATCACAAGCACTGTTGCGCGGACAAGCCATAGCGGCGCGTGCCCCAGACTCGGGAAGAGCCCCAGGTTAACGAACACAGCGGCTACTCCCGCAAGGGCAATCGCTGCGAACCCAATACGAGCAACTCCTGCGCGTCTTGTGCCTTCCGTCGCGCCCATTGTGTTACAACCATCCTCTCATTGTGTTCCAGCCTCTGCCAATCTCCTGGACAAACACCGCCATCAATGTGCCCGTCGCGCTAAAGAACCGACCCAGCCAGTCTTTCACAAAGCACGCCCACAAGATGAGTAGCACGCTTATAGCGGCGGCAAGCCAGCCGAATAAGCCAAGCTCGGGATTAATCCATTCAGACGGGCTCATAGTGAGTGCGTAGTAGGGGGCGAACACACCAGGGAAGCTCCACTGCCCAACCAGGCCTGCTACCGATAGGGAAATCAGCCCGCCTACGGTAATGAGCAACGTGGTCCTACCGTCGCGCTCCTTCAGCAGGCGCCACAACGTGTGGAAGAAAGGCAAGACCAACAGCATGATGGCGCCGAGTAGCAGAACAAGGGCCAGAATGAGCAGGCAACCAACAAGTCCACCGCCACCCGAACTGCTCGAAGAGCCACCCTTGGGGATATACAGTGGCCTCCCGTCGGCTGCTCGCTTTGGGTTCCCCAGCCAGTCTGTTTCCACCTTTGCGTTCCCCAGCCAATCCCGCTCAATGTTAGCGTTACCCCAAAAGTCTTTGTTCTGCTTCGTCCCGAACAGGGTGGACTCCGGTCGGTACTGCCCATCCCAGCGTTCAGTGTACACATTCCCGTCTTTGTCGATTCTGTCTCCCATGCCTGCTCCCCTATCGAATAGAGTGAACTCGACTGCGGGAGACTAATACGAATGAGTTGGGACGTCAACCGAAGCGGTTACCCAATCCAGCCGTAATCCCTAAGGGCGACGGTATGTTGAGCGTTGTCGTAAATCCATCGTCCATGGTCCATTGTCTATCATCCTCGCGCTGGCCCCGGAAGCGCGCCCGCGATATACTCCCATTACGATTCGCAAGCAACCCCGGAGGTGAACCATGGCCGTGCGCGCGCTCAACCCGATGGGCTACCCGCCCGATGTGACCCAGGTCCAGATGGCCGAACGCTTCGACACCCTCAGCGGCCGCCGGGTGTACCTGGTGGACGCCCGTTTCGACGACAGCGACATCTTTATGCTGCAGATGGAGGCCTGGTTCCGCGAGCACCGGCCCGATATCGACGCCCGCTATGTGGCGAAAAAGGGGATCTACACCCAGCCGGATGTGGCGCTCTTTTCGCAGATTCGCGACGAGGGCGCGGCCGCCGTGGTGGGCGTGGGGCATTGAAGCACCTGCGCTCCGGCGGTCGCCGAGCTTTGCATCGATCTCGAAGTCAACTACGGCGTGCCCACAGCCTCTATGCAGACCGACATCTTCCGCGAGGCGGTTCTCCAAACCGCGTGGGCTGAAGGGATGCCCCACGAGCGTTTCGTCTATGTGCCCCAGCCAGTCATGGGCCAGACGGCCGAACGGCTGCGGCAGTACATCGACGGCAACGACCCCGTCACCGGCCGGCCGGTGATGGAGGAAGTCATCGAGGCGCTGACCCAGCCCCTGAGCGATACGGAACGTGCCGCGGTGCGCTTTGACCGCTCCACGCCGCGCTATGCCGAGGCGGAGAGCGAGGAGGCACTGGCGCAGCTCTACATGGACAGCCACTGGACCGACTATCTGCCCATCGTGCTCCCCACCGAGGAGCGCGTGCAGGCTATGCTGGCGGGCACCAGCCATCGCCCCGACGAGATCGTGGGACGCATGCGCCCCACCTCGACCCGCGAGGCCTGGCAGTACGACGTGGAAAAGGTGGCCATCAACGCCGTCATGGCGGGGGCACGCCCCGAGTACCTCCCGGTGATCCTGGCGCTGGCCGCCAGCCAGCACTCGGCCCGCGGCAGCACCACCAGTTCGGCTGCGTCCATGGCGGTGGTCAACGGACCGGTGCGCCACAGTATCAAGATGAACTGGGGCATCGGCGCGCTGGGGCCCTACAACCACGCCAACGCCACGATCGGGCGGGCCTATGGCCTCCTGAGCCAGAACTTGCAGGGCGGCTCGGTGCCCGGGCAGACCTATCTGGGCTCGATGGGCAACAACTATGCCTACAACTCGCTCACCTTTGCCGAAAACGAGGAGGCCAGCCCCTGGGAGCCATTCCACGTGCGCCACGGGTTCAAGCCTTTCGACTCGACGGTTTCGGTGTTTGGCGGCTGCCGCGCCACAGCGTACATCCTGGGGCTCAGGGAAAAGCACTGGCGCGACCACGTCCAGAATCTGCTGCGGGGGATGAACCCGCACACGCCGCCGGCGCTGCTGCTGGACCCCATCACGGCGCGGCTGTTTGTCGAGCGCGGCGGGTTCGCCACGCCCGAGGC